>CAYOYL010000001.1:0-6518 GCA_964408175.1 uncultured bacterium
TTTACCGCAACTTCAACGGGCTTACCTGCCTCCGGTTTCCCTGTAATATGCAGGACCCAGTGTCCAACGGCTACAGATTCAGGAGACGGAGCACGGTGACGGGAAGGACCCAGTTCCCCCATCTCCACAACTGCACTGCCGTCATCAACCTTAAGCCAGTCAGGCAGTTTCAGGGTTACAACCACGTCTGTAACCTTCTGGTCTTCCTTGTCTGAATAATGACCTTCAAGCAGAGGGTTGGGAATTACCGCATACAGGTCAACGGCATCACCTGCCTTTTTGCCCGTCGGGCGAAAATCAACCAGCGGTTTAAAAGCAATGTTGCTCTTGAAAACATCCCATCTCAGATTCTGAGAGGCGGCAAACCAGCGCAGATGTACGGGGCCTGAGAAACGGCGTACGTTATTCACGGGGTCCACAGCCTTATTGTCAAAAAAGTGGGGTCTCAGAGGATTACCACACCCGTAGAAGAAATAGCCGAGGTTATACCGGGACCTGATTTTTGGCAGGTCCGCACAGTCTTTCCAACCGGCCTGTTTCATCCCTGTGCAGTGCGACAACTGTGAAAAAAACGGCCAGTGGTTCTCTTCGACAGTCTTAACCTGTTCTTCCCATCGTCCCGGCTTGAGCACATAGATAAAGACACCATCAGCACCGCCGGGGTGAACTATCTTTTTTAGTATATCAACGCTGAACCAGTCAAAACGGCACCAGAAAAGTATCAGGCGGTTCTTACCTGCTTCATTACGTATAGCAGTATGAATCTTATCCATACTCTCTGCAAACCTGTCCCAGAACCACTCTTTCGTTTTTTCATCATATACCAGCGGATGCCCCAGTTCCTTTTCAATCTCTGCCCTGTAGGGTTTAAGAATGGCGAGTATCTGTTCATCGGTACGTCCTCTCCAGAATGGATGCCAGCGGTCAGGAAGTTCTTCAAGGAACGCGAAAGCAACTACCTGTTCAGGGGATGATATCTCATTCAGTACACGGTGCACCTGTTCTGAGATATTTTTGTCTATTCTTTCCCTGACATCCTGCCTGTACAGATAGTCCAGGAAGTTGTCACTGCCGCTGCGGGGCCAGAGCCGAACAAGAAACCTCTGTTCTGGATTGAGACTCAGAGACCGGTTGATGTTCGGCATATCCACCTGGCTGCCGAAGGCTATCATCTGCCAGTCAAACCGGGCATGGGTCAACACCGTATCCTCATCAGCCCCTGCCGGCGGCGTACCGTAGGTTCCCACACCCAGCCGCCAGAAAAAATCCTCTCCTTTATCCTCAGTAAACAACCCCTGCGGTCTGACAAAAAACAGAAAGGTTACAAGGAGATAAAAAAAAGCAGTCTTTATTCCTTTTTTTCCCATCTTCCCCCCATCCCCTATAATTATTTCTGATTGATTAAGGCCAACCTGAAGATACAGTATTTACTGAAAGTCCTTTTTCTCTCCGAAGTACCAGTAGTAAAGGTCATTATGTGACATAGACCTCACACTGCCGTCGCCAAAAAGAAAGTTGAGCCTGTCTCCATGGTGCTGTGACGTCCAGTGGATAGAACCGCCGTATGGTATAAGCAGGTTATAGAGATAGTTCCCCTTGTGATAATAAAAAATGCTATTCGCATGCATCTCAGCCTCAGCAACAATAATATCGTTCCATGAATACTTCATCCTTGATATCTTCCACATTGGTGCACTGCAACCAACCCTTGCGTTCCATATGTAACTGGGATTGGCAGGAGTCCACGAATACGGATACCAGTACCAGTTTTTCTCAACACAGGCAGATGAACTTCCCGGCCAGAGCCCGCCGCCGCGGTTTCTTGTCCTGTCTCCGGGACATGACCAGACCTTAGGGGCCATATATCCCAGTGTTATCAGCGCCGGCCATCCTCCCTGATATGCATACGAAGAACAGGATGCATTGGAATTAGAACGCGGCAGCCTGTCATCATAGTCACCTGCATACATAAAAACACTGAGTCCTATCTGCTTCAGGTTGCTCATGCATACCGCTGACCTTGCCTTGTCTCTTGCCTGAGAGAGTGCAGGTAGAAGCATCGCTGCAAGTATCGCTATGATAGCTACCACCACCAGCAGTTCTATCAGGGTGAACCCTTTATGTCTTTCCATTTTCTCTCACCTCCCGCTTATATTCTTACCATACTTTCCCTTCCCTGTCAAGCATACGGAGGTCGGACCTCCGTATGAAAGGAACCTGCGGATGCACTAATCAGGCTGCTATTACTATTCAAAGTAGAGCCTTGCAAGCCGTTTGCTCTCCTTGTCTCCTGACTGACGCTTTGCATACCGGCTGAATGTACCCGTAGCCCCTTTCAGTCCCAGGTCAAAGCCGATAGAAGCCCCCTTCACAGGCAGGATGTAGTAGTCCTCAAGTGGTATGGCAATCTCCATAACATAGCCTTCATCCATACGTCTGGTCACCGTTAGGGCATTGCCCGGACCCGGAACAGTGAATGGCATAGCCCTCATCCGCCCGCTGACCTCAAATGTCAGACGGCTGAATCCGTCATACATCTGGTTGTCAACCAGCCCTGAAGGGACCCCGCCTGATGTATCAGAGGGGCTCAGTGAAACGTCCACGCCGTGGCATCCATACACCCAGTTTACCCCTGTACCTTCTTCCCCCAGTTCCTTGACGTTGTTCGCCCTTGCCACAACCACAAGATAAAGAAAGCGGTCGTCGTATGCAGCACGGAAGAGACCGCCGGAGGTAGCCGAACCCTTCAGTGAATAGGTCTCATGACCTGCCCAGTCCTTCAGGCTGCCGTCAACGGTAATGGGTTCGGCAGCCCTTTTTGCCCTGACACGTTCACCATCAAAACTGACAAACTCGGGTTCGCCCTTTATCCCTTCAGCCATCCTGAGATGCTCCTCAGCCTTGTTTACAACCCCGCGTGAAGCCCACCGTCGGGCAAGTGCTGTCAGTGCCCATTTTTCTCGTCTGGCATCCGGCGGAAGAGAAGAGGCGGCAATCTCCCTGAGTCTGTTGGTGTATATGTCCGGTACAGAAGCAGGGACAACCCCGGAGTCTTCATTAATCTGGGTAACCTTCCACGTCATATCTGCCTCAAACCCCAGGTCAAGCAGTGCACTGCGTCCTGGCGGCAGTTCAATGTCTATGGACGTTGTGGTAGAATCACTGCTGAAGGGAACGGGGAAACCGTGGTCAATGCCAACATCTACCACCCTGCGTACCGCGGCATCCAGTCTTATGGTGTCGCGTACCTTATTGAACAGGTCGTAGTTTATCACCATAAAGTATAGGTGATGTGCCGCATCGGTAAGGGGAAAACTGAGCAGACCGTACTGCTTTGTCGGCTGGGCGAAAGGCGTGATGCGCTTTCTCAACTGGTTTATGTATAATGTCCCCAGTTGGTTGGCAAATGCTCCGCAGGCGCTGAACATCACCCTGCCGCCCTCGTAGTCGCCACTCAACAGTACAGGCCGTCCGTCCTCAAGCCGCAGAAGAACGCTGGCAGTCTCCGGCAGATTATCACAGGTTACATTCCAGAACCAACCGGATATGCTCTCAACATCGTATATCCCGTTTTTCCGCAGGTACTCAATAGAATCCCTGTCAAGACGGTTGTTGCCGTCCCGGGCGATTTCGTCACTGGCATGCTTTATCTTCAGGCTGTCGCCGAAGACCGCCTTGAGCACGGTCAGGTCTTCCCTTCCAAACTGGTCATAGACTCCGAAGGGCCCGCTGGAAAGCAGAACACCCCCAATGCGCACCCAGTTGAGCCATTTTCTGCTTATCTCATGCTGGGTCAGGGTTCCATACGGAACAAATATCACCCTGTAGTCTCCGAGGCTCTCCCGCGTATCGGCAATGGCATCCTCATGCACCACAAAATAGGGTGTTGAGGAGTAGAAGAGCCACTGGTGCAGATTCAGACCCTCAAACTCTATCTCCTGATAGGGCCAGCCTATAATCTGGGTGGTTGTACTGTACAGCATCCCAACCTTCGGGTGTTTCCATTTAAGGTTGTTCAGGAGAGGCAGCCACATATCCGCCCTCTTACGGAATACCGCCGACTCGCCGTTATTCCTGTAGGGAACAACATCATCCCGTCCATCGTGCAGATAAGGACCGTATGCCTCAAGGGCGCGGCGGTAGCCTGCTGGTGCCCCCCACAACCCCAGTGCACGGTTGCCGCATATCAGTTCAAGGTTCCAGCCTGCGTGGGTGGCTGCGCGCAACATCTCCACCTCCGGGTCACAGTTGCACTCGTTCTCCTGGGGAAGGTGTTCCTGCTTACCATAGACAGTGCCGGGGAAATACCTGCGTACCGACATATTCCAGATGGGGTTGAACTCACCCTGACTGTGGGTTGAACCCATATCGGATACCCTGAACATATTGTATGTATCCAGCCCGTGTGCAGGGGTCAGGTCAAAACGCGCCATTGACTCAAACCAGCTCTGAAATTCAGGATTTTCCTCTTTCATTGCCTTTGCAACCATATCAAAGATGTCCACGGGACCCTGCCGACGGAAGCGTTCAAAGTGATAGTCCAGAGGACCTGGCCGGCGGCGCAGCACAACCCCCATATCCGGTGGAGGGTTGACTGAAGCAAAGTCTTTGTAGTCTGTCCCAATCTCGGTATTCATCCTGTCTATATCGCCGTATATACCTTCAAGGTACTGCCTGAATTTTTTGACTGCAGAAGGGGAATAGGCATTCTCACGTCCCCCGTAAAACTGCATACATTCTGCTGCCATCCACGGAAGATTCCATTTTGATGTGAAACGCTGGCGGCGTGCTATCTCCCTGTGGTGGTTGACAAACAGATGCCTTACCTCATCGTTGAAAACATTGAGCTGTCCCTTTGCCTCTCCGGCACTGGTCCATGTCCAGATGTCTGTCTTACCCTCGTGCTTTTTCTTGAACCACTCGCCGAAAGGGATTATGTGGGTGTGGCGGTAACTCCAGATAGAACTGCCTATGTCATTCATGTACAACTGAGAGAAGGCTGCCTGGCGTGTATCATCACTCCTGTAACTGGCAAATGAACGAAGGTCCTCGTTAAGTGCAGGATACATATATGCCAGAGGGTTGAGGTTGACACCTGCTGCTCTGGCATAGGGCAACTTCCAGTCATGTCTGTATTCATAGCCTCCTTCGCCTCTGCAAAAGATTATACGTTCCTGCGGGTTTATCTTGCCGCCGACGAAGGGCACAGGTGACTGGCTTGTCCTCAGGGGTGAAAACCACCAGTACCTCTCCTCTCGTCTGACAGCGGTCATGGCAAGTGCTGCTGTCTGTTCGCTTAAAGAGGCAATGTCGGTAAGCATCCTGTCTATCCCTTCAGATTGTTTGACAATCTTTCTGTGGTCCCTTTCAATTTTCTCCCTGTCTCCCATGGCAGCAGATATCCTGCCCTCAAAATAAAAATTATCGCTCTCTGTCTCCATCTCTTCTATTGCCTTCAGTACCCTTTCTTCCGCCTTTTCAATAGAGACTGCGTTTCTTGTTATTCCTCTTCCCTGTCTGCCAGCCGCATAGGATGAACCGCTCAGATAAAAAGACATCATCATAGTCTGTTGTGCAAGGTCCTCAGAGATGGCTCTTTTTCTCAGAAGAGGAATCTGTATCGCATTCAGTTCCCTCAGACGTTCCTCAAAGAGGTTATAGTCAGCCATATCCACCCTGTAGAGTGAGACTGAACGCAGAAGCAAACTACTGATGACCTCAATGGATATGTCAGCTCCCTTTGCACCTTTAGCATTACCATTCAGGAAGGTGTTCTTCAGCAGGTAAGGACGCCTTCTGATGCGTGCCTGCGTCATAGGCATCTTCCCCCAGTTGGAACCGCTGGTAATTCCATGGGCTAATCCATCCCCCCTGTTTTTGGCATTGCCGTAAATCCTGAAATGATGACTGCCAAATGTGCCTGTGTAGCCAACATCGTACACCTCCAGAACAACCATGACATTCTCAGTCTTTCCCGGCTGGATGCCCAGTGCTCCCTTATTCAAAAGGGTAAGATTAAGCCTGATATCCTGCTTCTTTCCTGCCTTCTCAAGGTTGATGTTAGGGAACTCCGGACGGTGCTGACCGTCCCTGATTTCTACAGGCGTGGTTATCGCAGGCACAACCTTCAGCAGACGGTATCCATCGTAGTTGCCAACGGTAAACTGGTTTTCAGGTACCACCTTGACCTCAAGGTTCACCCCTTTCCCTGAGGCAAAGTCATACGAACCCAGAAGGTTGTTTCCGGCAGCAACTGCCCATACGTTAAAAACCAGAAGAAATCCGACACAAGGCAAAAGCAGCCTCACCCTATCCAAAACCTCTTCAAGCACAGACTTTTTCTCTTCCATTTTCCCCCCTGTAGTCTAATATGAACAAAGAAATAGACAGATTGAACCTCTTAACCTGCTGAACTTTAGCACATAATGTTACAGATTGTCAAAATGCCGGTACGGAAAGATTTTTCAGACCCATTCTGCCCAAAAAAATTGCTATTGACATTTTTTATTGCACATATT
>CAYOYL010000002.1:0-5103 GCA_964408175.1 uncultured bacterium
AAGGGGGAGGCGAACAAGGTGAAACTTTATCGCATCGACACCCCTCTCCCCTCAATGGAGAGGGAGAAAGAAATAAAACAAAAGCATAGCCAAGTTTGGCAGAACCCAAAAAAAGGACAGGAGGGCAAAATGAAATTTT
This sequence comes from uncultured bacterium, assembly GCA_964408175.1. GTDB lineage: Bacteria > Ratteibacteria > UBA8468 > B48-G9 > JAFGKM01 > JAFGKM01. Next base: position 140 of record CAYOYL010000002.1, read on the forward strand.
CAGGGATAAGTGATGAGGCAGGACAGGCAATAGAGGCACAGATAAAGGCACATAAGGAACTTGGATGGGAGTATATGGAACTTCGCAACATTGACGGTGAAAACCTCACGATGGTTTCAGACACAAAATCTGATGAGATTTACGGCAAGGTTACAGAATCCGGACTGAAGGTATCCTGTTTCTCAAGCGCCATTGCAAACTGGGCTACAGAGATATCCGGGGACTTCAAAAAGGACGTTGACGAACTGAAAAGAGCCATCCCCAGGATGCACAGGTTTCAGACAAAATACATCCGGGTGATGTCATGGCCCAACAACAAGGAGAATCCGCTGACAGATGAAGGATGGAAAAGTGAGGCGATAAGGCGTATGAAGGAACTGTCAAAGATGGCGGAAGATGCAGGCATTATACTTGCACACGAAAACTGCAACGGATGGGGAGGGTTAGGTGCTGAGAATATGATAAGACTATATGAAGGCGTGAATTCCCCGGCCTTCAAACTCCTCTATGATACAGGTAATGTTGTTGCTCACAAGACAGGAGACCCATGGAAATTTTATTTAAGGCTCAAGCCCCTCATTGAATACGTGCACATAAAAGACTACAGGTCTGGAGGAGAAAAGGCAACCTATCCTGGTGAGGGAGATGCAAAGGTAAAAGATGTACTTGCCGACCTCAAAAAGTCCGGATATGACGGATTCGTATCAATAGAACCGCACCTGGCAAGTATCGTACACGAGGGAAAGGTGGGTGACCCTGAAACAACCTACCGGACATATATCTCCTACGGCCAGAAACTTATGGAGATTGCCGGAAGATGAGGGGTTCACCGTGAAAGAAAAGGTTGCGGTGGTAAAATGTCCTTCCTATGATGAGGATACCGTTAAGGATGCAGTCAAAAAAGTCTTTCTACTGACAGGTGTAAGTGAAAATCCACTCAATAAGATTTTGTTCAAGCCGAACATGCTTTCAGACAGGACACCGGAAGAAGGCGTGACAACACACCCTGCGGTTCTGGAGGGAGTTGTAAGATATCTCAAAAACCCCGGTAATATCATAGGCGACAGCCCTGCAAGCGTAAAAAAACCCGCCTCACTATACTGGAAGACATGCGGATTTGAAAAGGTCTCAGAGGATACTGACACCCCTCTGGTAAAGTTCAGTGGTTCCTTTATGCTGGATGTCTACCCCCACCACAGACCTATATCCCAAAAAGGGAAAGGTGGTGAACGTAAAGGGAAAAAGGTAGAGGTCCCTGTTACGGACTACCTCAAGGAACACAGTGTAGTCAACATAGCCAAACTGAAGACTCACGGGTTAACGACCATAACCGCCGCGGTAAAAAACCTCTACGGGCTTATACCCGGGTTCCACAAGAGTTTCCTGCACAGCAGATTCGTTTCACCTTATGACTTTTCAGAGTTTCTCATTGCCTACTACCGCGCAGTTAAGGGTTATGTCTCTTTCAATATAGTGGATGCCGTCGTATCAATGGAAGGAGGCGGTCCCGCATCAGGAACGTTGAGAGATACAGGTTACCTCATAGGCGGCAGGGATGCGGTTGCAGTTGATATGGCATGCTGTCAACTTATAGGCATCAGACCGGAGAACATCCCTTACCTGAAGATACACAAGAGGAAATATGGACTGCCTGAGGTGGAGATTGTCGGTGACAGTTTTACACCGGTAAAAGACTTTAATGTGCCCGGACGACGAGCCGCCACCATCCTCTCCAGCAGAATCTTCAGACCATTTCTGAAACTTCTCGGCAGACAGTTTAAGGCGATACCTGTGATAGACTTCAATCTGTGCCAGAAATGTTATGCCTGTAAACAGGTCTGTCCCGTAGGGGCAATCTCAATGGACTTGAAATTTAACAGGAAAAAGTGTATAAATTGTCTGTGTTGTTTTGAGGTGTGTCCGTATAAGGCTATAGTAGTGAAGAAAAGTTTCATTGCAAGGATTTTCACATAATGCTGCCTTAAGAAGTATATCCATAGAGGAGCGTAATGAAACAGGAAAACAGTTTTTTCCGGATAACAGTGCCTGAAGATACTCTAAAATTTGAAAAACTGGAATATAAATGCGGAGACAGATATTGCAATCTCGGGCATATTCATTATCATGTGAAGTTCTGGCAGGAAGCCGCTGGTCCGGTAAAAACACTTGTACTTAAAAGGAGGCATCAGCGGCAAGATACTCTGGTCCTCAGTGATAGCGTCGCGGATATTGGAGAGTTTTCCATTGAGTATCAACTTGATAAAAGGGAGCCGCGTATTGTCGTCAGATATCATTTTGAATGTAAAGCAAAACGAGATATTCCCATCGGTTTTTTCTTTTCAGGTTTTGAGCCGCCTGAGAATGCAGATGCTCTCAGGCTGCTGCAGGGTGTCTATTCCGGTTATACCTTAAGAGAAAAAACATTCCGGTGGCGTGCCGTATACAACAGTGAATACGGGATACGTCAGATGTCTCTGGCTGTTGACCAGAAGAGTAAGGAGATAGGCACTACCCGTACCAGATATCAGTATCTGGTGTCAGGTTTCCCTCCTGCCTATAAAGATGGAGTTGTCAATCTCTGGCCGGGAGAAACAATCACTGGAGAGGTTATTATTGAACAGCGAAATGAAAATATCTGGGACCCGTCTCTGAAACAGGAAGAGATTGCCTTTCTAAAACAACCGAATAGTATAGAACCGCCGCGTTTTTCCTATTCGCAGTATATTAAAAACTGGGAGCGTTACATTCAGGACCCTGACCTGTGGGTGGACCTGAAAAATAACATGGGTATGTTCCATGTGGGTTTCTACAACGTTCTTAAGGAACCAAAGAAAGGCGGCCCTTACGGATATGCCCTGAAAGGAAAACCCCTGCGATATAAGGAACTGTATGAAATCATTTTCGGCAAACAACAGCAGAAACAAATCAGATTGGAGCATTTTCAGGATAACATCCAACAATTAGAAATCGGCTGGGGTAACGGCTACAATACTATAGCAGCATATGCTCTTTACCACCATGGGAAAAAGTGGGCTGTTGAAAAGGCAGACCAGATTGTCAATGCCGTCCTTGGATTGAAGAAAAACGGCTTCCAGATTATGGAAGGGCCATTAAAGGGTGCATGGATTAACGGATACAATGCCCTGAATGGACATTTTCAGGACCACTATGGCGGTCAGCAGATTTTCATGGTTGACCAGGGAATTGTCAACTATTTTCTGGCACGGTGCTTTCTGGAAGGGTACAGCAAGGACAAGAGAATTGTTGAACGCATCCTGTATAACTGTGAAGAGTTCCTCCTTCCAATTGAAAAGAAGTTTGGGACATATCCAAATGCTCTTTCGCCCGACGGTACACCGGGCTACTCACGGGAGGCTCACAGATATAACAGGGGAATAGCACCGGGGATTGCCCTTTCTGCCTTGAGTTTCCTTGTGTTGTATGAGTTAACTGAAAAAACGACGCACCTTGAAAAAGCAGAAGATATTATCTGCCGGCATCTCCAGCCACTGCTCGAACAAAACAGGTTCGGTTTTCTGGAATGTGACCATAATGGATGGGACAGCAGCGGGGCGTGTATGATGTTGATAACTTTCGCTGAGTATTTAAATATCCCTGTTGCCAGGAAAAAAAATCTGGTAAGGAAACTTCAAAAAAAGGTATTTTATTATCTGATGAGTTTTCGCCACGAACATAACTATTTTCTATATGAGCATTCCAGAAATGTGGTGGGCTGGAACGGGATTGCAAAAAACAGATTCGGCTTCTTACATGGGTTTACTCCGGGAAGTCTCCAGGGAAGTTACTGCCTTCATCTCCGTTATGAATACGGCTATGCCTTAATCAGAACGTTTGAAACGTGGAACAGTCCACTGGTGTATTCCGCATTAATCAATTATCTCAATTATTACACCTATCAGCAGTTTGTAAATTCCGGTTTAAAGAAGGGCTTTGGCGGCTCTACCGAACATACGGCTCTCAGCACCTATGTTCAGGATACCACCCATATGGGTCATTCCATACCACTGGCTATGATTCTGATGCAGTCTCTACCTATCTATCTTTTGTCTACCAATGGAGATTTGAAAAATATTAAATTCAGCAGGGATAAGAGTGAAATGGAAATCACATTTGGGCATATCCCGGCAAGAGAACAATGGCTTATGATAGACGGAACGGCAGGCTATTTTATATTGAGCAGCAAAAACTGTCAGAAAGAATACAGGGTTTACGAAAAGATTCATCCCGGGGATGTCGGCAAAAATATCTTGATTAGAAAAAGCAGCCTAAATTATCAGTAGGTCGCGTCAAGAAGTAAATAAAGGTTGACAGCGATAAAGGAAACCCCCTTAATCCCCTTTTAAAAGGGGAAAAGACAAAAGGGAGAAAGGAGAACAGATGGAGAGCAGAATAGGAGTGATTAACTACAATATATCCAATCTTTCAGTTGAAGAACTCTTCAGATGGTGCAACAAAAATGATGTCGGATATGTAGAACTGCAGAGGGTACAGGTATGGAAAGATATTGAGAAGCCAGAAAATCTGGTGAAGGAGACAGGTCTACTCTTGCAGAGATATGGCGTAAAAATATCCCAGATATCCTCCGGAAGCGATTTTTTGCAGAAGACAAAAGAAGAGGTAGACAAGCAGGTATGGATGGTTGGAGAGATGTGTAAGATTGTGAAGGACCTCGGGTTCAACCAGTTGAGGATTGACGGTGGATGGCCAAAGGAAGGCATTGAAGAAAAAGACTACAGGGAACTTATATTAGGTGGTGTCTCAAGGGTCACAGAGATAGCGGAAAAGGAGGGTGTTTATCTTGCACTCGACAACCACGGGATTGTCACGAATAACCACATCCTATTACTGGATGTTTTGAAGACAATCAACTCAAAACACCTCGGGACCAACCTTGATACAATGAACTACAGATGGTACGGATACAGGGTGGATGAACTGACGAA
>CAYOYL010000003.1:0-9852 GCA_964408175.1 uncultured bacterium
CAAAACTTTGTGCACCGAGAGAGATACGGTTTATCCCCAGTTTTCTATAAGCCCGTAGTTTGTTTGTATCCACTGTATCAGGATTTGCCTCTATGGTAATCTCCTGTCCACCCGGAAAGTCTGGAGACAGCCGGCTTACTGCTGAAAAGATTTTTTCAATTTGTTGTGGTGACAGTAGAGAAGGCGTGCCGCCTCCAAGGTATAACGTGGAGACTCCTTCTGATAGAATCTCTCCCCTTGCCCTGCACTCCTCACAGACCGCATCAACGTAGCGGTTTATCGTCTTGCTGTCAACACCTGCGAAGGAGACAAAGTCACAGTAGTTGCATTTTTTTACACAGAACGGGATATGTATATATAACGCCTTCATTTGTAAATTTATTCTTTTTGTCAAGTGTCAAGAGTTGACCCCCATCTGGAGAACTGAAAGGAAGACATCCTGTGGTATATCCACCCTGCCAACCCTCTTCATTCTTCTCTTCCCTTCCTTCTGTTTTTCCAGAAGTTTCCTCTTTCTCGTTATGTCGCCCCCGTAACACTTTTGTAAGACATCCTTCCGCATGGGTGCTATGCTCTCGCGTGCAATAACCTTTCCGCCGATGGCTGCCTGTATGGGTATCTCAAACTGGTGTCGCGGAATGAGTGTGCGAAGTTTAGATACCAGCGCCCTGCCGATATACTGTGCCTGTTGACGTGATACAATAGAACTGAGTGCATCCACAGGTTCATAGTTTAACAGGATGTCCATTCTCACCACATCTGATGACCTGTACCCTGTTATCTCATAGTCCATAGAGGCATATCCGCGGGTTACAGCCTTCAATCTGTCGTGGAAGTCAACGATGATGCGTGATAATGGCAGTTCAAATATGAGCATTACCCTTGTCGGGTCAAGGTATTCCATAGATATAAACTCGCCGGACCTGTCCTTTACCAGTTCTATCACCGTACCGAGATATTCCGCAGGGGTGATGACCGTCAGGCCGCAGAATGGTTCTTCAATCTCAGCAATCTCTGCAGCGGACGGTAGAAGGGAAGGGTTGTCAATGAATCTGGACGTCCCATCCCTCATCTTTATCCTGTATATGACGCTGGGAGCGGTTGCGATAATGTCCAGTTCAAACTCCCTCTCAATCCTTTCCTGCACAATCTCCATATGAAGAAGTCCGAGGAAACCGCAGCGGAATCCGTACCCGAGTGCGGTTGATGTCTCCTGTTCGTAGTGCAGGGCGGCATCGTTCAACTGCAATTTCCCTATGGCGTCTCTTAGTGCGACGAAGTCGTCTCCGTTGACAGGGTAGAACCCGCAGAATACCATCGGCTTTGCCTCTTTATAGCCGGGCAGTGGTTTGGGTGCGGGATTCTTTGCGTCGGTCAGTGTATCTCCCACCCTGCAGTCCCGTACCTCCTTGATACCCGCGATGACATAACCCACCTCACCGGCTGAGATTTTTTTGCAGGGGATAAGACCCATCTGAAGATAACCGACATCCTGTACCTCAAAGTCCTTGTCTGTATTCATTACCCGTATCTTCATCCCCGGATGAATTTCGCCGTTGAATACCCTCACCCTTGCTACCACTCCCCGGTAGGTATCGTAGTGGGAGTCAAAGATGAGTGCCTGAAGGTGTTCAGGGTCTTTCTCCCCGGGAGGCGGTATCCTGTCAATGATTGCCTCTATAACCTTTTCCACACCTTCACCCGTTTTGGCTGATACCAGAAGGACATCTTCAGGAGAGATGGAAAAGGCATTCTTCATCTCCTCTTTTGCACGTTCAATATCCGCTGAAGGCAGGTCTATCTTGTTTATGACAGGTATTATGACTAAATTATTCTCTTTTGCGAGGTGTCCGTTTGCCAGTGTTTGTGCCTCTACGCCCTGGGTTGCGTCAACAAGGAGAATCGCTCCTTCGCAGGCAACCAGTGAACGCGAGACCTCGTAAGAGAAGTCAACGTGCCCCGGGGTGTCTATCAGGTTAAGTATATACCCTTTATACCCCATCCGTATCGCCTGTGCCTTGATGGTGATGCCCCGTTCGCGTTCCAGGTCCATGGTATCCAGCACCTGGTCCCGCATCTTTCTCTGTTCAATTGTTCCAGTAAAAGAAAGCAGGCGGTCGGCAAGGGTGGACTTGCCGTGGTCAATATGCGCTATAATTGAAAAATTTCTGATTTGTTCAGTCATCCGTTTTTTCCTCTAACTCAACAAAAGCCACTCCGTTATTATATTATGCCACCCAGTATAACTGCAAATTTTCAAGGGAACGATTGAATCTCTCTTAAAAGGCCTGCAGGTAGGTGATGAATAGAAGAAGATGAGAAGGAAAACGGCCCGGCGATATCAGTATTATGTGAAGATTAATGTTTACTTTATCACTGCACCCTTGAAGATACAGACTACGGCGGCAAGTATGAAAAGAGCAGCCCATAGATATTCTTGTCTTAACCCCTGTTTCATATAAAATACGGAAAAAGGGACAAAGACTGACAGGGTTATGACCTCCTGCATAATCTTGAGTTGTCCAAGGTTCATAACCTGGTAACCTATACGATTTGCCGGGACCTGTATGAGATACTCGAAAAGTGCAATGTTCCAACTGGCTAATGCCGCGATTATCCAGGGTTTACTGTTCAGGTTCTTCAGATGTCCATACCAGGCAAAGGTCATAAAAACATTACTGCAGGCAAGCATAAAGGCTGTTATTAAAATCTTTGACATATACTTTCCTTCTCTCCAGAATGGCATATTCCACTCCTTTCTCTGAGGTTAATATACCAGAATGCGTAAACTATGTGCCCGGAATATACCCCCTCTCTTTTTATCCTCCTCTTGCGCTTCGCACTTCGGTCAACGGGCTCACCAACTCGCCCTTCGTGCTATACAACACTCGATAAATTCACCCCCTCCTTTTATCCTCCCCCCTTGAGGGGGAGGAAGTAAGGTGGGGGGCTTATTCGCTCTTCGTGTTAGCTCTTGCCCTGTGAACTCGCTTTCAATTCAGCGAGTCTTACGGGCGTCGGGCAACGGGCTCACCAACTCGCCCTCAGTGCTATACAACACTCATTATTCTTCGTGTTAGCACCCTTGAGGGGGAGGAAATAGGTGGGGGGGCTTATTCGCCCGTCGCATTGGCAGCGCTCTATTCGAATCCCTTTGCTTGCTAAACTGAGCGGAGGGGGTGGGATTCGAACCCACGGTACGGCCTTTCGACCGTACAACGGATTAGCAATCCGCCGCACTAGACCGGGCTATGCGACCCCTCCGTTTGCCTGTCAATCGTCATTGTCATCAATGTCCGATAGAATTTTTTCAATGAAAGGCTTTATTTCAGGGAGATTTTTATTGATAACATCCCAAACAATTTCGTTATCTATCCCGAAGTAAAAATGAGCGATTTTATCGCGAATTCTTGCCATGTATTTCCACGGCACATCTTTATATCTGTTGCGTATTGCTGCAGGGAGATTCTTTGTCGCTTCACCGATTATCTGAATTTGCCATACAACAGCACTTTTTGTCTTTTCATTTCTGCAAAATTCTTCAAAATTGAGGTCTTTTATAAACTCCTCATATTTTCAATTGCCTGTAGAATATCCTTAACGAAAAGAGCATAGTTACGACTCATATATACATTGCCTCTTTCTCAATCATGTTTTTCAACTCGTCCCTTATGGTGCCTTTTCGAACCAGGTCAACCTTTGTGCCAATAAGGTTTTTTAAATAATCTTCCAAGTCAATTAACAGGAAAATATCCGGTTTTACGTTAAACTCTACAAGTACATCCACATCACTCTTTGTGCGTTGTTCTCCCCTGGCGAAAGAACCGAATATCCCGAGTTCTTTTACTTTGTACTTGTCTTTCAGCACCTTCTTATGCGCCAGAAAGATTTTTTGTATTTCTTCTAATTGTTTCATTTCCTATCCATTATTAGCAATCCGCCGCACTAGACCGGGCTATGCGACCCCTCCGTTGTGCAACTGCCTTATTATAACCTTAAATGCACAGATGTTCAACAGAAACACAGGCAGAGGGTCCTAAGAATTAGGAGAAGTTACGGCAGAATTAGCAGGGAAACAACGGGAAATTGGTGGAGGTTAGAGTTGCAAATGAACAGGAGGCTGACTGGATTTAAACTAAATTTGACATACTATCATTCGTACAAATGTAGATGGCAAAATGAGTCTGAAATAATACTGGGATATGATAAAATACTTTTGTCACCTATTATTTGGACATTTCTCGGTTTAATCGTCACCGTAATCATCACTTTCGCATGAAATAGGCAGTGGTTCTTCCTTTGCCTGATTGTATCATCATTTTTTTCTCTACAAGGTCTTTCAATAGATTTTTTATCCTTCTTTATCGGTTAAAAAAATTTTATCAGGGAAAGGGTAACCGGGCAAAAAAAGAACCATCCCCTTCATGGAACTTCCGCAGAGTTAGAGTGTCCAGTTGGAAGAGAAAAACGCCATTCAGGTACTATCCGGTCAGTATTCGGTCAGTATCACTGGCAAAAATATCTATGTATTTTTTATACACGTACGATTTATCATACGTCCTTTTCGGATCACGGTCATGCAAAATACCAAGGTTAATAAAGCGGTCAATAAGATTTTGCGCACCGGCACGCGTAAAGCCTGTCCACTTTTGAACTTTTGCAGCGTTTACAATAGGCATTCTATAAAGTTGTGGAAGTACCTTAACGGCACTTTCAGATGAACGCTTGCCTAAGGACTGAATTTTCAGCATATCCTGTTCCCGCAATTTGGTGATGGCAAGAACGGTATGAATTGCTTCATTGGCAATCTCTTCAACGCCATCAAGGAAAAACTCAATCCATGCTTCAACATTCCCTTCGTGATATTTATCAAGGCAATCATAATATATTTTTTGATGTTTCTTGAAATATGAAGACAAAAAGAGAACCGGTTTTTCAAGAAGTTTCTCTTTCCAAAGATAAAACGTAATGAGCATCCGGCCTGTACGTCCGTTCCCGTCTAAAAACGGATGGATTGTCTCAAACTGCGCATGGGCAAGCCCCGCTTTGATCAAAGGCAAAACGTCGTCATTTGCGTGCAGAAATCTTTCCATGTCGCCAAGAGCTCTTTCCATATCGGCAACTGGCGGTGGTACAAAATGAGCGTTACTCGGCCGCGTTCCACCGACCCAGTTTTGACTGTTTCGAAACTCACCTGGATTTGCGAATTGAGTCGCCCGGGCTCCTTTCATTAATTCTTTATGCAGTTCCTTGAGAAAGCGCAAACAAAACGGGAATTTCTTTAGGCGTTCAAGTCCATAATTAAGAGCCTTGATGTAATGCAAAATATCATCTACGTCTGCAGGAATGCCTGAATGAACTTTGGCCTCCGCTTCAATGGCATCAATCATTGTCGCCTTCGTTCCTTCAATCTGGCTTGAGGATGCAGCGTCTTTCCTGATATACATGAACAGAAAAAAATCCATGTTCGGCAAGAGCTGGGTAATACCATCCAATTTTCCGAGTAAACGAGTGGCAGTATTATTTTTCCTCTCGATTATATGAGAAAAGAGAAATCCGTCCTTGGGAGGAAAGGAATATGGTATAAACGCTTTAAAATCGTTTTTTTGCTGCTGCAATTCCCCTATTTTTATCTTTTTCATAGTTTGTTTACATCTTTCTTAACATGCAAACAAAGTATATCTCTTTGTTTACATCTTGTCAAACTTGTAAAGAAAGTGAAGAATTCTCTAAAGCATCCGGGTGAAAGGGAGAGACGGGTCATTTAATTTAGCAAAGTTAAGGATTTCCCTAATTTTTAGAGCCGTTTCTCATTATATACATTAATGTACATTATCGGAAATGGTTTGTAAGGGATTGTTCAGGGAAACTTCAGGCCAGATCAAGTCGTAATGAACACTACGGCCACTGCCAGGTAATTGACGCAGAACTTTCTTGTCAAGCATATCCGCAATCTCCCTAAATGCCGTGGCACGGCTGACTCCGGCAATGGCCACGTACTTGCGCGTTGTCAGCCCGCCGGTAAAATTTCCGGGACCAGCTTCCAGTATAAGGTTTAGAACCTTCTTCTGACGTTCATTAAGGGGTGTCTGGGAATGCCGGTTCCAGAAATCAACCCGTACAAACACGTTGGCAATTATATCTTGTGAGTGTTCAATTGATGCTGTGATGCATTTAATAAACCATAAATACCATTGCGTAACGTCAATCCGGCATTTTTGCACGCTTTCCAGGATTGCGTAATACTTCTTTTTTCCCCGCATAATCTCGGAAGAGATGCTGTAAAACCTGACCTTCAATTTTTCATCCTGTGCCAGAGCCATATCGGTTAATGCCCTGGCCAGACGTCCGTTACCGTCTTCATAGGGATGGATTGTTACAAAGCACAGATGAGCCGTTACCGCACGTAATATGTCGTCCATCTGCCCGAGCGAGGAATTCCACCATTTCAGGAAGAGTTGCATTTCTCCATCAAGGCGTTCTCTGGGCAATGCTTCAAAATGCACCCGTTGCCTTGAGATGGGTCCAGATACTACCTGCATAGGTTCATTTCCCCGCAGTTCCCCTGTTCGTATCTTCCTTAAACCCGAATAGCCTGAAGGAAACAGTGCCGCCTGCCAGCCGTTAAGGCGTTTTAGAGTTAAAGGTTTGTCGTGAAAATGCACAGCATCCAGCAAGACATCCACCAACCCGTCAACATTCCTGTCCTGCGCTCCGACCCCCCGGGGCAAACCGAGCCTCACGGCTACTGATGAACGAACGGCATCCCTGTTGAGTTTCTGCCCTTCTATTTCCGCTGTCCGTACAGTTTCTTCAACCAGAATCGCTCCTTGTGCTTCGGTTTCAAGTTTTATGTCAAGGGATGCAGCGCGTCCCAGTAATTTCCCCTGTAGAACCCGAAGTTGGCTTAAAGGTTTTATTAAAACTGTATTATCATATTTAAGATCAAGCCAGTTTTTTCGTTCCCATATATATTTCATTTTCCCCGTCTCCTGAAGCGATTAACATGCCTAATCGCTTCAATATATGAAGCAATTATACCATCCAATCGTTTCAAATGCAAACATTGCTTTTCAGAAGAAAGGCTTGATTGACTTGTAGATTAATAAGTATATATTTTAACTATATGCGATATAGTGTCTATAGGAGAGCGAAACTGGCATAAACCGTCAGGAAAGAAACTAAAACAGGAAAACAGTGCGGATATGAAGTAATAGAAGGATTGCAGGTCAGTATTAGCAGTTTTATACATTCCCTCAGACTTAACTGTTCTGGTTCCTTTAGTATAAAGTTTGTTTCCTGTATAAAGTCCCATTTCATTCTATCCTTCCCAAAAATCGGGTCAGCACTGATTTAATTTTCTGCATCACCCTTACGCCAATTTTGCGTCCACTCGTAACCGACAAACCAGAGATATATCAGACTTTTCTATACCTTGTGCTTCGGCCGAGGCCGAGACGTTCAATTCTCTTCAACTGCAATAGTTTATCAATGGCCTGACTGACCGTTGGCCTGGCAACCTTGGTTTGTTTCGCTATCTCTCCCGCGGTTGCTTCTTTGACCTGGTTGAGATACTGCCAGACGGCAATTTGTTTATATGAAAGTATTTTCTCAATGTCTTCTTTGGACAACAGTTCAACGGCCATTTTTGACTGTTTGAGAAATACGGTCAGGAAGAAATCCAGCCAAGGGACAATGTCTTCTTTTTTGGTTTTGAACGTTTTCTGGCTTTTCCTCAATGCCATGTAGTATTCCGGTTTATTGTCTTCAATCAGTTTCTCGTGAGATACATAAGGCATATACAGGTATCCAGACTGTAAGAGCATAAGGTTGGTCAGGATTCTTGATAGACGGCCGTTCCCGTCCTGAAACGGATGAATTTGCAGGAATTCTACAAGAAAGTTGGCGATAACAGGGAGGGGATGATGGTTTTTGTTATTGAAAGCATCCTGTGTCCATTCAACCAGTTCAAGCATTTCTTTGGGAGTAAGATAGGCAGGTGTGGTATCAAAAAGAACGCCGATGGATTTGCCGGCTTCATCTATCATCTGTACCTTGTTTTCCTGTTTTTTGTACTCTCCGCGGTGGCGGATGTCTTTCTCGACGTATTTCAACATCTCTTTGTGGAAGTGCTTTATCGCGCTCTCGGAGAATTTAAGTCTTTTCCAGGAGTCAAAGACGTTCTGAAGTAGTTCATAATATCCCTTGACTTCCTGCCTGTCCCTGTCGGAGGATTTCTGTATGGATATGCCTTTCATAAATTTTTCTATGTCTTCATCGGAGAGTTTCGCCCCTTCTATACGGGTGGAAGCGCCTGTGGACGTAACCAGAACAGACCTTTTGAGGCGTCCCAGTAGTTGAGGGCTCAATCTCGAGCCTGCAATCCACTGTCCTTTCAGTTCGTCTATCTGTGCTATTCTTGACCAGACAGCCGACGGTATACTCTGAATTCTTTTCTCAAGTTTATTTTTCATGGTAAATAATCCTATACTTTAACTATATGAGATTATATTAGATTATATGAGATAGGGTTTTAAAAGTCAAGAGTACGAATTGCCTCATTAAAAATCTATCTGAAATGAAATCGTTGCGTCAAATAGGAATCTATACGAGACTATCTTCTGTCTCTCTTCCCCCACCTGTATCCTCACCGCAAGGGGGGAGGATAATTCTTGATACTGCAGCCAGTGCGGTAAATCGAATTGGTATGGACAATAAAATTGTACTCTATTGTCGTGTTGTATGAAAAAACAGTGGAAAGGGAATTAGTGAGACAGGACAATATAGAAAGGAAGGTGTTACCTGCATTTCGCAACTTTTTTAGGATAATCTCTGCCTTAAAGGAACTTAATCCTCAATTTTCAGTATTGCCCAGTCTGCTTTATTGATTACCACCTGAAAGGTTGTTTCTTTTTCTTGTTTCTGTATCAATACCGGCTTATTGCTTAATACATTCTTAATTGAGGATATCTTCTCCTGCAGTTTCACTTCTGCTGTGTGGGTATTGATTAGGTCAATATTTAGCAAAAAAAGATAATCATTCTCCCCATCTGTAGAAAGGGTATAGACTATATAATCAGGCGAAATGACTATATCCTTTAACTCTTCTACATCTAACGTTTTTGTTGCACGCAAGACCTCAGCAAATTCTCTCACCAGACCCCACTGAAAGAAATGGTTGTCAGACCTTTCGGGGCTCCAGCATCTTGCTCTCAGGCCTGCCTCTATCATCCTTGACCAAATAGAAAAATCCACCGGAATATTGATTGTTCCTTCAGGTTTCACAAAAGAACTCTTATCAGCAAATACAGTCTTTCCGGATTTCTGAAATGAGGTTATCCTGTCATATACCGACCTCGGTAAATACTGACAGTTAACAAGAAAAAGAGATTCAAAATTTTCAAGGGACCCCTTAAGAATATCCTTTTCTGTTATGACCTCCACTGGTATATGGGCAAGTAGGAATGATGGGTATGCAATGTCAAAAGATTGTGTGTGTTCCCACGGCGTTTCTCTCCACTTTTTTTCTTTTTCCCACATATCTTTTACCTCGTCCCAATCAAGAATTTTCTGGTATGCCTCAGTGGTGTTGGAAAAAAGAACTGCTGCTGGTTTAGGCTTGGGACGGAGATTCAAAAGTAGAGGTTGAATTTGCCGTACCTCATTGATTAGTCTGATATATGCATTTTTTAAGTCCTCTCTCTGGAAAAAGGGGAAGGTTTTTTTATCAAGTGAAGGGATAGCGGCAAAGTCTACTGACTTTGCTCCCCATGCTAAAGCAATTTTGGCGGTAAGAGATATGTTTTCGCAAATCCATTCAGGTAGTGGTGCTTTTTGATACCATCCAATCAG
>CAYOYL010000004.1:0-4900 GCA_964408175.1 uncultured bacterium
CAGTATTCGGATAATGAGAGACGCAGTTGCAGCCCAGAAGACCCCTTACCCTTAAGGGGAAGCCCATATTTGCGACACTCCTGTGTTGCTCCTTGTCCCGATACCATTAAGTATCGGAACTTCGTAGCGCCTTGAATTGTTATCAAATCTGAGCTTCCAGATTGTCAACTAATTTACTGCGGCTGTATTAAGTTGGGGTTGTTTCAAAAGAAATCAGAGATTTTCTCTACTGTCATAATCTAAGAATAAAAAGTAGCCTGTCCCCTTTTTAGGAAAATTGCATTTGCTAAAATAGTGATGTATAATCTCTCCTGCAACCTTCATAAAAATCTTTATTTGGGACAGTGTACTGGTAGGTTCAATATAAGGGGATAAATCTATGAGGAGTGTACTTGTTGTTGCTCACAGAGGATTTTCAAAACTATATCCTGAAAACACCCTTCTTGCTTTTCAAAAAGCGGTTGAACTCGGCGTTGATTTCATAGAACTTGACGCAAGAGAAACTATGGATGGTGAGGTTGTTGTTATCCATGATGCAACTGTTGACAGAACAACCGACGGGAAGGGTTCTGTAAAAGAGTTGACCTATAAAAAAGTAAAAAAACTTGATGCAGGAAAATGGAAAGGAGAGTTTAAAGATGTAAAGGTGCCATCCCTTGAGGAGTCCTTACAGATAATTGCTGATAGAACCAGACTCTTTATTGAAATAAAGGATGCTTCTCCTGCAAAGGTCATAAAACTTGTTCGGAAGTATAATATGGAGACTGGTACAACAATAGGTTCTTTCAATCTTGATTATCTGATAGAGACGAGGAAGATATCTCCTGTCATCTCAACCACCTTTATTGCAGTAACCTTCCCCAAAAATCCAGACTTTCTTGTTGAAAATGGCATACAGGCTGTGAGCGTTGAGTATCATCACCTAGAAAAAAACAGGATGAAGGAATTTCTTGCCAGAGGTATCTCTATTGCAGTATGGACTGTTGACGATGAAAAAGAAATAAAAAAACTGCTCAACACAGAAATCTCGTTCATTGCAACGAACAGACCTGATATCTTCAAAAAAAGTCCCTACAACCTTTTTTAGGATATCAGCAAAAGAAAATAGAAAGGGGTTAAAAGAAAATGACCAATAGAGAAAGATTTTTAAGAACGATGCGCTATCAGGAGGTTGACCATCCTCCAATAGTCATACCCGGTCCCTGGACCATCACGCGCAAGAGGTGGGAACAGGAAGGACTTCCCAAGGGTATGAATCTGTACGAATACTTTGAACTGCCACCTTATAAGTTACGGCATGTAGGCTTTGAAACCATGCTATATCCCCCTTTTGAAGAAAAGATTCTTGAGAAAACGGAAGAATATATTATCAAGATTGACGACAGCGGGGTAAAAGTAAAAAACTTTCTTGACGAATCTTCTATGCCCATGCACCTTGAATATCCGATAAAAGGCAGGGAGTCTCTCCCCTGGCTGAGGGAAAAACTGAATCCTGATATTCCTGAAAGACTTGCCCCTGACTGGCTTGAAAAGGCCAAAGAGATGGAGAATAATAATGTTATATCACTCTGTAATGGTGGCCAGTATTTCGGATTCTTGAATGAGCGTATGGGTACTGAACAACTTCTGACGACATATTTTGATGACCCTGCATTTATCCACGAGGTCAATGACCTGCAGTGCCGATGCTGTGAAAAAGGTTTGAATATAATCCTGCCGCAGTTTCAACTTGACTTAATCGGCTACCACGAGGATATGGCTTACAAAAACGCCTCTTTGATTTCCCCAAAGATGTTCAAGGAATTTATGAGTCCATACTATGCCCGCATACTGGAAATCACAAAAAAATATCCCGTAGATATTCATTACATGGATACAGACGGCAATGTCTGGGAACTTATCCCCCTGTGGCTTGAAATCGGCATTAATATGCTGGCTCCGATGGAGGTGGCAGCAGGTATGGATGTGGTGGCCCTGAGGAAAGAATTCGGGCGGGAACTTCGGATGGGCGGTGGTTTTGACAAACGTATTATGGCTTCACACAACAAAGAGGATATCAAAAAGGAACTGGAACGTATCCGCCCGGTCATTGAGGACGGCGGCTACATCCCCGGTCTTGACCATGAAGCCCCCCCGGACATTCCATTTGAAAACCTCTGCTACTATATAGACTGCCTGAAAAGAATGTTCTCCGTTAAATAATCCGGGAATATGCAAGGATGTCTGTCTCGGTTTATCCCCTTTTTTAGATTCATCCACGTTTCCTGAAAAGATGTGTTGAAAGGTATCTCTCACCTGTATCGGAAAGTATCACCACTATAAGTTTACCTCTGTTTTCCTTGCGTTTTGCAACCTTCAGGGATGCCCAGACCGCCGCCCCGCTTGAGATGCCGGCAAGGATCCCTTCTTCCCTTGCAAGTCTGCGTGCGGCTGCCGCCGCATCCTCATCCTTCACCCTGACAATCTCGTCAATGACCTTTAGATTCAGCACCTCAGGGACAAAACCGGCACCGATGCCCTCTATCCTGTGGGTTCCGGGACTTCCGCCTGACAGAACAGGAGATGAATCAGGCTCAACCGCTATCGTCATCAAACCCTTTTTTCTCTTTTTGAGTGTCTCGGCTATACCTGTAATGGTACCACCTGTACCGACACCTGCAACCAGTATATCAACCCTGCCGTCAGTATCCTTCCATATCTCCTCTGCTGTGGTACTGCGGTGCACCTCAGGGTTTGCCGGATTTCTGAACTGCTGCGGCATAAATGCCCCGGGAATTTGATTTGCCAGTTCCTCAGATTTTTTTACAGCCCCTGCCATCCCTTTCTTACCGGGGGTTAGAACTATCTCCGCACCAAGAGCTTCAAGCATACTGCACCTTTCAATACTCATATTATCCGGCATTGTAAGGACAAGTCTGTATTTTTTTACAGCAGATACAAACGCAAGTCCGATTCCCGTGTTGCCGCTGGTAGGCTCAATGATAACACTGCCTTCTTTAAGCAGTCCTTTCTTTTCGGCATCCTCTATCATAGAGACTGCTATGCGGTCCTTGATACTGCCGAGAGGATTGAAGAATTCCAGTTTGCCAACCACCTCTGCGTCTAACCCTTTTGCTATCCTGTTTAACCTCACCAGCGGCGTATTGCCCACAGTCTTCGTTATGTCTTCAAATATCTTACCCATTGGTTCCTTTCTTGCCGGTTCTCTTTTCTTTCACAAAAAACAGCATTATCATCGCAACCGCTGTTAAGAAGAGCGAGAGGTAAAAAGGTACGGATGAGCCCATCTTATCCCAGAGTAAACCGGCAACCAAGGAAGCAGGAAGTGCACACAGACCTGTAACCATCTGAAATGCACCCAGACTGCTTGCCCTGAATCTCTCAGGAGATAGTTCGGAAACAAAGGCCTTCTGCACAGGTTCCATTGCCCCTTTGTGCAGCCCGTACAGAATAAAGGTCAGAATAACAGACCAGTAGGCACGAAGGAATATACAGGAGAGAGAGACAAGTGCCCAGAAGAAAAAAGAGAGCATCAAGACCGTCTTTCTGACGATTTTATCTGAAAGTCTGCCGAAGGGTATGGATACAAGAAAAGCCACGGCGGTGAAGACCAGATATAAGACAGGCACAAAGGATACCCTGAAGCCGGCGGTTTTAGCGAAAATAAGGAGGAAGGAATAACTGAAAGAACCAAGGGCAAAAAGTGAACTCAAGATAAGAAAGAGTCTGAAATTCCTGTCTATATCCTTAAACGTAATGCCTTTGTATATCCCGGGGGTTTCTCTCTTTTCTTTTACGAGAAATATAATAAGAATCGCTCCTATTGCGGAAGGGACTGATGCAAGCAAAAAGAGGTTCCTGTATCCTATAAGGTTGACAAGAAAGATGCATATCAGTATACCGCAGACAGCCCCCAGGTTGTCAGCCGCACGCAGAAAGCCGAAGTTGTTTCCCCTGTTTTCGCTGGTGGACACATCCGCTATAATGGCATCTCTCGGTGCACTCCTTATCTTACCTGCCCTGTCCAGAATACGAAAAGGTATCAGAGCCTGCCACACCGTTGAAAAGGCATATCCGACCCTTGACAGAGAACCAAACAGATAGCCTGTCCAGACGAAAATCTTCCTTTTTTTTATCCTGTCAGAGACATAGCCGGATACAGCCTGGGATATGGATACAAGTGCATCGCCCAGTCCGTCAAGGAAACCCAGAACTGCCATGTTCGCACCCAGGACAGTCGTGATAAAGAGCGGCCATACAGGATAAACGATATCTGAACCGAGGTCATTGAAAAAAGAAGCCGCCGCAAAGGTCCTTACTGTCTTTTTTTGTGTCTTTGTTTCGTTTTCCATTGCTATATTATAACAAATTATTGACTTCCACCCAACTTATAACAGTGTGCTGCTTTCAACAGATCTTTACATTTGAAAACGGAGCCCAGCACACTGAGGGAGAGTGAGGGGTGCTGGTGCGAAGAATAATGAGCACCGTATAGCACGAAGGGCGAGATGGTGAGCCCGTTGACCGACGCCCGTAAGACTCGCTGTATTGTAAGCGAGTCCACAGGGCAAGAGCTGGTGCGAAGAATAATGAGCACCGTATAGCACTAAGGGCGAGATGGTGATCCCGTTGACCGACGCCCGTAAGGCTCGCTGAATTATGAGCGAGCCCACAGGGCTAGATCTGGTGCGAAAGAGTTTCACCTTGTTCGCCTCCCCATTTGAGGGGGGAGACAGACACTCTGTTTCTACGTAGAGTGTGGTGGGGGTGAAGATAGATACCCCCCACCTTACTTCCTCCCCCTCAAGGGGGGAGGATAAAAGGAGGGGGTGAATTTATTGAGTGTTGTATAGCACTGAGGGCGAGTCGGTGAGCCGAGTGACCGAAGCACAGGAATTCA
>CAYOYL010000005.1:0-2183 GCA_964408175.1 uncultured bacterium
CCCCCGCAAGGGTGCTAACACGAAGAGCGAATAAGTCCCCCCACCTTACTTCCTCCCCCTCAAGGGGGGAGGATAAAAGGAGGGGGTGAATTTATCGAGCCCGTTGACCGACGCCCGTAAGACTCGCTGTATTGTAAGCGAGTCCACAGGGCAAGAGCTGGTGCGAAAGAGTTTCACCTTGTTCGCCTCCCCATTTGAGGGGGGAGGCAGACACTCTGTTTCTATGTAGAGTGTGGTGGGGGTGAAGGATAGATGCCCCCTGCCTAAAAGTGTCGTGTAACGAAAATACGGCAAAAGTAAAGAAATTTATGAGACACGACAATAAGTTGACAGATAAAAGAGAAGGTATTAAAATCTCTGTATAAATTTGACTACAGTTTTTATTTAGAAGTCTGACTGATTTACTAAGGAGATTATGAAAAGAGAAGGATATAAACTGGCGGTCAGGGTTTACGAAGATGCTGATTTAATGGGCGCGGCGGCCGCCAAACAGGCCGCTGAAATATTAAGGACTGTTACAGCAAAAGGCAAGCCTGTGCTTTCTGTATTTGCAGCAGCCCCGTCACAGGATGCATTCCTTGAGCATCTTTGCCAGCAGCAGGGGATTGAATGGAGCAGGGTTACGGCCTTTCATCTTGATGAGTATCTGGACCTGCAGAGACACCATCCCAATACATTTGAGACCTATCTGCGTAAACACATCTTTGAAAAGATACCCTTCCCCGAGTCTAATATAAAAATGATTAAGTCTCTTACGGGAACTCCTGACAAAATAGCGGATACGTATGGCTCTATGTTAAAGGAATCTGTTGCCAGAGTGAGAGGTGAAGGTGGTATTTACATCGCCTTTATCGGCATCGGTGTTAATGGACATATTGCTTTCAATGAACCAGGCTCAGATATATATTCCTCAAGATGGGTCCTTCCCGTGGAGATAGACAGCGTTTCAGTCAAACAGCAGTTTGATGACTACAAAGACCACCCTGACCCGGCAGCCAGATATGCAACACTAAAAGATGTTCCAAGAAAAGCTTTAACAATGACCTGTGCAGCCGTTCTGGAGGCTGACACAATTCTGTGTATTGTGCCGGGCAGGCAGAAGGCAGATGCCGTACAAAAATCACTTGAAGGTCCTGTAACATCTGAGGTGCCGGCTTCAATGCTTCGCAAACACCGTTCAACAACCATCTTTTTAGACCATGAATCGGCGGGGAAATTAAGCCCACCACCCAAGGTACAAAAAGTATGAGATGTGAAAAAATTCATAACAGAAAGGGGAATAAAATGGTTATCGGAGTCCCGAAAGAGATAAAACCTGAGGAATACCGTGTGGGAATGCTCCCTGAGACTGTATCAATGCTGGTAAAAAAGGGTCACAGGGTTCTTGTGGAGAGTAACATTGGGGAAGGCATTAATGTTACAGATAAACAATATGCACAAGCGGGCGCTGAAGTCTGTGACAATCCCGCAGACATCTGGAAGAGCGGTCTCATTGTCAAGGTAAAAGAGCCTCTGCCATCAGAATACAGTTTTTTCAGAGAAGGCCAGATTATCTTTACATTTTTTCATTTTGCCAGCAACCCTGAAATGACAGGCGTCCTGCTGAAAAAACGCCTGAACTGTTTCGCATACGAACTTGTGGAGAAAAATGGACATCTGCCTGTACTCACCCCCATGAGTGAAATTGCAGGAAAACTGGCAGTGCATCAGGGAGCCAAATACCTCGAGAAAGGGTACGGAGGGAAAGGAATATGCCTGAGTGGTGCTACGGGCGTGAAGAAAAGCAAGGTGGTAATTATAGGAGGAGGAGTGGTAGGAACCAATGCCGCAAAGGTAGCCGCAGGGATGGGAGCGGACGTTGTGATAATGGACATATCACAGGAAAAAATCCGCTCTCTCAAAAAAACGATGAGAGGATGCAGGGCTATACTCTCAAACAGTGAAAACATAAGAAAAGAAATAAGGGATGCAGATGTCGTGATAGGTGCAGTTCTGGTCTCCGGTGCAAAAGCACCGAGGGTTCTAACGAGAGACGACCTTAAGATTATGGAAGAGGGTACGGTTATGGTGGACGTTGCCATTGACCAGGGAGGATGTTTTGAAACGAGTCACCCTACAACGCACAAAGAACCTATATACAAAAAGGACGGAATTATACACTACTGTGTAGCCAACATCCCCGG
>CAYOYL010000006.1:0-8012 GCA_964408175.1 uncultured bacterium
CCTTACTTCCTCCCCCTCAAGGGGGGAGGATAAAAGGAGGGGGTGAATTTATCGAGCACCGTATAGCACGAAGGGCGAGAACGGGTAGAGAAGAGAAAATAAAACAGGAACATATATAAACATGGCAGAACGCGATTATTAAAGAGGGAGAAGAAATGATAAAAAAGGATGTTGTTAATGAGATAGCACAACAGACAGGATTGAACAGATCAATTACAGAAGATATAATCAATAAGTTTTTAACGATTCTCTTAAGGTCTCTTAAAGAGGGGAAACGAGTAGAACTAAGAGGATTTGGAGTTTTTAACGTAAAAAAGGTTAAAGGGAAAAAAGGTAGAAATCCCAAAACGGGGGAAGAGGTTTTTATTCCAGAAAGAAATAAGGTCGTTTTTAAAGTTTCAAGTTTATATGGAAAGGTAAAGGAGAAACACAATGAACTTTTTTAAATATTTGTTTATCGGTTTGATTTTAATAATGATTTTTTCAATGGCTGCATGTTCATTCAAAGCAGATTTAAGAAATCCATGGCAAAGTAATATCACAGACACCCGAATTTGTAAGGGTTAACAATTAATACTATTTTTGCAGAAAAAAGAGAAAGACTGAAATTAGAAAGCGTTCCGTTGTTTTAGTTACCTTGGCAATTCAAACGGTATCTCAGAAATATAAGAAGGCCTGTATATAAAGAGATACTCATTCAGTTTATTCGGAGTTGGCCCTCCCACTGTTTTCTGCCACTGGCCTACCACATAGTAATAGTACACCCCCAATCCAAATAGGATTAAGGACAGTATTAAAAACAGCAGGCCTTTTTTCTTGTTAATCTCTGAGATCATCATCGCCAGGAAAAAGCCTAAAAAACTTATTCCTATTACTACCAACGCCATAAGATATCCCATCTCAAATTCCATTCTTCCTCCCTGTCAAGACATGTTTATTGTTTGGGTTTATAAAATCAATCCTTCTCTTCATTTTACTCCCCTATTTCATATTTTACAAATCTTTTTACCTTTATGTTCTCTCCAAGTTTGGCTATTTTGGAGTCAATGTATTCTTTTACAGTTATATCCTCATCTTTTATGAAAGGCTGTTCCATAAGGACATTTTCTTTGTAGAAATCCTGCATTTTGCCTTCAACTATCTTATCAATCACTGCAGGTGGTTTATTCTTAAACTGCTCCTTATAGATATCTTTTTCCTGGGTCATTATTTCTTCGGGAATAGTTTCTCTATCAATCCACTTCGGGTCACTGGCAGTAATCTGGAGCGTAAGATTTTTTACAAGTTCTTTGAACTCATCATTTCGCGCTACAAAATCACTTTCGGTATTGACCTCTATCAGTACACCTATTTTACCATTAGTATGCACATAAGTTCCTATAAGTCCTTCTCTGGTCTCCCTGTGTGCTTTTTTCTGCGATATAAGCATTCCTCGCTTCTTAAGTATTGTAAGTGCTTTTTCAACATCACCTTCTGCCTCTTCGAGTGCCTTTTTACACTCAATCACACTTGCAGCAGTTTTATCACGGATTTCTTTAACCATAGATACATCAAACTTCATTTTTCTCTGTCTCCTTCTTTTCTTTCCCTTCTTGACCTACTTGTAAATTTTCTTCCTTGTGTTCAGTGGAATCCACCGGATATTGGGCTGCTATAGATTTGCCCTCTATCACAGACTCCGTAAGTTTTGAAAGAATAAGGCTTATTGACTTTAATCCATCGTCATTTGCTGGTATGGGATAATCTACAAGGTCAGGGTTACTGTTAGTATCAACTATACCAACTATTTTAAGGCCTATTTTTTTTGATTCCCTAACAATATTAATTTCTTTCCTAACGTCAACAATAACTATAATGTCAGGATACTTTGTCATATTTCTTATTCCTTCAAATTTCCTGAGTAGATTTTCCTTTTCTTTTAATAAAAGAGAGGCTTCCTTCTTGGTATATAAGGACAACTTGCCTGTTTTTTCAAGTTCTTCTATTTCTTCAAGACGATTTATTCTCTTTCTTATCTCATTAAAATTGGTTAGTGTACCACCTATCCACCTGTAATCTACATAAGGCATTTCTGATTTCACTGCAGATTCTTTTATTGGAACCTGCGCCTGTTTTTTGGTCCCGACAAAAAGTATGGTTTTCCCTGCAACAACCGATTTTTTCAGAAATTCACCTGCTTCTTTTATTTTCTCAAGGCTTTTTTCAATGTCTATTATATAAATGCCCTGCCTTTTACCATAAAGGAACTGCTTTGTACGGGGGTCAAACTGTCTTGTAGGATGTCCAAAATATACACCGCTCTCTAAAAGCTCTTTAATAGTGACTTCCATTTTTCCCTTTCTTTATTGTTTTTTAATCTTTTAACCTCACAATATATTTTACCCAGAATTATGTTCTTGTCAAATTGAAGTTGATATTATACCAGAAAAAATAGTAAAATCAATAGGAGATTAAAAACGGGGGAGTTATGAAAACAGTCAAAGATTTTATGATAAAAGAAATGCCTGTTCTCTGTGAACAAGAATCTATGATAAAAACCATTGAGATTTTTGCGGGGTCTCATCATAACATTTTACCTGTAGTTAACAGCGCTGGTAAACTGACAGGGCTGATAAGCCTGGAAGAATTGTTAAACGACCTTCTTTTTTCAAGGGAAGAGGTCTCTCTATTAGAGAAGGTCTCTTTTTTTGCAGATTTTCTGACAGATGTGGTGGAAAATGTTGGTTATATTTCCCCTCTGGTGGTGGTAAAAGATATAATGCAAACAGATGTTTTTTTAGTCAGAGAGACAGACTCAATGCTTAAGGCCGCTGTCATAATGAAGAAGAAGAACATTCACAAGTTAATAGTAATAAATTCGGAAAATGTCCCGGTTGGA
Source organism: uncultured bacterium (assembly GCA_964408175.1). GTDB lineage: Bacteria > Ratteibacteria > UBA8468 > B48-G9 > JAFGKM01 > JAFGKM01. Next base: position 2,879 of record CAYOYL010000006.1, read on the forward strand.
TATGTTTCCAGAAATGAGATTTGCAAGGCCTTTCTGAAGGAATAATATGGATGTAAAGGCAATAATAAGTATTGTTATATTTGTCATTTGCTATTTTTTAATAGCGGTGGAAAAGTCCCCAAGGGTTTATGTTGCTCTTTCGGGAACGGTTGTACTGATATTGTTTAAGGTTTATACCCCGAAAGAGGTTGCTCTATATGTTGACTGGGAAACAATAGGGTTTCTATTTGGCATCTTTACGACCGTTAAAATTGTTGAGGAATCCGGCTTTTTTAACTATTTTTCACTACTGCTTGCCAGAAAACTTGATTTCAATCCCGTAAAAATCTTTATCTTTTTCCCTATGCTTGCCTGTTTCTTGTCAGGATTTATTGATTCTATAAGTGTCATAGTCTTTCTTGTACCCCTTACATACGCACTCAGTAAAATACTCAGATTTGACCCTGTACCCTATGTGGTTGCAGAAGTTTGTCTGGCAAATATAGGGGGAGCCGGTACACTTATGGGGGACCCTCCTAATGTCATATTGGGTTCTATGTTTCATTTAGGCTTTACTGATTTTGTAAAACATAACTGGCTCTTGAGTATGCTGGGGGCAGTTGGTGCAATATTGGTTATGTACGGAATGCACAGGAAGGAACTGTTAAAATTAAACCATAGAATTAAAAAGGAAGAACTGAAAAAACTTGTTCCCGAAGAAGCCATAGAAGACAGGCTTTTGATGAAACTGGGATTGACAGGATTACTTGCAACAGTGATGTTACTTATTCTCAGGGATTTTACCAAAGATGTTATGCCTCTGAACATCGCACTTGCAAGTCTTATACCGGCTTTCACCATCCTTTTTACGAAGGGGAACAATCCAAAACTTAAGAATATTCTGAAACAGATAGATATTGAAACCCTTATGTTTTTGACAGGATTGTTTGTTATAGTGGGGGCAGTTGAAAAAACAGGGGTTATGCGCATGCTTGCCTCTACAATATCTGACTTTGCAGGTCATCCTCTTGGTATGTCCAATGTGCTTTTCTGGGGAGGAGCATTCTCCAGTGGATTCATAGACAATGTTCCAGAAGCTATGAGTATAGGATATCTTATAAAGAATCTGCTTCCGGTACTGACTTATCCTTTTACGTTACTCATCTGGAGCGCTAGTCTGGGGCTGGATATAGGCGGAAATTTCACTCCCATTGGAGCGAGTGGAAATGTGGTTGGTTATACCTTTCTTGAAAGCCACAATATCAAGACCACCTGGTGGAGATGGATTAAACTGTCCTTTTTACCGACACTTGCTGCCCTCTTAATATGCTGGGCAGGTCTATTTGCCAAGTATAAGATAGGGTTTTATTAATACAGTAATTATAAGAATAAGAACTATCAACCAGTTTACATACTCTTTGTTGTTTTTTACCCTTGCCCACGAAAAATTTGACAGGTTTAATTTTTTTAACTTTGGGATAAATAAGGGCGTCTTTTTTTTATATGTGATGTAGGTATCACCGAACCTTTCTGCCAGAAAACGTTCCTCCATAAGGATGGTCGGTATGTATGTAATGGGGAAGAATATAAGGAAGTACAGAAGAATAAACAGGTTGTGAGAGATAATGACCAGCCCCATTGCTATCAAGAGACTGCCCAGATAAAGTGGATGTCTGCAGATTTTATAAGGGCCTGTGTCTGTTAAGACCTCGTTTTTTTTGATAGTACCGGCTGCCGTTATACGCAGAAATGCTCCTGCGAGGATAAATGGTATACCAGCCAGTACATAGCATAAGCCACCTTTTCCCAGTATCAATATGAGTATAAAAAAGAGTCCGTTAAAGGTGGTCCGTTTTTTTGCAATTTCAGTTAGAATGTGACAAGTTCTATATTCCCCCATGCGAATATCTCTCTCCCTTTTATTATGAGCATCCCTTCTATGAATGGAAATCTTTTAATCTCTTTCTCTATTGCCCCCTTTCCAATTTTATCCCCGGTTATCAGGTTGCCAAAATAGGTGGCAGAACCGTCTGAAAGAGATGCTGAACCAGAAATAACCGTTACTGCATCAGCCTTCCCGTAACTGAAAGAATGCCCGATTGTGCCGCTTGAGGTTGCTATCCCTATCGGTGAGTTTCCACCTCTGATTTTTAACCCGAGTCTGAATGACAGTGATGCATCCCCTGTGTAAATCCCAACATTAAAATCTTTATCCATTTTGACAAAGATATCTCCGCCGTTTTCAATAAATACCTGTTCTGTAAAAGGTAAAATCTTTTTGCCTGTTACCTCTGCTATTGCCCCTGCGACTGAAGCCATAGGACCTGTCTCTGTCATCCTTGCAGAGTCACACATAAGTCTTATTATCTCCTCTTCGCTCTCACACCTGACCGGAGAGAAAGAGGTGTAGAACTCTGGATGATTCTGTATGTAACCTTTTATGATACTACGCTGCTTTTCAACCTCTTCCTGTGCCTCTTTCTTAAGGAATTTTTCAGCCATAACCAGCATATCAGTCTCCTCAACCCTGACCTGGAATTTTTTCAGTCTATGATTAAAAGATATATCCCTGTAGAACCTCTCCCTTATTACCCTCTTTTCATTATCCATAAAATTTATTTACTCCATTCTTGGACTTTTAAATAATATGAATAGTATCCCACAGGGTTTCTGCAATTTCTCCTGTATTTTCTCTGTAGTGCTTCACTGCGTAGGGGAGAAAATTCAGGATATCCTTGGCTGTCATACCATCTGCCCCTTTCTCTTTTGCAGCAAGGTCACCTGCGATTCCATGAATCAAGACTCCTATCCTTACCGCCTCTTCAGATTCCAATCCGAGAGAAAACATAGATGGTATAACTCCATTCAATACATCTCCGCTTCCAGCAGTTGCCATTCCTGCTTTTCCTTTTGTATCTCCGCTCGGATTGATAAAAACCCTCTGGTCTGGATATCCAATCAGGGAATGAGGTCCTTTCAGAACAATGATAGCATTCAGTTGTTCACATGTCTCTTGCAGGATACTGATTCTGTTCCCTTCTATTTCACTCCTTTGCCTCTTTGTGAGTCTTGCCATCTCCCCGATGTGGGGTGTGAGTATGGTCTCGGCCTTTCTTTCTCTGATGATTTTTGTATCCTGAGCAACAGCAGTGATTCCATCACCATCTATAAGCAGTGGCTTTTCAATCTCTCCTGCCAACTCTCTCACAAGTCTTTGTGTCTCTTCATTTAAAGAAAGCCCGGGCCCTAAAACCACCATCTTCACCCTTTCTGAGAGTTCCAGAAGAGCGCCTTTATTACTTAGAGCGATACTTCCTGAATCTGTCTCTCGTTGAGGCTGAAAGACAACCTCCCTTCCGCCTCCAGCAAGAAATGGAACCATTGATTCAGGACATGCCAGGAAGGAGTAACCTCCCCCTGACTTAAGGAAAGAGTAAGCAGATGCTACTGGAGCCCAGTTATAATTTTGTGCGCCTGCGATGAACAGGACAGGTCCATAATCCATCTTTGTGGTATTTGCATTCCTCTCCGGAAGCGGGATGGGTTGAGTTATCTCAGTCTTGAGCCAGTCCGAATTATAGTGTGATGGTGGAAAGGAGATGTGAGAAAGGTATAATTTTCCACATCTCCCGTAACCCGGATAGAGGATACTTCCTAACTTAGGAAGTCCAAAGGTAACAGTATAATCCGCCTTTACAGAAATTCCCATCTCCTGTCCATTGTCCCCGTTTATTCCAGATGGAATGTCAATGGAAAACACCTTCCTCCTGCTTTTATTAATCAGACTGATAACCTCCTTGTATATCCCTGTAACCTCCCTGTCAAGTCCTATGCCAAAGATTGCATCTACAACTGCATCTGCCCACAAGATGTCTGACTCTATATCTTTAACCTTACTGATTGGTTTAATCTCAAGAGGGAAACTGGAGATTATTTCAAAGTTCTTCTTCGCATGGCCTTTGAATCTCTCCTTTTCGGATAAGAGAAAGACCCTGACATCTCCGCCGCTGGAATAAATCTTTCTGGCTGTCACAAATCCATCCCCTCCGTTATTTCCCGCACCGCAAAAAACAACAAACCTTTTATTCTTAATCCCGAATTCTTTCAGGATAACGAAATAGGCTGCGTTACCTGCATTCTCCATCAAGATCTCCGGAGGTATCCCAAATTCTTCCACTGCCATACGGTCTAAATTTTTCATCTCATCCACATTACTTACCTTCATTTTTCGCCCCCTGTTTAAGAGTTGCTCTTTAAAAGTTCTGTAAGTCTATCAATAAAGATAATTTGTCCCTGCAGTATCTTTCTCTTCACCACTTCAATATCAAACCACATCGCCCTGTCAACCTCCAGATACTCCTGTACTTTTCCTGAGCCTTTAGGCCACTCAAGAGAAAATGTGTTGCTTGCAATTCTCATTACATCCATATCCTTTTCAACCGCCCACACACTTATTGTCTTTTTACTGTGCTGTTGTACACTTCCCAGTTCAATAAACTCTCCGTCAACATCAAATCCTGTCTCTTCCTTTAACTCTCTTATCGCAGCACCTAATGAAGATTCTCTTTCCTCAATCAGTCCTTTCGGTATGGACCACACACCATCATCCTTCTTTGCCCAGAATGGACCACCCGGATGCACAAGCATTACCTGTAGTCTTCCTTCCTTAAACCTGAACAAAAGAATCCCTGCGCTCCTTTTATCCATATCTCAATTCATTATAATAAATCCGAATACATTCCGTCAACACACTCTCATTCTCTTAAAAAAACAAGGTGATAGTCTTGACCTACAAACTATACAGTCTTACAGGAGAATTGGAAGATACAAAAACATCTATTGTTTTGCAATGGAGGGGTAAATGCTGTAAACTATAGGGGATAAAGGCACAGGTCCTCACTGTATGTTATTGCGAGTGTATTGTGCAGCAATCTGAGATTGTTTCGTCATATAAACCATTCCTCGCAAGACAAGCAATGACAACGGTCGTCTGTTCGGGGTAAAGGGGGATAGTATGGGATATATGTGGGAAGGCAGGTTTAAGGGGAAGGTTGAGAGTAGAGCCATTGATTTTACATCTTCTCTATCTATTGACAGAAGGCTTGCACTATATGATGTTGATGGCAGTATTGCCCATACAAAGATGCTTGTAATG
>CAYOYL010000007.1:0-2922 GCA_964408175.1 uncultured bacterium
TTTCTGAAAGACAACCTGAAAAATACTGTACAGATACTCGGTAAGGAAAAGGTGGAAAGCAGTGTTGACCTTCAGGAGGCAGAGGTGATTGTCTCAGGCGGAAGAGGGATAAAAGACCCAAAAAACTTCGCACTGCTCAAAGAACTGGCAGACCTTCTTGGGGGTACCGTTGGAGCATCAAGGGCCGCTGTAGATGCAGGATGGATACCCTATCCTCACCAGGTTGGACAGACTGGTAAAACCGTCAAGCCCAAGATATACATAGCCTGCGGTATCTCCGGGGCAATACAGCATCTTGCAGGTATGCAGACCTCCGATTACATCATAGCAATAAACAAGGACCCTGATGCGCCTATATTCAGGGTTGCGAATCTGGGTATAGTCGGTGACCTCTTTGAGGTCGTGCCTGAGTTGATAAAAAAGATAAAAGGTAATTCTTCCCCCTCAACTTGAGCCTTCTCCCCTGGGGGAGAAGGTCTGAATGATGGGGCAATAAGGGAGAACTTAAAATGAATATGGGTATGATTTACGCCTTGATAGGTTCCGCACTTGCTGTCTTTTTGTGCGGAACAGGTTCGAGTATAGGTATCGGATATGCAGGCAGAGAAGCTAACGGGGTTTTGTCCGAGGAGCCTGACAAGTTTGGAATTATGCTTTTGCTTGTCGCCCTGCCTGGTACCCAGGGCATATACGGCTTTTTGACCGGTTTTTTGGTTTTAATGAAGGTTGGGGTTCTGGGAGGTGAAGTAGTTGCAGTAACTGCATTCCAGGGTCTTCAGATTCTCATTGCATCTCTTCCGATAGCAGTATCTGGTATGTTTTCGGCAATACACCAGGGCAAGGTCTGTGCGGCAGGGATTGCGGTTGCGTCAAAACATCCCGAGGCAAGTATGAGAGCTATGGTATATGGGGCTCTGGTAGAGACATATGCAGTTCTGGCACTGGTGGTTTCAATATTCCTTCTATTTGCGGTGAAGATATAAAAAGATGTTAGAAAAACTGATAAAAAAAGTGGTTGAGGATGCAGAAAAAAGGGCGGAAGATATCATAAAGAAGGCTGAGAAAGAACTTCAGGAGCGTTATTCTGTTGAAAAAGAGAAGATAGACAAAGAGTATGAAGATAAACTGCAGGTAGAAAAAGAAAAGGTAGACAAAGAAGAAGAAAAAAAATTTTCCAGTTTTCGCTTGGAAAAAGAAAAGGAAGTACTATCTCTGCAGAATACCTTTATAGATACAGTTATGAAGAAGATAGAGGAAAGATTTAATGAACACATAAATAAAAATATGAAGGATATAATTGTTTTTTTCTGCAAAGACATTGAAGAAAAAAATTCTTTTGTAAAGGTTCCTGAATCTGCTGAGAATTTTGAGATAAAAGACATAAAGGTGGAGAAAGACAAAAGTCTTAAGAACGGATTTATTATTTCATCAGGGAAATGGAAGATTGTTTTTAACTGGGATAGAGTAAAGGCGGCAATGGCTGATAGATTGAGAGAAAAAATAGGAGGTGTTTTTACCGGTGTTGATGGACAGAAAAATAGAACTTGAGAGGTATGAAAGGGAAGCAAAAGAGTGTAAAAAATGCGGACTGTGGAAGACCAGGAAAAACGTGGTTTTCGGTGCCGGCAGCCCATCTGCAAAGATACTCTTTGTGGGAGAAGCCCCGGGATACAACGAAGATATACGTGGTGTCCCTTTTTGCGGGAAGGCGGGGGAGGTTCTTGACATCCTGCTTGATTCAGTCAGTCTTGAGCGTGAGGACATCTACATAACTAATATAATAAAGTGCCGCCCACCCAACAACCGCGACCCGGAAGGAGAAGAGGTAGAAGCCTGCAGTTTTTATCTTGAAAAACAGATAGAGATTATAAGTCCTGTTGTCATATGCTGTCTCGGCAGGCATGCCTTGAGGTATATCCTTGAAAGGTATTCTTTCAGTGAACGCGGTTCAATTACCGCTCTTCACGGGAAGGTGCTTGAGAATTCTGAGAACATTTTCACCAGTGTGAAGGTAGTTGCATTATACCATCCTGCGGTAGCAGTGTATGACCCGGGGAAGATTGAACTTCTTAAGAAGGACTTCCATGTTCTCAAAGACTTCAAAGATTGATGACTCCTCTTATTTCCCCTGAATGAAGATGGGATGGAGCAGATGTAAGATGGGTGACATAATTGCTGTAAGCGGAAGTATTAAGTCTCTTGAGAAAAGTTTTCTGACTGCGGGTGATGTGGCAAAAGCAGTACAGTCAAAAGGGTTCAATGAGTTTGTCAGTGTACTTGCACACAGCCGTTATAATGTGCTGCCGCAGAATCCTGCCAAGGCGGAAGAACTGACTGAGTTTTTTGAAAAACTGACCGCAGGTCTTATAGAGGAGATGCGTAAAAATCTGCCTTCTGACATATACCGCTATTTTCTTTTGAGATACGACTACCACAACCTTAAACTACTTCTTGATAAAGAGACAGGCGAAGAAGAAAAAAACTATGCGGTTCACTCCTCAGTTGACTATTTCACACTCAGGTCAGCACTTGAAAATAACAACTACAAAGATGTACCCGTGTATTTGAAAGACGTACTCTCTTTAATATCTGAAAATAGAGAGGGAGAAGACCTTCTGTTATCCCTGAAAAGGATGTATTACAAAACAGCAGGTACACTTCTCAAGAGTTCCCACTCGGAGTTTCTGGATAGATACCTGCATCTTGAGATAGACTTTGCCAACATATCAACACTTATACAAATCAGGATGTTAGGAGAGAATTTGAAAAAGGGTTTTCTTATTGACGGGGGAGGGATAAAAAAGGAAAGGTTTTTTAACGAAGATGTTTTGTGGGGTATGATAGAGAAGAAGTATCATAACATTAAGGTTCCGATTACAGCAGAAGACTATGATATTGCAAGATATACGGCGATGATGAACT
>CAYOYL010000008.1:0-20363 GCA_964408175.1 uncultured bacterium
AACTGTTTCAGGTTGTTTACACACACCGCAGCCCTGGCCCTTTCTCTTGCCTTGCTCAATGTCGGCAGGAGCATTGCCGCCAGAATTGCTATGATAGCCACCACGACCAGCAGTTCAATAAGCGTGAACCCATCCTTTCTGTTTTTTCCGCTCATTTATTCTCTCCTCCTTTCATTTTTTACATCCACAACTTTCCCTTATTACAAGGTCGGGAACCAACCGTATCGTTTCAACCGGAGCCTTATTCATCTCCGACAGCAGCATCTTAACCGCGTAGTATCCCGCCATTGCCCTGTGGGGTTCAACGGTGGTCAGGGCTGGTTTGCAGTGAAGCGACTCGATTATGTTGTCATATCCCACAATTCCAATGTCCCTGCCGACCTTTATGTCTGATTTCCCAAGTACTTCCATTGCTTCAAGAGCAATCAGGTCACGTGTGAAAAATATCCCTGTGATACCTGTTTGGTCAATCTTCTCCTTGATTAAAGAAACTTCCTGTTCATTCCACAGGAACTCCTTTTTTATCTCCAGTCCGTGCTCTTCAAGCACTTCAGAATAGAAAAGGGGGATAGTCTTGGAATCATCCATGGGAAACCTGTCAACCAGAGCGATTTTTCTATGCCCGTGTTCAGCCAGGTGTCTCAGTGCTTTTCTGAAACCTGCTGTTTTATCCACAAAAACGGAAGGATATCCGTATATCCCGTTTATGTTATATGCAATGACAAACGGAATTTTTTTGTTTCTCAATGCAGTCAGGAGGGCTTTTTCCGGTTTGGGTCTGAAACTGTTCAGAAATAAAATTCCGTTTATATTCTTCTCAATTATTGTTTTAATTTTCGCGGAGGTATTCTGTAAAGAACTCAACTCTACTATTTCCCAGAGAATCCTCTTTTCTGCAAGTCCTTTCATTATACCCTGCATCACCTGTTGTAATACAAACCACTCCTTGCGGTTGGTCTCCTTTTCCATCAGGAGTAGAGAAGGGATAAGTATACCTATGGATTCTTTCTGCGGAAGTTTCTTAAGCAGAGAACCGACACCCGGGATTCTCTCAATAACCCCTTCCCTTGCAAGTTCTTCCATAGCCCGGTTTGCAGTAAGCCTGTTGACGCCGAATATAACGGCCAGTTCGTCCGCACTCGGGAAACGATATCCTTCCTGCAGGTTGCGGGTTTTAACAAAGTCCAGAATACCCTGTTTCACCTGCCCGTATTTAGCAAGGCTTCTGTCATAGGCAATTCTCGGGATATCTGTTTTCTGCATTTCAGTTCCTATTCTATTATCCTATAATAACATAATAATTAAAAACTGTCAATTTGTTTTTTTTGAGACCTCTGAAAGAAGGAAATGCAAGGAAGAAATATTAAGAAAAAACACTCCTGTTTTTCAATTCGGGTCTTTGGCAAAAATTTCTTCAAAGGACCTATGAACTTTTATAAACGCCCGCAGTACATCCGGGTCAAAAGACTCAGGGGAAGTCTTGTCATCTCCCTGTGTAATTATCAAAAAAGCATTATTATGCGTAAAGGGTCCTTTGTACGGCCGCTTGCTTCTCAAAGACTCATAAACGTCACAGATTGTAAGAATCCGTGCCTCTATGGGTATCTCCATTCCTTTTAATCCCTCTGGATATCCACTTCCGTCCCATTTTTCATGGTGATAACGGGCAATAGATGCAGCCATTTTTATCATAGGATGAACCGAGCCTGAAAGAATCTTCTCCCCTATGACCGTATGCGTTTTCATTATCTCAAATTCCTCTGGTGTGAGAGTACCTTGTTTTAAAAGGATTTTATCGGGTACTCCTATCTTACCTACATCATGCATTGCACTGGCTGAGGTTATTTTTTCGACAAAGTCCCCAGGCATTCCAAGAAATTCGGAAAGTCTTTTTACAAACAGCCTTATTCTCAGCAGGTGCTTGCCTGTATATGTATCCTTGGATTCGGTAGCGGTTGCTAAACGCAGAACTGCTTCGTTACTCATAGTTTTAATCATGATAAGAGCGTCTGACAGTTCTGAAGTTTTTTCGTCAATAAGTCCCTGAAGTTTTTCCTGGTAGGTATCTTCTATTATTATGAGTTTCTGTATCCTTGAGTTAATTCCTCCGGTTGACAGTAAACTCAGCAATCCTTTTCCCTGTCTGTATCCGGGGACTGCTACCTTGTTCATAACGGGGAGAGCAACTATGGATGAGTATTTAACATCAAGTTCTCTTGCTGCTTCGTCCAGTCTGTATATGTAGGTTGTCGCGAATGCAAAACCAGCGGAGATATAAAAAAAGAGGGGTTCTGTCCAGAAATCAAGACGTGTAAGAACCAGAAATGTAAAGACTGAAATTATAAGAAATTTTGTTATCAACAGGAAGACTGACACCTTCTCACTCGTTTTGACAAAGATGATGAAAAAAAGAAGAGAGATTAAGAAACCACACAGGTATTTCGGCCAGGGAGATATTACCCTTATGTGAGAATGGGCAAGCAGGTTGTTGAGGATATTAGCATGTATTTCAACACCGGGGGTGCTATCTCTCTGCTGGGTAAACGGTGTAAATTTTCTGTCAATAAGACCTGGTGTCGTCAACCCCAATAGCACAATTTTATTACGGAAATAAGAATCCGGATATTTTCCGTCAATAATATCTACCATTGAAATGTATGGGAAGGTTGCCGGGGGACCATAATAATTTATTAACATTCTGTCTGCCCGCAAAACTTCTTTGTCCTGTCTTGACTTTGTAATTGCAGGTGGCAGGACATCTCTATTAAATTTCTCGCTTGTAAATGTTTCATATATCGCCGAGGTAAAAGAAGGAATTAAGATATTTTCGTAATAGATTGTGTGACAAACCTCTCTGACAACCCCGTCTATACCCGGTTCTGCGTGAATATGACCGGTTTTACGGGGTGTGAAAATTTGCAGGGGATAGATAGGTTCCATACAGTAATTGAGATAGACGGGAAGTACAACGCGGCCGTGTTTTTTTATTGCTGAAGAGAGTTTAGAATCTTCGTTTGAAGGTTCTGCCAGTATAATGTCAAGACCTACTACACCGGCTTCCTTTGTTTCTGCAAGTAACTCAGCATAGTGGTTTCTGTCGATAGGCCATCTGCCGAATTGCTTGAGAGTCTTTTCGTCAATTGCCGCAATGACGATTCTTTCATCCGTTTTTACGGGACCCTTAAGTCGTGTAAATAAATCATAAATATTGCTGTCAAACTTTAAAAAAAAGCCGAGGTAATCAATAAGGACAATCAAACAGATACCTGTTATGAAAAAAACAATATAGCCGACTGTCCTTTTTTTGAACGGAAACTTCCCCATTAACTGACCTCTGGAGGTCTATCTAAATCCCAAGAAGGAAGAGTAGTCCTGCAAAGCCTGCAATCCCAAGCAGCGGTAGATAACTGTGTTTTATCTCAAAAGTCTGAGGTTTTGAAAAAATGCCTCTCCTGTTTTCGGTGTCTATTCCACTTACCCTTGCATAATAGATGCCTGTCTGTTTCGGTTTTTTAACGGTTATCTCCGGAAGTTCCACCTCGCTGTCAATCATAACCTCTTCAAACTCCTCGTCTTCAGATATCTGAACGCAGTATCTAACATCTTTTCCGAGATTTTCCCATTCCATACTGACCGTGCTTCTGTCTACCACGGGAGTCTTGACAAGAGGTGGAGGAAGGAGGATGACAAAACTCTGCGGTTTTGAAAAGATGCCTTCCCTGTTTGCAGAATCTATGCCGCTTATTCTTACATAATAGGCGCCTGCCTGCTTCGGTTTTTCAAAGGTTGTTTCGGGAGTCTCCACCCTGCGGTCAACCATAACCTCATCAAATTTATCATCCCCTGACATCTGAACGTGATAAGTAACCTCTTTCCCAAGATTTTTCCACCGTATCTTTATACTGTTCTTGTCCATCTCAGGCGGTTCAACAGGAGGAGATGGAGGTGGCGGTATAAGTGTAAAGGAGAGGATATCTGACCATTCGCCCTGATAGTTGTCAGCCGCTATACAACCTACCCTGAAATAGTACTTTTTATAGTCAAGTTTACCTGTGGGATATTCAGGTTCTACAAGGTTTTTCTCTTCTCTTGCCAGTCTTTGGAAGTTTATATCCTCAGAAACCTGAACGTGATATCTCACTGCATCGCTAACCCTGAGCCATCTGCATCTTAAAGCCTGAGACTTATATTCTACCCCGTCTGCAGGTATCTCAACAAAAGGGGCAATAGGATTCAGCCTTATGTAAATCTCGGTTATCTCTGAAGGCAGACCTTCAAGTCCGAGGCTGTCAATACTGTTGCTCTGCATAAAATACGTTCCGTCCTCTAAGTCAGTAATTTTAAAGGTATCCTGTGTACCTATAACCTTTTCATTTGCAATGTTTTTAATACCTCTGTCTCTTGCCAGAACCACCCTGTAAGATACAGCACCCTCAACCTTCTCAAATGAGAGTTGAACAGGAAATTTTTTGTATATAGGAGACGGTTTGAATGCCAGCGCAGGAGGTCCCAACAGTTTTTTGGGAGGTATGGGAATTTCGTCTTTGTGAACAATGGTTCCCTCCCCCTGTTTAACATCTACACTTTTCTTTTTCCCTTCAACGGGTACTTCACCCTCAAGTACTTCAAACTGGGATGTCCCATCCGACAGGACAGAACTCCTGAAGACAGTACCCCTGACACCGAGAACTGCTGTTGGTGCCTCTATCTGAACGGCGGATTCCCGCCCTGTGGCCTTCTGGATGTTTGAGATAAGTTTTCCAGTACTGATGGACATCTTGTACTTTGAATACTTATCACTGCTTTTCCGGGCGGTTTTCAGTCCTATTGTGGTATTCGGTTTTAAGAGGAATATGTTGCCGTCTTCAAACCTGATTTCAATACTGCTCTCATCTCCTGTACGCACAAAAGAACCCTCTTCAACCTTTTCATTGAGAGCGAGGGGTGTCCAACCTTCTGTACCCCCTTTTTTAACCTCTGCAGTACCCTGTAAAAAGGTTACTGCACCTGCCACAGGAGTTCCTTTCATTAACTCCGCAGGTATCATAAGAACCTGCCCCGGCATTATTACATCAGGATTTTTCAGGTTGTTAACCTGTGCGACTGTTCTCCACTGTGAGGGTTTTTCAAGGTATTTATCGCAGATTCGTATGAGACAGTCTCCTTTTTCAACCTTAACCTGAACCAGAGATTTATCCTGCTCCGCACCGGGGAGAAACAGTATAAAAATGAAAAACAGCGACATACTGACCAGCACTTTTACTTTTTGCATTTGGCACCCCCTGTTTAGAGGACAATAATCTTCTCTCTTTATTATACAATTTGTGCTTATATCAGTCAATTATTCTGGAGTTTGATATTAATAATTTCCGATACGTTGTCTTCAAAACTATACTAATACCTCCCGTATTCCATCAGGGCTTCATACATAGCAATGATATTCTCCGGCGGTACATCATTTTGTATGTTGTGAACCGTGTTAAAAATAAATCCTCCCCCGGGTGCGAGGGCTTCTATGTTCTTTTTAACCTCTTCCTTTACCTTTTCAGGCCCTGCATTTGGTAGGATGTGCTGGGTATCTATACCTCCTCCCCAGAATGTCAGGTCTCTGCCAAATTCTTTCTTCAGTTTGGTAAGGGTGGTGCCTTCATCTGTTATCTGAACCGGATTTAAGATGTCTATGCCTATCTCTATAAAATCCGGAATGATGCTGTATATTGCTCCGTCTGAATGAAAGAAGGTATAAAATGGCTGGGGGAAAATCTCTTTCTGCGCTTTAAACAGTTCTCTGTGTCTGGGTTTTATGTAGTCCAGATACATCTTGGGGGAAATCAGCAGACTCTGCTGACTGCCTATATCGTCCCCTTCTCTGATAAACTGAATGTATTGACCGACCCTTTGGGCAGCCTCCTTATAAAACTGTAACTTCAGTTCCAGAAACCTGTCCATAATCTTACAGGCAAGTAGAGGATTCATGGCAAGGTCAAGATAAAACTGTTCGTATCCTCTTATGCGGCAACTCATTTCAAAGATGCCCGAGCCGAAACTTTCAAGCATAACCGCATAGCCGTCTTCATAATATTTTTTCGCTTTTTCAGCGAGTCCGTCAAAAAGTGAAGGCAGGGTTGGGTCAGGCCACTTAAACCTTTCCACGTCTTTCTCTGTAATATCCCCTGCCAGAGGGCTCTCCACCACGTCAAAGTAAAAACCGCCATTAGGCATCTTCCATCTTATCCCCCACTCATCTGTAAATGCTTTTCCGTTATCAGGAAGAACCTCAATATCCGGATTTTTCCTTACTATATCAGGCACCAGTCCTCTTGTGTCAATCTGCAGTCTCTTCATCATTTTTTCTTCTGGATAAGACAACTGCTGTACTGTGTCGAAAAAAACAGGTGCTTCTCCTTCAAACCCCAGATAATGAGCAAGGTTCAGATAGGCTGTTTTTGTAATACCTGTAACAAACGAACTCCCCATGTCAAAAGGAACCCTGTCAGGTTCTTTGTGTTGCAGTGTTGTAAGTATTCTGTCTAAACTTTTTACGTTCAGTTTATCAGGCATTTAATCAACCCTCCTTGATTACCATTGCGAGGTACAGGATTCCCTCTATTGTCCCTATAAAATACTCTCAATAAAATGTTACCTATTGCAGTCAATCTTTCTGACTTTCAGTAGCCTCACGTAGTTCCCGAAGAAGAAAGATTCCTCAAAATCTCCAAGGTTGTAACCTGCCAGTATACGTTTCCAGTCTTTGCGGATAAAATCAAAGGCATAAGGACACTCTACGGCTTTAAATATAAATCTAACGTGTAAGGGCGACCTTTCAAAGGAAAACTCATTATAGTCCAGTATGAAAAAACTTCCGTTGTTTTTTAGTAACGCAGAAACATTTTTCAGAATTTTCTCTTGTACAGTTTGTGGGAATCCGTGAAACACAAAAGAGATAAAGACCTTGTCAAATTTTTCTCGTAAGGGTAGTTCCTGGTCAATCCTTCCCTGAATAATCTTAACATTGGGATAGCCTGCACACTTTTTCTTAAACTGGGTTGTCATCTCTCTGGAGATATCAACCCCCGTTAGCCCACCTTCGGTAGAAAGGTACCTCAGCATTAAACAGGCGTTTCTTCCGCTTCCGGCTCCCAGGTCAAGTATCCTGTCCTGTGGTTTAATCTTCATTGACTCAACGGCTTTTTTTATGAAGTACGAATACCTGCCCATGGTGGCAGCATTAAGTATTGCATCATAGTGCCTTGCCGTAAAGCCTTGAATCTCAACCTTTGATTCTGGATAATATCTGTCCATAATAACCTTCTTATATAAACATATATTATATATCCACTGAGATACATTAAAAACTGATTCTGGTTTTTTTTATTTTTGACAACTCTTTTCTCGGCTCCACAATCTGATAACTGAGGATAAAACCAGTCAGGAGTATCAGCAGGGTTGTTCCAAAAAGGAAACTGTATGATATATACTGAACGATAGTACCTCCTATCAAGGGGAAAATTGCTACAGGGAAGGTAATGGTGCCGTTAAGACTCAGATATGCAGGACGGTCTTTTCTGGGTGCTATGTCCAGTAAAAAGTTGTTTTTCCCGATGGAGTACCCGGCGGTAAAAAAGCCGACAAAAACAAATAAGAGAATGAACAGGACTGACAGGTCCGGAGTTGTGATGATTGCAAGTAACGGGATTGTCAGACTCACTAAAGCACTCATCTGCAGGACCTTTTTGTTACCCGCAAAGTCTGATAAGTACGCCCAGAAAAAATTTGATATTGCACTGCCAATCATCTGAGATGAGAGGAAAACACCCACCATTTCCAATCTAACATGTAGTAAATTTTTGGCATAGAGTACATAGAAAGGTAGAGATAATGCGCTGCCTCCAACAAGTATTTCCACCAGCAGAAATTTTCTATAGTTACTGTCAGTCTTTAGAATCTTGAATGACTTCTTTAGAAAATCTCTGAATTTCAGAGGGTTTTTGTGTACCTCTTCTACAGGCTCTTTTACAGAACCCAATCCAAGATAGGATATGCCAATAAGTATGAAGGCAAGAAAAAAGAGAATGGAAAAGTTACGAGGGAAGGAAATGTTTTTATTACCCAGGATGTATTTGGTGAGGAACCCCGAACCAATTGCCAGCACACCCCCTAAGAACTGTCGGTATCCGAAAAACCTTCCCCTTAGGTTAGAAGGGAGAACCTTCCCCCAGATATCATAAAAAGGTATGGTAGCCACTCCCCCCATAAAGGTAAACAGAAAAAGCAAAAAGAAAAGGGCTAACATCGTTAGATTTGGGTGTGAAACAGCAAAGAGATATGTTATCAGAGATAAAAGTCCCCAGCAGATGGTACGTATGATAATTGAGCCTCTCAAAAAAGGCTTTTTGTAGTCTTTGGTTTCCAGTATGTTTGCTACAAACAACTGAGGCAGTATACCGCTCAATCCTCCAAGACCACCTGCGATTGTGGAAGAAAGTCCTATGAGTACTTTGGAACTGGTCAGATTATTTAGAAAAACAGGCAGGATGGTATTCGGATTTCCAAAGGTATAACCACCTGTATAGAAGGTCCCATGAATGACCCCCATAATAAAGTTCCATTTTAAATCAGCGTTTTTGTTTTGTATTTTAGACGGCATCTTATTGTAGACTCTCACATATAGGTTTTATTCTACCAGTCCATGGTATCTTGACAGATTTATTTTCGAAACTTCAGAACTTCACACTTCTGCAGTTGATTATCATGAACCAACTTTTTGGTAAATTTGTCTTCCAGACGGAACCTGAACGCCTCAAACTCTTTTATGAAACTTTTCAAAGATAGATTAAGTTCCTTCACGTGTGTAGGTAAAACGAGAACAACCCCTCCGGGTTTTAATATCTCATAGATATTACCAAGAACCTTTCGGCGGGAAGTCTCACATGGAAAATAGCCCGGGTGTAAAACGTCAAAAAGGATTACACTGTCAATAGAATCTTTCTCTATTTCACTCTTCCAGTCAGAGGTTTCTATCAACGATATATTCTTAAGGTGTTCGGCTTCGGCCCTTCCCCGGAGTTCACTCAGCCTGTTCTTTTCTTTCTCCACCCCATAAACCATCCCTTTTTCACCAACAATCTTGGCAACGGGGATGGTATAGTTACCTGACCTGCAGCCAAAATCAAGCACTGACTGTTTTTTTCTTATCCCTATCCCCCTTAACATCTTTTCAGATTCATCAAGCAACCACTTACGCACCTCTTTTTTTAGATTATTGCTGCTGTAAACTGATTCTATCTTTTTCTGTATGGTTGATTTTTTATCTTTGCGGTCATCTATCCTGATGCTTGTGACAACCCTTGTGACATCTTCAAGAACAGATTCATGCATCTCTTTTGCAATCTTCAACAGGGTACTTAGAGAACGGGCTTCAACAATTGTTCCCATAGCGGTCAGTTGATACTGTATATTGTCCTTTTTTATCAGGGTATCCAGTGCTTTCTTGACGTATCTGCTGACCGACGTACCTGCTGTCCCCAGCGGCACGATGTTTATCTCCATGATGGGCATTCAGTTATCATCTCCTTTTTGAGATTCAGTAAAACTAACATAACATTATTTAAATCCCCTGTCAAAAAGGGGACAGGCTACTTTTTTATAATTGGTTAAGGGCACCCACGAAAGATATTTGGAATCACTTCCCGTTTACTTGCTCTATAAAAAAGTAGCCTGTCCCCTTTTTGCTGAAATTACATTTTACGGGTATAATAAATTATTGTTACACCGAAGTAGATGCTGGTGAAAGGACTTAAAAATGACAGATGAGGCTGGTTTACTTGCGTTCGGACCTGTTCCTTCAAGGCGACTCGGACACAGTTTAGGTATAAACAATATTCCACCTAAAATCTGCAGTTACTCCTGCGTGTACTGTCAGATTGGAAGAACCCTGAATATGCAGGCAGAGAGAGAGGCGTTTTATAAGCCTGAAGAGTTATTGAGAGCGGTAGATAAAAAGGTTAAAGAGGCTGAAAGTAAAAAAGAGCACATAGACTACCTGACCTTTGTCCCTGATGGAGAACCCACGTTAGATATTAATATCGGGAAGGAGATAGAACTATTGAAAAGACTGGGGATTAAGGTTGCAGTCATTTCTAATGCATCCCACATATGGCAGGAGGATGTCCAGGAATCTTTATTTAAAGCGGACTGGGTTTCTTTGAAAATTGATGCCGTGAGCGAGAATATCTGGCGCAGGCTCAACAGACCGCACAGGTCCCTGCATCTTGACAAGATATTGAGTGGTATAACGAAATTCTCACATACCTTTAACGGCACGACTTCAACGGAAACAATGCTTATCCAGGGGTTTAACGATAGTGCGGAAGAGATAGAGAAGATTGCCTGTTTTGTCTCCACGCAAAAGGATACAAAAAGTTATATCTCCATACCGACAAGACCCCCGGCAGAAAAATGGGCGCTTGCATCTACCGAACACACCATAAATGAAGCATACCAGATATTTAAAGGAAAGAGTATTGATGTGGAATATCTCATTGGCTATGAAGGGAATGCCTTCGCATTTACAGGAAACGTTGAAGAGGACTTACTCAGCATTACATCAGTGCATCCGATGAGAGAGGAAGCCGTGGATGAGTTTTTGAAAAAGGCAAAAGCAGACAGGGATGTAATCCAAAAATTATTGAGCGAAAACAAGTTGATGGAAACCAGATACAAGGATACCAAATTTTACTTAAGGAAGTTGGCTAAACAGCCGTATAGAATATCCTGAGACCAAAATGCAGAGTTACACAGTTAAACCCGTTGGAATAGTGCGGAACAGTTATGCAAAGCCTTCTCTTACATTAAAGAATAAGGACCTAAAACTTGACCGTGAAATCCTGACCCGAACCAAGACAGGCAAAGAGAGCATATCCGAACTCATTATCAGTGAAGAATATAAGGATTGCATGGACGGGATAGAAGGATTTTCTCACATTATGGTGTTATACTGGGCACACAATATAAACGATAAAAGAAGATACACCGCAAGGGTTCATCCGGCAGGGAAAAAAGAATATCCTATGGTTGGTGTGTTTGCCACCCGCTCTCCTTCCCGCCCAAATCCCATTTGCGTGACGACGGTGAAACTTTTAGAAAGAAGGGGAAATGTTCTGAAGGTAAAGGGTCTGGATGCCATTGACGGGAGTCCTATAATAGACATAAAGTTTCATCATCCTTCTTATGATGCTCCTCCAGATATAAAATGGCCTGACTGGATGAAAAGTCTGATAAAATATTTCAGAGAGGAATTGAAATAATATTCAGGTATGTGAACGGAAGGGAGATAAGCATGAAAACTATAAAAATTAAAGATGAATGGCTGAATAAACTGCTTCCGGAAGGTTTCCCTTATCCATCATCAACACTCATAAGCGGACCCGGGGGCACAGGAAAACCTCTGGTGGAGTTTGCGTTTATCGCTTCGTGGTTGAGGTACGGCGGTTCTGTGGTGTCCATACCTTTACAGTATCCAACGATGGAGTTTGTGAAAACCGCCATGAATAAATTGTACAGCCTGAACTTAGAGGATTATCCCAGAAAAACAGCATATATACAGTTTGACCCTCATATTGATAAATATGAAAAGTCAGGGAGCAACATTCTGAAGGCGAACCTGCTGAAACCGGAGATATGGAACAGGACAATGGAAATAGTTGAGGGCATGGTTGAAAAGACTGATTTAGGCACCTTGATTTTTGGCTCGGCTCTGAACCTACTTTTGTTTTCTCCCACATATAAAGAATCTACTATAAAAAACATAGAAGAGATACTCAAAAATGATAAGAACAAAACCTATATCTTTTCTGTGAGTACCAGTGCATTCGCAGATAAAATCAAGATATGGGAAGATGCGGTGGACAACCTGATGTTTACGAGGATGGAAGAGTCAATGAATCTATTTTTGAAGGTATTAAAAATGAGGGGAGTAGGTTTTTCAGAGGAGGAGGTGTGGGTCCCGATAGCACGGGAAATGTTTGATGACATTAAAGAAGTTGCAGAGGGAACGAGAAAGAGGATTATACCTGAAATAACGAAGATTTGACAGGATTATATCATCTGGCATACTCTGTTTTATAGGATAGATGTTTTCTTTCCCCTTCATATTCTGACCTCCACCCGTTTGCCCGGCGCCACCTCTATATCACACCATAACACCCCTGTATGTTTATCCCACTCGCCATCCACCGCCTGTCCTCCGAGTGTCACTTTCGGGAGAGACGGGCAGTATATCTTAACCGGTGTGTGCACGCGCTCGGTTACATCAAATGACAGTCTTTTCTCTTCAGACCTCAGGTCAATGATTGAGGCTCCGGATGCCCGCAATAGTGTTGGGCGGGAGAATGGATTGTCAGACCGGACCACCTGCAACTTGTGACAGTCATTCCCCTGAAGCAGGTCAGTGCTTATGCGGGTGGTGCCGGCAAGCGGTTTGCCGTCCACAACAAAATCACCGACATATCTTCCTGCTCCGCTCACCCGAATATCCCAAACCGTATTGCGAAACCTGAATCCTTCCAGACTCATTTTATCCTTCATCCCACAGGGAGCATAACCAAATCCACCAAGGTCCCACTGGATTCCAATGACACCTTCTATGAGAGCACCGTATGCGGTAGCAAATGCCTGCCAGTTGGCACGTTGCGAAATATCATTCTCGGCTCCAGTAATATTGTAGGTTTCTACACCCACCTTACAGCGTTCAAACAAACGCAAGAAATTGCTGATGATTCGTATCGCTTCGTCACCCAGCATACCTGCCCGTGCAGCCTTGATTTCATGTCCTATGTGCTGAAACATGATGACATTCTTCCACATCTCGTCCGCATTATCGTCATGAGAAACCGAACTGCGCCCGTTGGGATGGCACAGGGCATATGCCTGATATTCAGAAATCTCCCTCATTCTTTTATGAAGGAGATATTCACCATACGGATAATCCAACCCCAGTGTTGATACATTCTGATACACAGGTACTCTCCTGCCACCTGCCACTTCCACGGCATAACATAGGTAGCCCCGTTCTTCGTCAAAGAATGTGGTAAGAAAATTGTCAAAAACTCTCTGAGCCACCTCACGCGCAACAGCCGCTGTCTCAGTATCGTTCAGCAAAATGGCAAGGTTCTCCATTGCTCTGCAGACATCATACCACCAGCCGTTAAGACAGGGTGTCCATACCAGCCCCTCAATTCCCAGTTCTCCCGGAAAATCAGACCCGCAGCCGTTTTTGGTTCTGATGAATCCGGTCCGGACGTCCACACCTTTCGCCATCAGCATAAAATAACGGCGAAAGTCAGGGTACATCTCACTCAAGAAGTCACGCCTGCCGCTGAATCCAACAAATTCTTCCACAGTAGGTATAATCTGCAGGTAACCGGCTTCAGCATTGGGAATATCTTTTAGATAGCGAATCAGTTTTTCTGCAAGTTCAAAGTCACCCATAGCCGTGAATGCACGGGCAGGATATATATGGTCCCATCCGGCAAAGTAGCCGAACTTGTGGGTTGCAGCGCGGATGCATGCCTCTTTCCCGGTCTCCGCCAGCACCATGGATTTTTCAAATGCCGGCATTGTTCTTGCATACTCACCTGCCGGTGGAATAGTCTCAATTTCAATACGCGGCGAGTGCATCGCATATTCCATAACAGACTTTCTTTTATCCAATATCACAGACATCCCTTTAGATATAAAACTTTCGGTCTGCTCCATCGCTGCCTTTCGGTCACCCGCCACTGACAGGCAAACAATGATATCATCTTCGGCACTATTCTGAAACCACGGCAAAACCAGTATGTAACGCGTTTTTGTATCGCGCACTTTCATGGGGCGATTACCCCTGATGAGCACCGTTATGCGCTTCACCCCATAGGCAAACCTCATCCTGCCGTCCATTACGAAACCACCTGCTAAACTGTCATAGCCTACAAAATCCCATTTGAGATTTAGATGCCCTGTATCCGGGATAGTCTCAGGATATGCCGTCTTCCCACCTAGGTCATACGGCACCGAATGAAACTGCGTTTTCATACAACCTTTCAACCTTCCGGAAACAATATGAGCCTTGTCAATGGAAATTAAAAGGTGAGCCCGGTCAGGATATGAGTTGGTAAATCTGAAGAAAACGTTGCGTCCGTCAATGCAAAGGTCGTATCCCAGCCTGTGGCCGAACCGTCTTGACTCACTCAGGAACCCGAACGGATACAACTCCATCTTCTCCGGAAAATGATGAAGGACGCGGCCGCGTTTACCATCTGCCTGTATGCTCTCTGAAATAAATTGAACCGCAGGTCCATAGAGCGGACGTTTCCCGCAGAAGTTGTTCTCACGTAAAAAAACAGGCGGCGTCTCTGTGCTGCGGTCAGGATACAACTTACCCTTCCACTCAAGGATATCCAGAACCTTTAAGGTGTTAATTCCTCCACACCGTTCGACTGTCAGCGAAAGTTCGCCGTCGGTGAAAGCATAGTACTCATCTGGCAGTCCGTTTTCAAGATAGAACCCGCCTGCATGAACAGGCTTTATACTACCTGTCTCTTTTGCCATAATCCCTTCTTTCACTGTTTAAACATTTTCTGCAACAGTTCTATAGTATTTTTAACGATAACGTCCGCTGCCTCCGGTTTAAACTTAGACCATGGGACCATCATTGCTTCATGTCCCCCATGTTTGAAGGCATCTTTAATTGGGATGTATCCTGCGTAATGAGAGCAGCAATGTGCAGTGAAGGTCGGAAACGCAGGAGAAGCCATTTTGATTGCCAGTCCGCATTCTGAAAATGGTTCTCCAGGTAAACCGACTATTGCAAAGTTCTCGATTTTCAGGCATTGAATCTCATACCTGTATTTAAAATTAAGTTCCTGCTGTTGGAGAAACATGGTCTGTACATACGCTGCATGAATCCACTCTTGTGATGGGAAATTATTTCCCACGACTTCAGGTTTAACTTTAAGCAATCCCTGAGCCTTTTTAATCTCCTTTTTGCTGTATCGCCTCATATCAAGACTGATATTTTTGATTCTTGAGCCTATTGATTTAACCTCGCCGTATTCTATATTGCGAACTATCCTGTCCGTATCCTGGCTGAGTATCCTTCCCATCTTTACATGGTCCGGTTTGTATTCAGGGTCAAAAGGGTCCCATGGATTGAGATTTCCACAACAACCGTTTAGAACAAGAGCCGTACACCCATATTTTTTTCTCATCTCTTCAGCCCATATGCCAGGCCAGTCGGGGGAAATCTCTTCGGCGGGGAAGACATTAACAGGATGACAGGTATAGTGGAGAAGCATTGCGACCATACTGTCATTCCTGTCTTTAAAGGCTATCAGCCCTACCTCCGGGTCAACAGGTCCCTCAAGATAACGGAATATTGTATTCCGCTCTGATTTGTTATCCCTTACCCCGTATTTTGCCGCATATCCCTCTCTTCCCGGCATAGTAACACTTCCGTCCTGCATAACAGCACGCCGATTAAAACAGATGCGGCCTTCTATTGTACTTCCTCCGCCTGCGTAAACGGGGCGCATTTTCTTATATGCAGTTCTTACGGCTTCAATCCCCTTCTGTACAGCAATATTCGCAAACCCGGCACCTCCCCCTCTTAGCCATTCAAATCCCTCAGGCAGAGGAATGTCTTTGTGCACGAGAAAATCTCCCATTGCTGGTGCTGAATGCGTCTGGGTTGCATGCACCATTATATCTTCATTTTTAAAGCCAAATTCCCTGCACAGGGTTTTGCGTATCTGGTTGGTATATTCCTGAACAATTATTGTTACGTCAAAGGTAAGTATGCAAATTTTGTGGCTGCCGTTTTCAAGTACAAAAGCCCTTGCAAAGATTGGTTCAAGAACCTTTTCAGCTTTTCTCGGAGTTGTCGTACCTCCAGCCAGAAAGATACCCAGTTCAGGGGTAATATCCACCTGTGCTGCACCTGCTTTTAACATAGCCAGTTTCTCCTTCGTAAATATTTAATAAGCCACGCCTCACTTATTCAAAAGCCTGTTTGTGTTTCATAACTAAACAGGTTGATGTCCGACTTAAATTTAGCCTGTAAACTTATCACACGTTCCTAAAAACTGTCAAATTTAACTGACTGGCATAATGATACCAACCTCAGATGATGTAAGATATGAAAAATGAACAACCCTGATAATGAATATCCGTTTATATTTATCTACCTGTATCAGGGTTATAACAGAATACAAAATTCCTGTAGTAGGGCTGCGTGGTCTTCAATTGCCGTGGGTGATTCTGTGGTACTGTTCGTAGGCACTCTTCCACCTGCGTGCTTCCGCGCGTGCCTTCTTAAGTTCTTCTCTCATCTCTTCAAGGGTTTCGGGAAGTCTTTCCTCTTTTTGTGTTGAAATCTCTAAGGGAAGTTTCTCTTTTATCTCTCTACTTTTCCGCGCAGGTTTTCTATATTCTGTCATCAGTCTCTTTGTTTGTGCTAACCTCTCATCCTGTTGCCTTATAAACTTAGGACGGGGAAACAATGACCTGCGTCCTTTGAATATCTGATGCAGCACCGCACCCTCGCTCTCAGTGGGAACAGGCCAGTTCATTGCTGCGGCAATTGTCGGAACTACATCAACCAGCCAGGCATTTCTCTGAAGTACAAATCCTTTTTTCACGTTAGGTCCGTTAAATATAAGAAGCGGTTTTATAGACTGTCCTCCGCAGGTTGCGGTGGGGAGTTGCCTCCCATGTTCATGGTCATACTCAGGCCGTAAGGCATAAACTATATCTCCAATATCTCTACCGATATTGTCATATAAACCAAGTATGCGGGCATCTTCCTTACGCACAACCATTGAGAACGGGTTCTTTCCTGTTTCAGGGTGGCGCCAACTCAGAAGAATGTCTATTATCTTGTCGCGCATAGACTCATACTCACGAGGTTCAACTGTCCCTTTAGGCTCGCGTCCCCTGAGGTTTATGTAAATGTTGCAGGCACGTTCGCTGACTGCAAGACTCCTACTGTAATCAGGACGAGGCATACTGCCCTTGAAACTCCTGTCGCGGACATAGAGTCCTGCCTCCTCCAGTATCGGATTGACAAAGACCTCTGTATGAGGACTCTCTGTCGCCCCATGGTCAGAAAGCACACAGACAAGGGCATCTTTAGATGCACCTTTGAGTATATCGCCAATCATACTGTCCACACTCTCATAGCAGCGTCCAAGATGGCGAAGTCTCTCTTTACGCATCTTGCTGTCCCAGCCGCGGCGTGGGACAAAGAGGTGGTTGGCAAAATCTATACAGTGGCACTGCATTGCCATAAGGTCATACCGGGAATTTTCAAGAAGATATCTTCCTGCTTTGCCCAGCCAATTATTCTGGTATTCCATAAGTTCCAGAAATGTCTCCGGGCTCTCTTGAAACCATCCCATTGACTCTTCAGCATAGCCCGGATGATTGATATATGCTCCCAGTCTTTTTACAAGGCCTGCCCCAACCTCTGGCGGCTGTGAGAAACTGTCTGAAGGATATACCTGAGAAAAGTATATGGTGAGGACATCTCCTTTAGCAGACAGTTCCAGAACCTTGAAACGCATACCCCCGCGTGCCATCCTGCCATCTATCTCAAATCTGACGTGGAAAGAGGGGCTCCATTCACCGGTCTTTACAACAGCAAGAGCAGATGAAACATCCCTCTCAGTACAGAGATATACCGTATCGTAGCCACGTCCTGATGAAGCGGTCACAAGGACAAAAAACCGCACCCGTTTACCCTGCCGCAGGCTTTCAGCCTGGAACCGGAGGAACTCAGGTACCCTTCCGCTCTCCGGAACAAAGTCAACAACCGCCTCCAGCGGCAGTAACCTTGACTCCGGAAGATTCTTCCAACCCTCCGCCTTGTACAATGTAACAAGATTCCCGTTTGGAAACTCTTTGGTGCTGAAAATCTGGCTGTGGCTTAACTCAAGGTATGAACCTCCCCAGAAAGGACGTCCGCCTCCACCGTCTATCATCACGATATTTTTGTTTCTCGGCGGCCATGAACCGGTGTATTTCAGAACAACTGCCTTTTTGTGTGCGCGGCTAATCGCCTCCCAGATGGTTTCAGCCTCTACTGCGTTTGATGTAAATCCGTTGTGCCACCAGTTGAGAGGCTCACCTGTCACATGGTAGGACATATCAGTAACGCCGTGTGTGCCGGGCCATGCGCCTGTTGCTATACTCGCCCAGTTTGAACCCGTCAGTGTTGGGTAAGGTGCAAGTGCATTTACGCACAGAGTACCGCCCTGTATCAATTTTTTTAAATTTGGCAGACGTCCTTTGGAAATAAGCGGTTTTATGGCCTCAAGGTTGGCACCATCAAGTCCTATAAGTACAACCTGTTTGGGTGTTTTCATTTTCTCCTCCACAAGTCCTTCCTGACCCTCCTGTTCTAAAATGCCCACCAGACAGGATAGCGGTCTACGGTAAAACCAGATACGGTTCTCAGGGGGATTTTTTTGTTCTCAGCCAATGCCCTTTTAATGTTTTTCTTGAGTGTTTTGGGATATGCAAGGGATTTGATAATTGCCCAGTCAAGAGGCTTGACAAAACGCCCCTCCAGGTCCCAGAAACATATACCATCCACTCCAGCCCTGTAAAACTCAGATGCCTTCTCATAATAGTGTTTTTCAGGCGTACTCCAGGAACGAACATCAAGAAGTTCCGGCGCCAACCGGCAGGAGGTTCCTCTGGTTATGCGTGAGAAGTACTGTATGTCAAAACCTTTCTTTGCAGGTATATCTCTTATCTGGGGATTAGGGATTAAAACGTCTATCAGTCCTTCTTTTACCCATCTTTCAATATCCAGATTATAGAAGTGGTTGTTTGCCCTGTCTATGAGAACCGTGGCTGAAAACTCAACGGGACCTCTTCCCCTCGCAAGGTTATAAGAGTTCAGTTCGTTACGCACCCGCCTTATAAAATCTGTTATAATCCCAGACCTGAATATGAAAAGCCTTCTGTCATTCTCAGAAACCTTTCGTGGGTCCATACCATACCTCTTCTTGAATCCCTGAATTATCGGTTCCTCATAAAGGAGAAGAGGAACACCCCGGATAAAGACAAAATTTATTCCGTCAATGTCGTAACCCAGGAATTCTTTGTAGAGAGATACTACATGTTCCTGAACCTCAGGAAATGCATAACTGAGACGTGAA
This sequence comes from uncultured bacterium, assembly GCA_964408175.1. Taxonomy (GTDB): domain Bacteria; phylum Ratteibacteria; class UBA8468; order B48-G9; family JAFGKM01; genus JAFGKM01. Next base: position 19,203 of record CAYOYL010000008.1, read on the forward strand.
ATTTTTCTTCCATCGCGGTCAACGCACTGATACTCGGGATGCGCATAATAATAGGCAGAGTTCCCTATCTCTACAGGTGGAGCTCCTGTAACCATGCCGAGCCTGTGGTAAACATGAAACTCCAGTCCTATCTTTTTTGCATACTCGCAGGCAATCTTCACAACATCTATATTCTTCCGTGAAAAATTACGAAAGCATTCAACGCGGTTCCTGTCCCCTTCCCTTCTCCATACCTCCTGTTTATCTATCCAGTGATGGTTACCGACACTGGTATGATAGTTACACATATCACCCGCTGCTATTCCCCAGTAGAGTTTCTTAAACGCTGTATCACGCAGTGGTTCAATATACTCCCATATCTCACGTTTTGTGGTCGGTCGGTTCCAGTACATAAAACTGCCGCCGTCATTAAAGGCTCCCAGCCAAAGGTCTGCCGCCTTAGGCTCCTCCATAACAGCAGGGACAAGTTTAACGTAGGCTATGGTGGAAACAGGGCTGCCTTCATCCAGTTTAAGGGGAAAGATTTCAATTTCCTGATTATCCAGCAAAGACGTCTTCCAGAAAGCCTCGTAAAGGTATTCACCTTTGCCCGGAATGGACATAAGTCTTGTACAGCAGGGGTCAGTGTTTAGTTTCACCCGGATGCCGGATAAATTACCTTCTGGATATAAACCAATGTAAATTTTATATACCCCCTTTGCTCTGAGAGGTAAACGTACTGATGGAGGTTGCGACTGGCTGTATGCAGAAAGAAGGGTCCCCTTCAATGCATCTGTCTCATAACTCATCTTCTTCCAACGCCGCTTCTCTCTCTTCTCCGACAGATACACTGAGGGGTGACACCCTCCCATATCAGTAAAATATAAGACCTCTTCTCTTTTCTTCTTCATCTTTTTTTTTGTTGCACACCCTGAAGGGTTGTCTTTCAGGTCAGGATTGGACTAATTCTTAAGATGCAGTATCTTTTCTGCTATCTGCCAGCGCCATGCATCCATCATATCAGAGTGAAAGTCTCCTGTAAAGAGCCAGTTGTATATCCCTGCATGTCCCCATTCCACAGGAAGTGAATTTACAAGGGTTTCAATCTCAAGCCAGGCAGACACTGCCTCTTTCTTTTTTTTCTCATCACCTGAGGCTGATATCCCGTCAACTATTTTTTTA
>CAYOYL010000009.1:0-10305 GCA_964408175.1 uncultured bacterium
TCCTGATAGGCTGGAAAATGATATAAAGACACATCTTTCTGAGGTTGAGAAGATTATGGGAAGTAGGTTCGGAGATGCAGATAATCCTTTACTTGTATCCGTCCGTTCCGGAGCGAGAAAGTCTATGCCCGGTATGATGGAAACAGTACTTAATGTAGGGCTCTGCACAACAACCATCCCGGGGTTGATAAAGAAAACGAACAATCCCCGTTTTGTCTATGATGCCTATAGAAGACTTATTATGATGTACTCCGACGTTGTTATGGAGAAGGCTGCAGGCAGGGAAGTAGAAGAGGGAAAAGGTATCAGGGTTCAACTGGACAGTATGATGACAAAGGTTAAGGAAAGCAAAGGGTATAAATCAGATACCGACCTCACTGCTGAAGACCTTAAAGGATTGTGTGAAGAATTTAAAAAAAGGGTGAAAGAGGTTATAGGTGAGGAGTTTCCTGATAATCCATGGGAACAATTGATAGGTGGTATAAAAGCCGTTTTTCAGTCATGGAACGGTAAAAGAGCGGTTTCCTATAGACGAATTGAAGGAATCCCTGATGAGTGGGGTACTGCGGTTAACGTTCAGGCAATGGTCTTTGGAAATATGGGTAATAACTCAGCCACTGGTGTGGCATTCACACGCAATCCCGCAACAGGTGAAGACAAGTTTTACGGCGAGTGGTTGATTAATGCCCAGGGGGAGGATGTAGTTGCTGGAACAAGAACCCCCAATCCTCTAAATAATGAAACAAAAAATGAGCAGAATCAACACCTTCAGTCTCTTGAGGAATCAATGCCCGGTGTTTATAGAGAATTGGTTGATATCAGAAATAAACTTGAAAAACACTTTAAGGATATGCTGGACATAGAGTTCACGATACAAGAAGGAAGGCTCTGGATGTTGCAGTCCCGTGTGGGAAAGAGAACAGGAACCGCTGCACTGAATATGGCGATGGATATGCTTGCTGAAGGGTTGATAGACAAAAAAGAGGTTGTGATGCGGCTGACTGCCAATCAGGTGGATGAACTTCTTCATCCTCTCGTTGACCCTGCCATAGAAGCAAAAACAAGTTCTCTTGCGAAAGGGCTTCCTGCTGGTCCCGGTGGAGCATCAGGACAGATGGTTTTTACCGCAGATGATGCTGTAAAGTGGACAAAACAGGGCAAGAAGGTTATTCTCGTCAGGGAAGAAACCAACCCTGAAGATGTGGAGGGTATGAGAGCGGCACAGGGTATCCTTACCGGTAGAGGAGGGATGACGAGCCATGCAGCGCTGGTTGCCAGAGGATGGGGCAAGTGCTGTATCGTCGGTTGCGGGGCATTAAAGATAAACATACATAAAAAGGAACTCTCTGTGGATGGTAAAACATTAAAAGAAGGAGATGTCATAACGCTTAATGGAACAAGGGGATATGTTTATGAAGGCTCGCTTCCGATGATAGACGCAACAGAAAATCCCAGATTTGCTGAGTTTATGAAGATTGCTACCTCTCTGCGTAAACTGGGAGTGAGAGCAAATGCAGATACTCCTGATGATGCCAAGAATGCCCTTGCTTTTGGAGCAGAGGGGATAGGATTGTTCAGGACAGAACATATGTTTTACGGCAAGGGTTCGGAAGAACCGTTGTTCCGCCTGAGGAAGATGATAATTGCTCATACTGAAGAAGCGAGAAGGGCAGCTCTGAATGAACTACTTCCATATGTCAAAAAGGATATTAAGGCAACCATGGATGTTATGGATGGGTTCCCGGTAACTATAAGACTGCTCGACCCGCCCCTACATGAGTTTGTTCCTAAACGTAAAGAGGAACAGTCAAGGTTGGCCAAAAGTCTTGGTATCTCTACTGAAGAGTTTACAAAAAGGGCGGAAGGTCTGCATGAGACCAATCCTATGATGGGGCACCGCGGCGTACGTCTTGGTATAACCTACCCAGAGATTACCGAAATGCAGGTACGTGCAATCTTTGAAGCGTCAGCGGAACTTATCGGTGAGGGTAAAAAGGTAATGCCTGAAATTATGGTGCCAGTTGTGGGTGCTGTTGAGGAACTGAAAGACCAGAAAGAGATAGTTGACAGGGTATATAAAGAGGTATGTGCGAAGTACAGTATTGAGAAGATAGAATATCTTTACGGTACGATGATTGAGATTCCGAGGGCAGCACTGACAGCAGATAAGATTGCCACTGAGGCTGAGTTTTTTTCATTCGGAACAAATGACCTTACCCAGATGGGCTTTGGTTTCTCAAGGGATGACATAGGAAGTTTTGCCCCGGAATACCTTGACAAGAAAATTCTTCCTGAGGACCCCTTCCAGGTAATTGACCAGGAAGGGATAGGAGAACTGGTGGACATAGGAATTAAAAGAGGACGCAGTACCCGTCCAAACCTGAAGGTGGGCATCTGTGGAGAACACGGCGGAGAGGCTGAATCAGTCAAATTCTGCCACAGAGAAAAGATGAACTATGTCAGTTGTTCTCCATACAGGGTTCCAATTGCTATACTTGCCGCTGCACAGGCGGCAGTGGAGGATGAGAGGAAGTCCTGAACTTCTTAAATACATAACTTATGGAGTTCGTGAGTTCATAATTTTATGGACTGGGATACAGGTGCAGAGTAGTTTTTTACTGCCTGAAAGCATTCTTGCGTTTTCCTGCCAGACGTAATATCTATCAGGGGATAAAGGATGTCTAAAAAACTTATAACTGCAATTATTTTTCTTATAGGTATATGGGTGCAGTTTACAGGTATTACTGGAATGGTTTTGGGTCCTACCTTTATGCGTCTGTTGCATCTTTCAAAAACACAAACAGGCTTTATTCTTGGTTCTATCAGTGGTGGTTTCTTACTCAGTGCCTCTATGGCAGGACATTTTATTTTCCAACGAGGAACTGTTAAGGCTCTCCTTTCCGGGCTGTGTCTTATTATTCTCTCCGTTTTCCTGATACTTTTCAGCGCTAACTTTCAAATGCTTTTAGTTTGCCTTGTGATGATAGGAATTTCCAATGCACTTTTAATAAATGCGAATACCACCATACTCTCAGAGTTATTTCATTCTGATATAAGACGTATAATTTCTTTGTATTCTGCCTTCTATTTCGGTATTTCAGCACTGATGACCCCTCTTTTAGGAAAGTGGTTGAATGTGGCGAAGGACAACAACTGGGACTTCTGGATTTTTCGTGTTCCATACATAGTGAATCTTATGGCGTTTGCTCTGTTTTTATTCTTATCAGTCAGGTTTATCTTTCCTTTTATATATAGGTATAAGAACAATTCTGCAATAAAAGATGAGCACATCAATATAAGAAGTGAAGGGGACAAAGAATTATCTGACAACCTCAGGTATTTCTGGTGGATACCCGTAATGGGGTTTTTACATAACCTTATGGTTGCACCTATGCTTGCATGGTCCAATCCTATGGCTCAAGCCAGATTTGGAGCAAGTGAATTGCAGGGAGCCTTGTTTATAGGTGTGATAACCATAGGTATAGCAACGGGCAGGTTTTTAATGGGGCTGCTGAAAATTGTATGGGAAGACAGAACCGTTTTAACCTTCGGGACCATTCTGGGGAGCCTTTTTGTGTTTATGGGACTTGTATCCAGACGATACGGTATTTCTATCACTATGATTGGTATAGGAAGTTTTATTTCAAGTGTCTCTTATCCGTCTATCGCATCCATTTCGGGAAGGTTTTTCGGGAGCAAAAAGGCCAAGATTTACGGCTATTTCTTTACTGGTGTTGCTCTGGCAGGATTTATAGGTCCACCTTTAGTAGGAAAACTGTCCGATTATGGTCTCCCTATATGGAATGCACTTGCTGTCAGTCCATTGGCAGGGTGTTTACTCGGATTCTTGAGTTTTTTATGGAAGAAATCTCAAAAATAAGAGGTTTAAAACCTTAAGTTTATCCTTTTATCATATCTCCTGAGGAAAATGCCTTATTTTTTGATTTAAACCCTGTTTTATGTGTCAGGCAAGAAAGAGGGATGGTTTAGCCTTCCAAGAATTGATTTCCTGAATTTTCTACCTTCTATTTGTAAAGCAGGGCAGGGGTCATGGTATTATCTTAGTGAGGGAGGCATATAAAATACTTGAAATGATGGTCTCTAAAATGTTTATAAATAAAGATTTAACTTCCTATATGGTCTGAATAAGATGGACTTTCGTGTCAGAAACTGTCGTAAAAAACAGGTTCAGTTTAAATCTCACAAGGCAATCATTCCTCATTACATTTTACCTATCTATATGTAATTTCTAATCTTACGCTCATTTTTTTTCTTTATACCTCATAACGGACCCGGATTTATGCAGTAACAGGCGGTGGAATAAAATTTTTTTTGTTAGCCAGATTCCCTGTATAAGTTATTAACAATATCCAATGTGTAAAGTTTGCTAAATAAAGACTTAAATTGCCTGTCCTAATAAAAAATCTTAATACAGAAAATACCTGAATCCAACCCTGAAATGGTCTCCTGTCCCTGCCTATTAGTTAACATAATATTTCTTATCCGACGTTTTCTTCGCAAGTCTTTGAACGTAAAAAACTTAATGTAATATTTTATTATTTATATTTGTGAATTGATCTGCGGAGGTATCTCCTATGCCATAATATCAAGTCAGGAAACCTCTCTCGATGTTATACTGATAAAAGCAATTTGGTATTACTTGTCTTACTGACTAATGGAGATACTCTTTACTCCGACACATCCATAAGGGAGATTAATATAGATTTTCTCGGAAAGAACTTGCTGAGGATATTCGTTATGACCAGGCCATCATAAAAGAAAACGAATCCGCTTATCAAAAAACACGCTAACCAGTTCATAAATAAGAACATAACCGCTGATGAAATAGCCAGCAAACCTATTATTACTGTATATACTACAGTATACTCTTTTGCCACCATAAAGATTTTTTCAAGGACCTTACCAAGTTGAAACCCCTTTTTTATCTCATTTTCTTCGAGATATAGACATACGGCAAATGGTAGAAAATAAAGTGCTATTAGAAGTAATAACATACCTATTATATTCAAAACCTGGCCTCTGAAATAAAATAAAGAGAGGATTTTACCCCCGGAAAGGGAAAGCATAAAGCGTCCGCCCAGAAACATCAATAAAACAGGGATTATAACGTAACTGACACATATACCGAACAAAAACAGTCCTCTTATAAAAAGACCCTTGATATTTTCATCCCACTTGACACAGGACTTATCCTGCTCTATATTTTTTTTAAGTTTGGTTCCAAGATACCCCAGAGATATAATGTTGATGATAGGGAAAAAGGTTAAGACTCCACCTATCAACAGATTCATCACCTTTTCACGATTTTTAAAAGGTTCTTTAAATGCGTCAATAATTTTTTTCTTCATATCTCATTTACAGTTTTTCTCTATTATATCCAGCATCTCTTTAACAGCCCTTTCAAGTCCGACAAAAACCGCCCTACCGATTACGCTGTACCCGATGTTAAGTTCCTCAATACCCTTGATTTTACATATTGCCTGAGTATTTTTATAGTCAAGTCCGTGTCCGGCATTGACCCTGATTCCAATGGATAAGGCATATCTTGTAGCCTTGCTTATCTTATCCAACTCATAATTTACATCTTTCTCAGTTTTTGCATTGGCATACCTTCCTGTATGCAACTCTATGAATTCTGCTCCAGTATCCTTACTTACCGCTATCTGTTTTTTGTCAGGCTCAATGAATAGACTGACCTTTATACCAGCATTTGTGAATTTTTTCACGTTGCCCTTTATCCTGTCAAAATTTTTTATCACATTTAGGCCACCTTCCGTTGTCAGTTCCTGTCTTTTTTCAGGCACAAGTGTTACCTGATACGGTTTTACATCTAATGCAATCTTTACTATATCTTCTGACAGAGCCATCTCAAGGTTTAGGCGTGTTTTTACGGTTTTTTTCAAGAGGTAGATATCCCTATCCTGTATGTGGCGACGGTCTTCCCTTAAATGACTTACAATTGAATCACAACCTGCCAGTTCGCATATACCTGCGGCATATATCGGGTCAGGACTCTCCCCTCTCCTTGCCTGTCTTAAGGTCGCTATGTGGTCTATATTTATCCCAAGTTTCATTTGTCCTTTCCCTCCAGTACCTCCTTTAGATTATCAATTAGGACTGAATTTTCTTTTTCCGTCCCTATGGTTATTCTTGCATACCCCGGACCTAACCCTGTCATATCTCTTATGATTATACCCCTCTTTTCCAGTTTTTTTATTACCTCCGAGGCATCTCTTTTAAGATTGCACAGTATAAAATTGGTCTCTGTTGGGAAGTAATCTATCCCAAGTTCATTTAGTCTGGGATAAAGATATCTCTTACCTTCTTTATTATTCTTTATAGATTTTTTTACATGTTGTTCGTCATCAAGGGCGGCCAGGGCGGCTTCCTGAGCAGTCAGAGTGGTATTGAAAGGAGGTCTTATCCGCTCCAGAAAACCGATTATCTGGCTTTTTGCCATTCCATATCCTATCCGCAACCCGGCAAGTCCATATATCTTTGAAAATGTCATTGCCACAATAACATTTTTCTTTTCTATATATGGAAGGGCAGTACCGAAATTCTCATCTTCCACGTATTCTCTATATGCTTCATCCGCAATAACAACCACGCTATCAGGTACTTTTTTCATAAACTCATCCATCTGCTCCCTAAAAATTATGTTCCCTGTCGGATTGTTCGGATTGCACAGTATAATAACCCTTGTTTTTGAGGTGAGCCTGTCAAGAAACATGTTCAGGTCGTAAGAAAAGTCCTCTTTAAGCGGTATCTCAACCGACCTTGCTCCTATTGTGTATGCAAGAATTTTGTAGATGAGAAAAGAAGGGGTTGGATACATAACTTCTTCACCAGGATTTATAAACGCTGTCATTGTCATGGATATTACCTCACTTGAACCATTTCCAAGTATAATATTCTCTTCCGGATATTCCATAAGTGCTGAAATCTTTTTCTTTAGGTAGTATCCTGAACCTTCCGGGTATCTGTATACTTTATCAGCACACCTTTTGATTGCCTCCACTGCTTTCGGAGAGGCTCCAAGAGGATTTTCATTGGACGCAAGTTTAATAATCTCCTTCATCTCCAGCCCGTATTCTCTCTGAAGTTCCTCTATCGGCTTACCTGGTACGTAGGGTAAAATTTTTTTAATGTCTTCTCTTACAATACTTTCAATGTTTTTATCCATACCTCAGTCCTATCTTCTCTTTTACCTCATTAATTGTTTCAAGAGCAACCCGCCTTGCTTTCTCTGCTCCTTTGTTTAGAATCTCCCACAATGCTTTTTTATCCTTTTCCAGAGACTTTCTTCTCTCTCTTATATTGTCGAGATATGCTGCGACCATATCTCCCAGTTCTCTTTTACAGTCAGTGCAACCTATAACTGCATTCTTACACTCCTTTTCTATCTCCCCTGCCCTGCCTGAGTTAAAAATCTTGTGGTAGGTAAAGACAGGACAGGTTTTTGGATGCCCTGGGTCCTTTTTGTATATCCTTTTTGGGTCTGTATACATCTTGCTTATTTTCTCTTTTATTATTTCTGGGGTATCTTTCAGGTATATACAGTTGTTATATGACTTGCTCATTTTCCTGTTATCTGTCCCCGGTATCTTAGGAGTTTCAGTTAACAGCGCTTCAGGTATCGGGAATGTCTCGCCGTATAGATAATTGAATCTACCTGCTATTTCTCTGGTCAGCTCAAGATGTGGTAACTGGTCCATCCCTATGGGGACATATCCTGCCTTGTAGATTAATATATCCGCAGCCTGCAGTACCGGATAACCGAGAAATCCATAGGTGTTGAGGTCTTTTTCCGTAAGTTGTTTCTTCTGCTCCTTGTAAACAGGGTTTCTTTCAAGCCATGGCGCAGGAACTATCATAGAGAATATCAGGTGTAGTTCCGCATGTTCAGGAACCATTGACTGAACAAATATCGTTGATTTTTCAGGGTCAAGCCCTGCTGATATAAAATCCATGGCTACCTCTTCTGCATAAGTTTTAATCTTTGTCATGGAAGCATATTCTGTGCTCAACGCATGGTAGTCGGCTATCATATAGAAACACCTGTATCCTTCATCCTGCAGTTTTTCCCAGTTTGCCAGAGCCCCGAAAAGATGCCCTATATGTAAAGGCCCAGTTGGCCTCATACCGCTCAGTATAGTCCTCTTATTCATAAGTTCATAACTCCACAACTCAATAACTAACGAACAGCCTGATTCTTTCCGCTATCCGCTGTCTTTTTAAAATATTCCTTCACTATGTCTTTATGGTCAAATGCAAAATCATCCGGCAGGTTATCCTCTGTGAAAACCCCTGCATCTTCAGCATCGTCGTCTGCTTTCAGAGTTCCCTGCCCTTTTGCCGTAAACACAGTTGATATTGTGTGTTGCCGCGGGTCCCTGTCTGGAGCGGAATAGGTATGAAACTGTCTCAGTTCTGTAACCTCCAATCCTGTCTCCTCTTTTGACTCTCTTGCTGCAGCATCCTCAAGACTTTCCCCGTAATCAACAAATCCTCCAGGTATCGCCCAGCCGTGAGGATAGTTTTTCCTTTTTATCAGCACTATGCCTTCAGATATCTCTATAATAATATCAACCGTAGGTATCGGATTCTTGTATTCCCTTTCTCCCATAGACTGTGATTTTACACCCTCCTATGGCAAAAATCAACTATTTTTTTTATATCTGAAATTCCGACATAAGAATTATATAATGTGAGGGAAGAGAAAAGGGAAGTATTGAGGAGCGAGTGCGAAAGGGCAGTAATAAGACAAGGTGAAAAGCGTAAGCGTTCGGACAACTACCTTACTCGGAGCTGTCTGAACCCTCCGAATAGGAGGGTAAGTTCTCCGAGAGGACGATTTCACCGTAGTTCTTCTCTGCACTGGAGTTCAAGGCGAAGCCTGTTTCCGAGCACCGAAATTACTTCTTTTTCTCTACAAAATCCCTTACGTCAGAATTTCAGACGGGGTTTACTGAGGATTTACGTAATAGAAATACGGGATAAAGGAGACTACAAATGGCTCTGATTTCTCTAAACAGGATGAAAGAGATAATGGATGTGCCGTCTACAGCCGAGATACTGCTGAATAAGTCCGAGAAAGAGATAAGGTTTTCCCTTAACCTGAAGATGTCAAAGGATGAAATCATCTGTTATGACGCATTTGTGGTTTACCACAATGTGGTTCTCGGTCCTGCAAAAGGCGGCGTGCGTTTTTCACCACATGTATCAATGGAAGAGACGAGAAAACTTGCTGAGATAATGACCTACAAAAATGCACTTATGGGGCTTCCCTTCGGTGGAGGCAAGTCCGGGATATCCTTTGACCCTTATAAGGTGGACGACTTTACGCGCACTGCCATAATAAAAGAATACGTGCATATGATACGGGAAGAACTCAATGCAGGTTCTTACGTCCCTGCCCCTGATATGGGCAGTACCCCGCAGGATATGGCAACCATTTATGGGGAGACACACAAGGCTGAGTCTGTGACAGGCAAGCCTGTGATAATAGGGGGACTTCCCGGAAGGCTTCAGGCTACAGGTCGCGGTGTCTCTTATGCAACGAAACTCAGCGTTGAAAACCTTATGGGCAGTTCCTTGAATAAGGTACAGGTAACCATACAGGGCTTTGGCAACGTGGGCAGGTGGACCGCCTATTTTCTTAACCAGATGGGTGCTAAAATAATTGCTGTTGATGATATAGGTGGCGCAGTTTACAACAGTAAAGGTCTAAACGTGGAAAGACTCTTTAAGCACTCTCCCACCAGCAGGGATAGTGTAAAAGGTTTTCCTGATGCCGAGGGGATAACCCCGGAAGAATTCCTGTCTCTGAAGACAGATGTCTTTATCCCTGCGGCAGCGGAGAATACCATTACTGGAGAGACTGCTCCAAGAATAAGGGCGAAGATGGTAGTGGAGGGTGCAAACGACCCTACTACAGAAGAGGGTGAAAGATACCTTCTTGAGAAGGGTATTTATGTACTGCCTGATTTTTTTGCAAACAGCGGCGGCGTCATAGCCTCTTACATAGAGTGGAGGAATGCCAAGTCAGGTAACCAGACCTCTGCAGAAGAGGTCTTTGAGATGATAGACAAAAAGATAGAGACGTCTTTCTTCGCAGGTATTAAGGCAGAAAAGGAGATGGGGTGTAAGAGTTTGAGAGAGGCATTCTCCTCCCTCGCTCTCAGTTCTCTCATAGAGGCTATGAAGGAACGTCTGTGGATTTAACTCCCTACGGAGGTCCGACCTCCGTACTCTTTACGGGGTCAGATTTATGATGTTGGT
>CAYOYL010000010.1:0-5604 GCA_964408175.1 uncultured bacterium
GTGGCGGTTGTTCCCACAGATACCGTTTACGGTCTGGTCTGCGACGGTCTGAACGAGGAAGCGAAAAAAAAGATTTTTAAGATAAAGGGAAGAAGTGAAGAAAAACCTCTTATAGGTTTTGTAGATACAATAAAAAAGGTTCAGAGATTTGCGGAGATACCCGAAGAAAAGGTGCCTCTGATAAAAAGAGACTGGCCAGGTAAAAAGACCTTTGTGCTAAAATCTAAAGAAACAATCTCTTATATGACAGCCGGAACAGGCACCATTGCCTTCAGAATACCCGACCACATCTTTTTACTGAAACTTCTGAAGAGGTTTGACACCCTTGCCTCAACGAGCGCAAACATATCCGGGCAAAAGGCTCCATCATCTATTGAGGAGATACCCGACAAACTGAAAGAAAAGGTGGACATCGTTATAGACGGCGGCATAACGCCGGGCATACCCTCCTCCATCATTGACCTCACAGGTAAAGACCCTATCAGATTAAGATAAACCAGTGCCCCGCTGATTGTCATTTTCCCCTTGTTTAATAGAATATAATCTGTTATTATAACAGTGGGCAGAGACCTTATTTTTCGATAGGTAGAAAGAATAATAATGGAAACCACAAACCATAAAATTTACATTGGTGATGCTGAGACTGTACTAAAGAGACTGCCGGATAATTTTTTTCAGTTGATGGTAACCTCTCCACCTTACTGGAATGTAAGAGACTATGGACACAAAGGGCAGATTGGGCGTAATGATACCCTAAAGAAATACCTAAAAAAATTAAATAGAGTTTGGCAGGAGGTTGTAAGGACATTATTACCTGATGGGAAAATTGCACTAAATATCGGCAATATCTATTATTCTGAACCGGATGAAAAAAGAAGGACTACCGCTAATCTGTCTCTTTTAACATGGCAACAGTTGGACAATATAAAAAGTTTAAGATTTATGGGGACTATTTATTGGCAGAAAACAACATCAAGGGATGGTTCTGTCCTATTTGGAAGTTATCCTTATCCTTCAAATTTTATGATTTCAAATGCAGTGGAACCAATCCATATTTTTAGAAAAGTTGGCAAAAGAGAAGTCTCTAAGGAGACAAAAGAAAAATCAAAAGTGACCAAAGAAGACTTTAAAAAGTTCAGGGATGCCATCTGGAATGATATTAACGGGGTTGAAGATGAGCATTGTGCTGCCTATCCATGGGAATTGCCGGCAAGACTGATAAAAATGTTTTCTTACGTGGAAGATTGGATATTGGACCCTTTTCTCGGCAGTGGGACTACAATGAAAGCCGCAAAAGATTTGGGAAGGAATTCAGTAGGGATAGAGTTAAACCCAAAGTATTTAAAGAGAATTGAAGAAAAAGTGGGAGTTAAACAAAGCGATATGTTCAACAACTACAAGTTTGAGGTAATCAAATAGTATTATGAATAAGAAAAATCTGGCGAGGTTAGGGTCAAGAACTGCAAAACGGGGTTTTAGAACCGAAAAAGATATCGTCAGGAAGTTTAATAACTGGAAGGATGATGAAGATGCTCAACAATGGCTTGATATTATGGGTTATGACCTGAAAAAAATTGAAAGAGTTAAAGCAATTATTATAACAGGCAGTCATAAAACAGATGTTCAGGTTCAAATAACAATTTATTTCAATGAAACCATTGCTGTGGAAAACTTGTCTGTCAAATTGGTGAGCAATCCTCAAGGTTTTAATCAAGTAGACAAACGTTGGATTGATAAATATGTTGAGATGTGGGATATCCCTGAGAATATATCTGGGGCGTTAAAGCTATTTACTGGAGAAGTAAAACCGGAGAGGATGGATTTAAGAGATACGAGAAGAATGTTTTTGGATGAAATGGACATTCTGACTCAAAAACTCATAGTAGAGTTCTTTACTGAGAATAAAATTTTGATTGTTTCAGATATTTTAAAAGGCAGCGATGAGTTTCCTGTCAGTTGGATGATGGTTGTTTTAAAAAAGAAGAAAGAAAATCCTGAATGGGTATTGAAACATATCAATTATGTTTTAAATGTTTTTGGTGGAGATGATGTAAGGGTTACAGATAGAGGTAGTCTTAAGATTGGGAAAATCACGATGCAGAGGAAAGGTGGAGATGCAGGCAGAGAAACTTCAAAAATGCTCCAATTCAAAATAAATCCAATGGAGTTATTTAATAAAAAAAGAGCAGATTAACATATTGTGCCAAGAAACAGATGGAAGGTAAGGGGGAGAAAATCCCCCTGTGTCCCCCTTTTTCAAAGGAGGGTGAGAGAGAATTTAAGGAGAGAAAAATGAGAGTGGGATTTGGAAGTGACCATGCAGGTTTTGAACTGAAGGAGTTTTTGAAAGAGAAAATCAAGGAAGAGGGATATGATGTTGTGGACTATGGAACAGATATAAAGAAGTCTGTTGACTATCCTGACTTTGCCGAGAAACTTGCAAGGGGTATTCAGAACAAAGAGATTGAATTTGGGGTACTTGTCTGCGGGACAGGTATAGGTATGAGTATTGTCGCAAACAGGTTTAAGGGTATCAGGGCGGCAAGGTGCTGCAGTATACAGGATGCAGTTCTGGCACGACAGCACAATGATGCCAATGTTTTAACTATGGGAGGCAGACTTCTCGGTAACGAACTCGCTCTTGAGATTACAAAGGCGTTTCTTGAAACACCCTTTTTGAAAGGAAGACACCTGAGAAGGGTGAACAAGATAAAAAGTCTGGACAAATGAAGGCGTTTATCGCTGAAAAGATTACTTTTATCCCACCTGAAAAACTCTTCCTGTCTTTGAGAGAAAAAGAGCATTTTGTATGGCTGGACACCTGTCTGTATAACAGCAGAGAAAAGTATTCAGTTATCGCCTTTGACCCATTTCTTGTTTTTGAGAGTAAGGGGCGGGAGATAACAATTGACAGAGAGGGTGACAACAGTAAGTTCTTTGCTGACCCTTTTGAGGTTCTTGATGAATTATTAAAAAGGTACAGTTTTCCCCATCCCGGTTTCTTCTCTCCCGGTGCATTAGGATATTTTGGATATGACCTCGGGTGGCAGATTGAAAGACTTCCTGATATAGGCAGGGATAGCCTGAACATACCGGATATACACCTCGGATTTTACGACACAATAATACTTGTGGACCATAATGAAAAAAGCCTTCAGGTTATCTCTGTGAACCTTACGGGTGAGAAAGATAAGGACTTCAGGATGTCTTTCAGGAAGAAGGTTGACATAATTAAAAAGATATCCTCTGCTTCTCTCCAGAAACCGCCGATAAGAGAGGTGGCGGATATAAAAAAGATTTCCTCAAACATAACATACAAAGAATATATCAGGTCTGTTGAAAGGGTAAAAGACTACATAGCAAGCGGTGATGTCTACCAGATAAACTTCGCACAGAGGCTTGAGGCAGAGGGCTCATTTTCTCCGGAAGGGATATATCTGAAACTGCGGAAGGTTAACCCGACACCATATTCAGGATATCTTAATGCAGGTAATTTCCTGTTGCTGTCAAACTCTCCTGAACTCTTTTTGAAAAAAGATGGTAACAGAATAATAACAAAACCGATGAAAGGGACTATGCCCCGTGGCAGAAACAGGAGACAGGACAGTACCTACAGAAAAGTTTTTTTGAAGTCAGAGAAGGACAAGGCGGAACTGGTGATGATAGTTGACCTTGAAAGGAACGACCTCGGAAGGGTATGTCGGTATGGAAGTGTCAGGGTAAAGAGGTTAAGACAGGTTGAGAGTTATAAGACGGTATTACAGACCACCTCTGTTATAGAAGGTATTTTAAAAAACGGAGTATCCACTGTTGACCTGCTTAGGGCGACATTCCCTGGAGGTTCTATCACAGGTGCCCCAAAGATAAGGGCGATGGAGGTCATAGAGGAACTGGAACCGGATAAACGTGCTTTTTATACAGGGAGTATGGGCTATCTCGGTTTTAACGGCAACCTTGAACTTAATATAATTATCCGAACAATACTTTTAAAAGGAAACCGTTTATACTATCCTGTAGGTGGAGGTATCGTATGGGACAGTATTCCTGAAAAAGAATATGATGAGACAATGACAAAGGCAATGGCACTCTTTTTAACCCTTGCAAAACGGGGTCAACTCTTGACACTTGACAAAAAGTAGCGATGCAGTTTGTTGCACAAAGGTTTAACATATGAAAAACTATTACATTTTTAACGGAAAAGAGGTTGAAGGAAAAGATATTGGCATAGAGAGACTCAAGCGTGGGTTCTTCTATGGTGACGGTGTTTTTGAAACACTGCATGCCGAAGATTACAATCTTTTCAGGTGGGATGACCACTGGCAGCGGATGTTGAAAGGTGCGGATGTCTGCAGACTGGAGGTTGATGTTGAAGGTGCAGAAATTAAGAACAAAATTCAGTATACCCTTAAAAAACATAAACTCTCTGATGCGTATATAAGAGTGAATCTGTTCAGAAGACAGACAGACTCTTTTGACCCGAAAGATGAAAGGCGTTCACACATTCTGATACTTATTAAGAGGTATCATCCCTATCCTGATGAGTTCTATAAAAAGGGGCTCAGATGTGTCATCAGCAAAAAATACTTCAGGAATGAAAGGTCTCCACTTTCAAATGTAAAATCCTTCAACTATCTTGAAAACATTCTGGCACGGCTTGAGGCAAGACAACAGGGATGCGAGGACGCCATATTTCTCAATACAAAAGGCTTCCTTACATCTGCCTCTGTCGCAAATCTTTTCTTCGTTAAAAAGGGGAGGGTCTATACACCTTCCATTGACTGTGGTATCCTACCGGGCATAACGAGAAAGGTTGTATTAGAAATATGTAAAGAGAAGGGCATAAAAATAGTTGAAGGAAGGTTTCTTCCTGAAGACCTGAAGACAGCCGACGAGGTGTTTATCACAAACACACTTATGGGTCTTCTGCCAGTAAGAGAGGTAAAAGGACTTTTCAAAGGTAAAAATTTTCCACTTGCCGGATTGTTAATATCTAAATTTAGAAGTGGTAGTTAGAGGGACATCTTGAGCAGGTCATCCTCATCCAGTCCAAGGTAGTGCCCTATCTCATGGAAGAGTACCTTTTCAATCCTTTTCTCCAGTTGCTCCCTTGTTCTGCATCCCCGTTCTATAGGTTTCTTGAAGAGGGTTATCTTGTCAGGCATAACAAATGAATAGCCGGGGTTTTTCCTTTTGGGATAGGGTATGCCGTGGTATAGACCGAGCAGGTTTGGGGACGTTCCTTCTTCCACAAAAAACTCCACATTTTCAATCTTCTCCTTTATAACAATGGGAAGGCTCTCATGTTTTCTGGCAACGATTTCCTCAAACTCCTCTTTTGTTATCTCCATAGTCCTCATTTCACAAGCATTGTGGGAAAGGTTTCCCACGTATGTCAAAAGTATAATGAAAACCCTGTCAAGAGTCAAGAGTTGACCCTCTGGCTAAAAATAAACTTGACAAAAAAAATAACAGTTGTAAAATGACTCTTGCAAAAGGATTCAGGTTCAATAATTTCTGATTAAGGCCACAGAGTAGTATCCACCTACCAAAACAACCTTTTTTAAATAAGTCTTGACACCCGTGCAAAATTTAGGTATAATCCTA
>CAYOYL010000011.1:0-17610 GCA_964408175.1 uncultured bacterium
TTGAAATTCTGACATAAGGAAAGAGGGGAAGGAGAAATATCAGGCTAGGCTCAGATTCCCGGGACATTTTGTGTAAGAATTCTGGGGTCATGGCAAACAGATGGCGGCAAAAGCGGTAATAAACACTTTCCTCCATGCAAGATGGAATCAAGGAATCGGATTCCATGCAATTCATTCATATTTCCTCGCCCCTTGGGGGAGAGGATAAAGGTGAGGGGTGTTTCCTTTTATGGAACATCCTATCATAACAGTAATGGCGGAGCCCGCAGTTTTCTTCCTTTCCAGCCCAGCCATCCCAATACTTCGTCTGTATCAAATACTCCGAAATAGGGATTACTGTATATAATCATACCTGGGTAAACCATATCACGGTGCATCCTGCGCAACCCGAGATAAGCAATCCTATCACCTTTTCTTGTTTTATAACAACTGATGTAATTAAACATAATAAGTGTTAAAATAAAATGTAGACAGACCCCGTTAAATCTCCTCGATGGGAACCTGCCTATTTTATATCCCTGCTTCAATTCCCTGTATCCTTCATTTTCCGTGTATTGCCTTTTCCGATAAAGAGCAACAGCCGTAAGCGGAGTAAATGTTTTACCAAAACGTCTTGAAGATAAAAAAGTTATGGGTGAGTGCATCTTCCGTCCTTTGTATTTGGTAATTATTCCACCGGAGACAGGATGGGTCAGTAATGTCTTGTCTTTTTTGTATAACTTTTTTCTCACTTCCTTCTGATGTTCCTGCTTGCCGTAAGTCCAGAACCACTTCAGACCATTAAATCCATACACCTGTGTTTGGTTGTCTTCTTCATAGAAGTAATTTTTAGGGAGTGGCAATTTCATCTTTTCCCGTTGTTTATAGTCATTGGCATGTTTGTTCAACTCTTTTGTTACATCCATATTGCTCTTGCTGTAAATAACAAAGTCTATCTTATAATCGTATTTTAAGGTGTATAGATTCTCTCCGTCAACAAACCCCCTATCCATAACTATCTGCTTTATCTTGTCTTTACCGATATTGTCTATCGCCTGTTTTACCAGAGGGATTAAATACGGGCTTTCATGATGGTTTAATGGTACAACTATCACTGCAACAAATATCTCGGCTTCGTCTTTCTGTTCATTCTCTCTGGCATATTTCATAGTAATCAGTTTATACCCACGCTTGTTCTCTTTATCCTTTATAATTACCCCAGTATTCTCGTAATTGCCTGAATCATAACCAACATAAAATGGTGAGGCATCTACTATATAAGTGCCTTTGGGAATAAACTGGTTGTTGAACAGCGGCTTAAAAGAACTGGCAAAAAAATTCTGTGTCTGTGAAAGTGAAAAATCTCTAAAGAGTTTACCCATAGTTGTTATGTTAAACGGCAGGTGCTTCCCCTTGTTTCTCTTTGAAAACCCCTCCTCAAAATGAGTGCCTGTAAAACCGATAAGTTCTAAAAGTGCTCTGTCTTTAAACAACTGGTCCTCTATCCTGTTAAGAGAATCCAATTCGCATATTACTTTCAAACTGTAGGTGGAAAGAAGATATACCAGCGGTATCATTACCCGCTGCCTGCAATCCGGACGGAAATCAAAGATAGAAGGAAAGCCTACCTCTATGAGAAAACAAAATAACCCATCAAAATTGCCCAGTCCGGTTGCTTTAGTCTTCTCATACTCCTTCTTTAAAAATAATTCCTTTACTTTCTGATTATCTTTCTTATAATATGTCCAGTAACCTCTGCTCTCTATTCTGTTCTTCTCTTTTTTGTCGTTAGCCATTTCGGTATCTCTTGCAGGTTGTTCTTCTGGTGCTGTCTCAAAAGAGTGTCTATCTCTTTGTTTATCTTGTTTATCCGTGCAAGACGTTGGTTGTATCCCCTGTACGCATTTGCCTGCTCGGATATTGTATCCATCTTCTTTTTAGGAAGGTATCTGTGTACTACTTTGCCTGCCTTCTTGAAAAATAGATAATAAAATGGACCGTGCGGATGTCCCCTGGTGCATTTGCAGTTACCCTTGTTACAATATGTGTACTGGCTGGTTATCCATACCGGTAGTTGCCTACCCGTATTAAGAAGTATCCGCTCCAGATGCCGACGTTCTCCCTGCAGTCGATAAATTACAATTCTTATCTCTTCTTTGTTCATATCCGTATCCTATTTCCCATCACCTCCCAATTCTCTCCCCATATGGTAGAGAGAAAATGCGATAAATCACACCGTGTCATCCTATTTTTATCTCCTTTCAGTGACAGCACTTCAATCTATCATAAGTTTATATAATATATTATATCTTATGACTATATAAAATGTCAAGACCAAGGTCAAATTCATCCGTTCTGTTAAAAAAGGGAGGGTGTAAACGCAGTTATATCAAGGTCTTCAAAAATCTATTTCCTTATGTCAGAATTCCTGTCATTGCCAGATACAACCCACAATGACAATCGGGGGAATTTTTCAGAGGTCACTTGACATATACTTGACTTCTTTTGTAAAACGGATATAATTATAATAAATTTGCAGTATAAAAATAAAAGAGCAGCAGGAGGAGACACAGAACAATGGAAAAGATATACGAAGTTTGTTTTCTTTTAAAAGCGGATATCACGGAAGAAGAAACAGAGAAAGAGGTCAATTTTATTGAGGAAAGCATAGTAAAAGATGGAGGAAAATCCGTTAAAAAAGAGTTATGGGGCAAAAAACACCTTGCATATCCCATCAAGAAAAAAACGGAGGCAGTCTATTATATATTCTATTTTAAAGCCTCCCCGGATATTATGTCTCACATTAAATCATTGTTTAAAAGAAGAGATAATATCCTCAGATACCTGTTTTTACAGAAAAAAAGACTGCCCGAGGAAGAGAAAAAAGAAGGAGATAAATCCCGACCTCCTGAAAATAAAAGCAACAAAGAGTGAGGAAGGAAAGAGCAAAAATCCCTGACCTTGAGACTCAAAAAAGCAAGCGGGATAAAGGAGGGAAATAATAATGGCAGGACCAAACCTGAACAAGGTTTTTCTTATAGGACGTTTGACAAGAGACCCTGAACTCAGATATACCCCCGGGGGACAGGCAGTGGCAAACTTCGGGCTTGCGGTTAACAGGGAATTTCCCACAAAGGATGGCAGAAAAGAGGATACATGCTTTGTAAATCTCGTTATATGGGGTAAAAGAGCAGAGGTTTGTGCTGAGTATATGAAAAAGGGAAGTTTAATATTTGTGGAAGGACGTCTGCAGTACAGGAAGTGGGAAACGCAGGACAAAGAAAAACGCTCAACAATGGAAGTCGTAGTGGAAGACTTTCAGTTTCTTGACAAACCTGCCAGCGTAACCACTGAACAGATACCTGAAGAAAATGATGGGGAAAACCAACCCCCTTCACCATAAAACCGTATGTGGGAGTTCGGGGTAAAGGAGGAAGTGAATGCAAACAAGAATGAAGATAAAGGTATGCCAGTTTTGTAAAGCAGGGACCGAAGAGATTGACTATAAAGATATCGCCAAAATCAAAAAATACACAAGCGGCAGAGGCAAAATACTACCACCAAGGATAACAGGGACCTGTGCAAAGCACCAGCGTATGCTATCAAGTGCACTGAAAAGAGCCAGGTTTCTCGGGCTTTTACCGTACATCAAGGCGTAAAATAAAACCGGGACAATAAACCTCCGGGATGTGAAAAATAGAGGCAGGATAAGGGAATAAATAAATGAAAATAATATTTTTAAAAGACCTCCCAGGAAAAGGGAAGAGGGAAGAAATCAAAGAGGTACGTACAGGATATGCCCGTAACTATTTAATCCCCAAAGGAATAGCGGTAGAGGCAATCCCACAAAACATAAAGAAACTGCAAAATCAGGAAAAGGTGCTTGAAAAGAAGAAGGAAAAAATAGTTGAGCAGGCAAAAGAGATAAGAAATTTATTGAAAGAAGCATCTATCACCATTAACGCAAAGGCAGGACAGGATGATAAGTTGTTTGGTTCTATAACCTCGGAGGACATAGCATCGGCAATACATCAGCAGATGTCCATTGAGATTGATAAACATCAGATTATAATTGAACAGCCAATTAAAAAACTCGGGATATACAAGATTCCGGTGAGGTTGAGTGAAGAAGTAACAGGAGAAGTTAAAATATGGATTGTGAGCGAGAAATAAAATGCCTGGTAACAAGAAAAAAACACAGATATACGAAAAAATCCCCCCTCAGAGTCTTGAAGCAGAGAGAGCAGTTCTCGGGTCTATGCTTATAAGTGAAGACGCGAAAACACAGGTTTTTGAGTCTCTCAAAGAGGATTTCTTTTACAGCGGAACCCATAAGAAAATATTTTCATGTCTCGCTAATCTTTTTGATAAAAATGAAAAGTGCGACCTCATAACGATAACAAACCAGTTAAAACAGCAAGACCTGCTTGACGAGGTGGGTGGAGTTGAATATCTTACAGAACTTGTGGAGTTAATGCCAACAGCGGCAAATGTTGATGAGTACATAAAGATAGTCAAAGACAAATATCTTCTGAGAACCATCATTGAAAACGCCACGAAAATCATATCTGAAGCATCTTCTGAGCCTGGAGAAGTAGACTCTTTTCTGGACAAGGCAGAATCTTTGATTTTTGACATAAGCCAGCATAAAACAAAAAGAGATGTCTATCCGTTGAAAGACCTTGTAAAAGAAAACATTGAACTTATTGAAGAGATACACAACAAAAGAGGTTTTGTTACAGGACTTCCCACGGGATTTATAGACCTTGACAAACTGACCACTGGCTTGCATCCTTCCGATTTCGTTATTATCGCCTCAAGACCGTCTATGGGGAAAACTGCTTTTGCCTGTAACGTCGCTCTTAACCTGAATACAGGAGTTACCAAATTCCCAATACTTATATTCAGCCTTGAAATGAGTAAAGAACAACTGGTCCAGAGAATGCTGTGCTGCGAAGCAAGGATTAATCTTATGAAACTGCGTCAGGGAATGTTATCCGATGAGGATATGGGCAACCTACTGCTTTCTGCCGGTCGTCTTGAAGAAACTCCCATATTCATTGATGATACCCCTTCACTCAACGTTTTTGAACTGCGAGCAAGAGCCCGGCGGCTGAAAGCAAGTGAAAACATACAACTGATAATAATAGACTATCTACAACTTATGAGAAGTCGTGGGAGACCGGAAAATAGACAGCAGGAAATAAGTGAAATATCCGCCTCTTTGAAGGCTCTCGCCAAGGAACTTAAGGTCCCTGTGATAGCCATTTCACAACTGAGCAGAGCCACAGAACAAAGAGAAAACAAGGAACCATACCTTTCAGACCTAAGGGAAAGCGGCTCTCTTGAACAGGACGCGGACCTGGTGCTTCTTCTCTACAGGGAAGATTTTTATAAAAAAGGGGAAAACAGCGGCGTCGCCGACGTCATAATAGCAAAACAGCGAAACGGACCCACAGGCACAATAAACCTGACATTTCTTAAGGAATTTACGAGGTTTGAAAACTATACTGTGCGGGACGAATAAATATATGAAGAGTTTTATTGCAAGAACTGGAAATTCTGTCTTAACCTATGTATCCTATTTCGGTTCACTTACAGTCCTCACGGTCAATTCTTTTAAAAAAATACTCTCCTCAAAAAGAAGGCTGGATATCTTTAAATACATTGATGAGATAGGCATCAGGTCTTTCCCCCTGGTCGGGATTATCTCTGTTTTCATTGGGATGGTACTGGTAATGGAAACCGCTCACACCTTGAAAAAGTTTGGTGCTGAGATTTATTCCGGCGGTATTGTATCCATCTCTATGATAAGAGAACTGGGTCCTGTTTTCATCGCTATTGTTATGGCAGGACGCGTCGGAGGGTCAATAGCAGCAGAAATCGGCACCATGAAAATAACCGAGCAGATTGATGCACTGAAGGTTATGGCAGTGGACCCTGTCTCTTATCTCATAAGCCCCCGCCTGCTGGCAGGTATTGTTGCACTACCTTCGCTGTTTATTATAAGTTTCTTCATTTCCATACTGGGCAGTTTTATCGTCGGGGTACTTATGGTCGGTATCCCTTCAGGGATGTTTTTATACCAAAGTTTTAGATTCATTGCATTCCGCGACCTTATAATAGGCCTTATTAAATCCGTTGTTTTTGCTGTGGTGGTAATAGTAGTTGCATCACATGAGGGATTGAGAACCCAGGGAGGAGCAGTAGGTGTGGGGAAATCTGCCACAACATCGGTTGTGGTGTCCTTTTTCCTCATAATACTGTGCAACCTTATTCTCACAGGTATCTTTTATTTTATATAAATCAATAAAGGTTATGTAATAACTGTTATTTAGCCTTTAGGTCTTAAGGAGGAGGCAGACATGGAAAAGGTTATGTTTGAAAAGGTAGGAGTAAAGGTAGTCTATGCAGCAATAGTGCATAAAGGTTCTCATGAAGGACCCTGCAGGGCAGGCGAAAAAATGCATCTGACAACAGAGTTTGAAAAAAAACAGCGTAAAGAAGGATTTGAATCTATTATAAGAGAGGTAAAGAAAAGCCTGAAAGAAGATGCAGAGATTCTTGAACCTGTTTATATTGAATATGCAGAAGACTTTGTTATAAAAGAAAGGGAACTCAGTAAACTGGATAAAGAAATAGAACAGGTTGACCTATTCCTTATCTTCGGTGGGATGAGGGTCTTTGGTATTGAAAGATACAACAAACCGGTCGCTATGCTCGGGAAGGGGGTCTCTAACGTTGACGTCTCTGCCTACTTCAGAAGCAGGGGTCTTGAAGGGTATGCTGTTTATGACTTTGAGGAGTTAAATAACCTGATTTCTCTGCTAAGGGTGAGAAAGGCGATACAAAAAACAAGGATATTGAGGATATCCGGTGGAGAAGAAATACCTTGGGGAGTGGTAAGCAGTATTTATGACTTTAAAAAACTCAAAGAAAAATACGGAACAGAGGTCAGAACATTATTATTTGAAGAGTTATTTGAAGAGATGGATAAAATAATTGCAGGGAACAAGAAAGAAGCAGAAAAATTTACAGATAGTCTGATGAAAAATGCAAAGAAGGTATATATAGAAAAAAAGGGAGTTATAGGGAGTGTTTATTTCTATCTCACTGCAAAAAAATTGATGGAAAGATATGGTTGTAATGCATTCACTACTTCCTGTTTTGAACTGTGCAGTACAACAATACCCGAGAAGAAAAAATTCACCCCCTGTCTTACTCATATCCTGTTGAAGGATGAAGGTTACCCTTCAGCCTGTGAGGAAGATGTCAGTGTGCTTTTTGCTATGGCTTTTTTAATGTATCTCTCAAAAAAGTCCTCTTATATGGGAAACCCCAATATACTTGATAAGAAGAAAAACGTCCTGGAGATACATCACGATATGCCGGGCTTGAAGATGTACGGCTTAAATGAAAAACCTCTTCCTTATGAGATAAGGCCTTTCACTCATGGAGGTTGGGGGATAAGTATGAGATATGACTTTTCAAGAGATAAGGGGAAGACAGTAACACTGGGTAGATTCGACCCTACGGCAAATAAGATGCTGTTGATTAAAGGAGAGATAATAAAAGGAAATAACTTTAAGACACAAGGACCATCTGGTTGGAGTTGTATCCTTGGAGTGGATATAAAAATCTCTGATGGGATGGAATATTTCCACAGGACAGCAGACTTTGGACACCACCTTGCCATGGTGTACGGAGACTATACTGAAGAGATTAAAAAACTGGGCAGTATAATGCAATTTGAGGTTGTTGAAATATAAATAAGGCGTTTTACAGTGTACCGTTTAGGCTATCTATGAATCAGACTTCATTCCTTGTCTTCCATCTTATTTTATAAGTCTTCTTTGTACACATCAGACAGGCAAAGATTGACAGGACTTCAACAAACGTTACAATATAAGTGTGGAAAAAATAATAAGCATCAGAAACCTGCAGGTAAGATTTGAAGAAAATGAGGTGCTGAAGGATATTAACCTTGAAGTAAACAGTGGAGAATCTCTCGTCATCGTTGGAAGTTCCGGGTGTGGGAAATCCATTCTGTTAAAAACCATCCTTGGTCTTATAAAACCGTCCGGAGGGGATATCTACATATTTGGAGAAAAGATAACATCCCTGCCGGAGAAAAAAATACTGGATATACTCAGAAAGATAGGCGTGGTCTTCCAGAGTTCGGCTCTTTTTGACTCTATGAAGGTGTGGGAAAACGTAGGCTTTTACTACATACAACACAGCAAAATGGATGACATACAGATACGGGAAAAGGCAAGAGAGATTCTTGATGATGTGGGCATGAAAAACTTTGAAAATCTTTTGCCTGAACAACTGAGCGGTGGCATGAAAAAAAGAGTTTCCGTTGCCAGAGCACTGATATCCAGACCGGAAATACTTTTTTATGACGAACCGACAACAGGTTTAGACCCTATTACGGTTGAAAGTATAACGGAACTCATCAATCAGATGCATATAAAATACAGGACGACGGACATAACCGTTACACATGATGTTAAACTTGCCGCTAAGATTTCGGACAGGATAGCATTACTTGAAAACGGGGAGATACAGGAAATAGGAACATTTGAAGAACTGCGTGGGAAAAGCAAAAATCCGATAATAATGAGTTTTGTAAACAGGGATGCGTCAAAAAAATAGGTAAAATTGGGAAATAATATTAAGATTTCAGATAAATCCGGCAGAACGGTAAATAACCCTGGGAGTATAAAATGAAAAAAGACAGAATATCTCTTGAATTGAGGGTGGGAATTTTTGTTGTTATTGCAGCAATTGCCATTCTCCTTTTTATCTTCACACAGGCCGCAAGGAGCAACTACAGAGGTTATGAGATTGGCGTTACGTTTGACTATATAAGTGGCCTGGAAACCGGTTCGCCTGTGAGAGTAAGCGGAGTAAGAGCCGGTGAGGTAAGAAAAATAGAGATTTTATATGACGTCAAACCCAAGGTTCTTATAAAACTTAAATTAAGGAATAATATCAAGATTGGCAGATACAGCAGAATAACGATACAGTCACTCGGTCTGATAGGAGAAAAATACATTGAGATTGCACCCAGTTTTGATAAAGATTACATCCAGTCTGGGGAGACAGTGGACGGAGAAAACCCGCTTTCAATGGAGAGACTTGTGGAGGCAAGTCAGGGCATAGTCGTACGTTTAAACAATATACTCACAGATATAAGCATCCTCTCAGGAGATGAGAAGATACGAGAGAACATCAAAAACATCGTTAACGATTCAGCAGCAGCAATAAGCAAGATAGAAAACACCTTTGAAAAAATGGGGGAATTTACAGAAGACGCTACCGAAACCAACAGGAAATTACAGGAACTGTTGGTTCGTAATGACCCGAAGTTGGAAAAATTACTGAACAGTACCAATGAACTGGTCGTTTCAACTACAGCAAGGATGGAAAAAACACTGAAAGAAATAGAACGTTTTGCTTCAACAGGAACAGATGCTGCAGAATCACTAAAAGAGATACAGAAA
The DNA here is from genome assembly GCA_964408175.1 of uncultured bacterium. Lineage (GTDB taxonomy): Bacteria > Ratteibacteria > UBA8468 > B48-G9 > JAFGKM01 > JAFGKM01. Next base: position 9,489 of record CAYOYL010000011.1, read on the forward strand.
ACCGCAGTATCTTTCGGCGATGTCGCAAAAGAGATACAGAACTTTCTTTTTAAACTACAGAATGAAGGGCTTGTTGCAAAGATACTCTCAGAAGAAGAATTATTTGACCAGATAAAACAAGAGGTCGTTCTTTTACATGATGCAACAAAACAGTTTAAACAAACTGCAGAAACAATAAACAGCCTCTCGGAAGATATGGGCATTATAGTTTCTGATTTGAAAAATGGACAGGGAACCGCCGGTATGTTTTTAAGAAGTGACGAGATTTACAAGGATGTTTCTGCCTTTATCAAGGATATAAAAGAAAACCCATGGAAACTTTTTCTCAGAAGAAGGTGATATAGATATGAAAAAAAATGGGAAAAGCATCTTTACCTGTTCTGAGTGTGGCTATCAGTCAGTAAGATGGCTCGGCAGGTGTCCAAACTGCGGCGGATGGAACACGTTTATAGAGGAAGTGGTAAATAAAAAAGCCAGGATGCCTTCCACCGCCTCCTTCCCCGAAAAAGTTTCAGAGATAGAATCTGAACAATTTTCAAGGGTATCTACAACAATAGGTGAGTTTGACAGAATATCAGGCGGCGGCATTGTTTATGGAAGTCTGATACTTCTGGCAGGTGAACCAGGCGTAGGTAAGTCAACCCTTGTCTTATGTATATCGGGAAGACTTGCAGAACAGGGTAAAAAGGTTCTGTATATAAGTGCAGAAGAATCAAAAACACAGGTCAGGCTGAGGGCGGAACGACTAAAAACATTTTCGGAGAATTTATACATACTGGCCACAACTGAAATGTCCTCGGTCAGAGACGCTCTTGACAGCCTAAAACCAGATTTTGTTATCGTTGACTCCATCCAGACGGTCTTTGACCCGGAACTGCCTACCACTCCCGGTTCAGTAACGCAGGTGAGAGAAAATGCCAATTTCTTCCTCAATCATGCCAAAAACAATGGATGTTCTGTTTTCCTTGTCGGTCACATAACAAAAGAGGGAGTGATAGCAGGACCGAAGGTTTTAGAGCATCTGGTTGACGTCGTTTTATCTTTTGAAGGAGAACTGCAGTCAAACCTGAGAATCCTGCGTGCGACAAAAAACAGGTTTGGCTCAACGATGGAGATAGGGGTCTTTTCAATGGAAGAAACAGGACTTACAGAAATCCCTGAAGCATCAGCCCTTTTTCTTCCCGACATCAGGAACCCTCTGCCGGGAGCAGTCATTTTTCCGGCGCAGGAAGGCTCAAGGACAATACTTGTGGAAATACAAAGTCTTGCAACGCCTACCTATTACGGGGTCCCGAAAAGAACCGTTACCGGACTGGACTATAACAGGGTTTCCCTTGTACTTGCAGTTCTTGAAAAAAAACTTCGTTTTAATTTAAACACCTATGATACCTATTTTAATACAGGGGGCGGATTAAAAATTTTTGAGCCTGCTGCTGACCTGGCCATGGCAATGTCCTGTATATCCTCACTGAAAGACCGTCCACCTCTCGGAGAATGCGTTTTTATGGGGGAGATAGCCCTGACCGGAGAAATAAGACACATAAACAATGTGGACCAGCGGCTCAAAGAGGCAGGACGTCTCGGATTCAACAGGGCGGTGATACCGGCAGTAAATGCAAAAGACGTAAAGGAAAAATCCTTACAGGTCTATCCTGTTAGATGGCTTAAAGAAGCAGTTGAGGTATCCATCAAAAACCTTTGAGTTTTACTTTTATCCTTTTCAGGTGTATAATATACAATAACAGTTAGATTATGAGGTAGGTTCTCACTGCACATTTACGCAGAAACAGTTGAATCTGAATGAAAGGGAGATAAACTGATGGGTATTTATATCGTAAGAGCGTTTTTTGTTATAATCAGTACATTAACGGGATACTATTGTTTACCTGAAGCGAGATTTTTAGGAAGTTTTGCCGGCTGGATTGGGTCACTGGCAATAGTCGGTTTAGAGATACTTCTCGGGAAAATCCCTATAAAAAAACTTATGATTGCGGTAGTAGGACTTATAATAGGTCTTATTACGGCTATTCTCCTTGCTGGATTTATACTTCTTATCCCCATTGATAACCCGGAAAAAATAAGCAATATGAGGTTTGCCCTGTATTTCGCTTTCTCTTATCTGGGTGTAATGATTGCCTTAAAGGGTGTTGAGGAACTTGGATTCATATTTCCTTTTTTTCACGGACTGAAGGAAGACGAGCGTTTGCTCGTTGTGGATACCAGTGTATTTATTGACGGAAGGCTTTATGACATAGCAAAAAGTGGTTTTCTTGATTATATCATTATTGTTCCCAAGTTTGTCATACAAGAACTCCACGGTCTATCCGACAGTTCTGGAGATATGAAAAGACAACGTGGTAGAAGAGGCCTTGAGGTATTAAACAAGATACGCAGGGATGAGTCCATTGATGTTAAAGTTTACGACGCGGATTATCCGGACATTGAGGCTGTAGACGCAAAACTGGTAAAACTTGCTTCAGACCTGCGGGCAAACATACTGACCAATGACTTCAACCTTTCAAAAGTGGCTGAGGTGCAGAATATTAGAGTTCTCAACCTCAACACTCTGGCCACGCTTATGAGACCCAAACTTATGAGCGGTGAGGAGATACCTTTAAAGATAGTTAAAGAAGGCAAGGAAGCCGGTCAGGGCATAGGGTATCTTGAAGACGGAACTATGGTGGTAGTGGAAAACTCTGCCAAGTACATGGGCAAGGTTAAAGACGTAATTATAGACAGTGCCATCCAGACATCCACTGGCAGAATAATCTTCGCCAAGTTAAAATGATAAGTGTTATAATTGCCGGAGCAGGTCTGGGCAAAAGGATTGACAACCTTCCCAAGGCATTCATAAAAATCGGTAGAAAAGAGCTCCTTTATCACTCTCTGGACAGGTTTTATAAAAAAACTAAAAGCATAGCGGTTGTCTTACCCGAAAAATATATCAAAAAATGGCGTAAGGAACTTAAAAAGAAATACAAGGATGTACATATAATCCAGGGTGGAAAAACCAGACAGGATTCAGTGAGAGCAGGTCTTTTTTCTTTGAAAGAAACAGATGATATAATACTTGTTCATGATGTTGCCAGGCCATTTTTCAGCAGCGACGTATTAAAAAGAGTTATTAAAGGAGCGGAAATGTACGGAGCCTGTATCCCCTACATCCCTTTTCAGGATACCGTAAAAGAGACTGAAGGCAGATTTGTAAAAAACACACTCAATAGAGAAAAAATCGTGCTGGTTCAAACCCCACAGGCTTTCAAGTCTTCCATACTAAAGTTTGCCTATCAGAAAGCGTATGAGGAAAATTTTTATGGGAGTGATGATGCAGTATTAGTGGAAAGAGCCGGCTTTAAGGTCTATCTGACCCGAGGAAACATAGAGAATATAAAGATAACTTATCCTGCGGATATTGAGACTGCAAAAATACTGTTAAAAAAATGGGGAGCAAAGGAAAAGGAATAACCTACCCTAAAGGGTTTTTTGCTTCGGGTATGCACTGTGGAATAAAAAAGAGAAAAATCTACGACCTTTCTTTGCTTTTTTCTGAGGTACCCTGTGTAGCCGCTGGGACCTTTACCACCAATACTTTTAAGTCATACAGCCTGCTGTGGAGCCAGAAAAACATTCAAAAACAAATACAGGCAGTTATTGTAAATAGTGGTAATGCCAATACCTGCAACGGAGAGGAAAATTATAAATATACCTTATTGATTGCCGAAGAACTCGCCAGAAAACTCAGGCTGAATATAGATGCTGTCCTCACAGCCTCCACAGGAACAATAGGTAAACCACTTCCGTATAAAAAAATTCTTGCTGCAATACCAGCCCTTACAGGCAAACTCAGTGTAGAAAATCATACCCAGGCAGCCAGGGGTATTATAACCACAGACAGGGTTGTAAAAGAATTTCAGATTGACACAGGAATCAAAGGCTTGAAAAAAGAGGTTGTGATAGGGGGGATGACAAAAGGAGCAGGGATGATAAACCCTTCTATGGCTACAATACTCGCTTTCATAACCACAGATGCGGTGATAGACAGGGATTCCCTGAAAACTGCACTAAAAGAAGCCGTTGAAGACTCATTCAACATGGTTACCGTTGACAACGATAACAGCACCAACGATATGGTTGTTTGTCTTGCAAACGGCTCAGCCAGAAATAAAAAGATACGTAAAGGAACAAAAGAGTATATACAATTTTCATCTTCCTTAAAAGAGATGTGTACCAACCTTGCAAAAATGATAGCCTATGACGGAGAAGGTGCAGGAAAACTGATAGAGGTACGAGTGAAAGGAGGTTGGTCCCTGAAAGATGCAAAAAGGGTGGCAAAAAGGGTGGCAGGTTCCAACCTCGTAAAGTCCACCATTTACGGTTCTTTACCAAACTGGGGAAGGATTCTCTCATCCGCAGGTTCTACGCACGCAAAGATTGATACGAGAAAGATAGAGGTTTACATCTGCGGAACAAGGGTTTATAACGGAAATCCTGTAAAATGTGACGAGAAAAAACTTAGCGGTCTGATGGGCAAAAATGAAGTCGTCATTGATATAGACCTTAAAAAAGGAGGATTTTCAGCAACAGGATGGGGCTGTGACCTTACTGAGGAATACGTAAAGATAAACAAAAAATAAAAATGATTGCGCGAATGAAGAGGTTTCACCTGTTTTTCAGCGGAGATTCTTCAAAAACTCTAAAAGGTTTACAGGAGGAAGGACTGGTTGAAATAAACACACTGCCTGAGAAGTTCGGTTTTGAAGGACATGAAGCGACAGAAACAGGCACTGAAGAAGTGTTTAACAGAATAGAGATGCTGAAAAATCTCGTCAAGAAAATGGAGGGAAATAGAGCCTCTGAAAAAATCGTCATTACACAAGAACAGGAAAAAGAGGTACTCCGAAGATTCCGTCTTGATGAAACCTATGAGAGATTTTCTCTGTTATTAAAAGAGTTTGAAAAAAGGGAAAACATTGTAAAAAAACTTCATCTGTTAAAAGAAGAGTTACTCTTGTTACGTGATATTGACATAACTCCTGCAGACCTTTTTTCAATGAAAAATTTCTCGTTTTCTCTCTTCAGGCTCAATAAAAAACAGAAAAATATACCCGAACAGATTGAAGGTTTTTCAGTTGGGAGGGTTAGCAACGACGATAAAAACCCTTTATTCCTGGTTATTTTCCCCAAAAAGGCGGAAAAGAAGGTATTAAAGGGGATAGAAAAATACAGGGGTGAACAGGTTCACCTGAGACGATGGAATAAGACACCTTCCAAAATCATTAAAAAGATTGATACGAACTATCAAAAGAACAAAAAGGTACTGGAATCAACATATAAAAAGATGGGGGATATATTATCCCTTAAACGTGAAATCCTTGTTTTCCATGACCACGCAAATAATCTTATGCACTACCAAAAAGCAAAACAAACACTGAAAAATTCTCTTTTCGTTACCGGCCTTACTGGATGGGTGAAAGAAAATGATGTAGAACGTCTCATAAACTTTACACAGAGTAATATCCCGGATTCTTATCTGCACATATCTGAGCCGGACACAAAAGAAGAAGCAGACATCCCCATTGCTCTTGAGAACAATCATATCGTAAACCCTTTTGAGATAGTCACTGACCTTTACGGCAGACCTGTTTACAAAAATCTCGACCCTACGATTCATCTATCCATCTTTTTTGTTATCTCCTTTGCTTTCTGCATCACAGATGCGGCCTACGGACTGATACTTATCATCCTTTCTCTTGTCTTTATGAAAAAGTTCAGGTTTATGCCCACAATAAGAAGATTCCTACGGTTAATACTTTACAGTGGGGCAGTCACCCTCATTATGGGTACGATTACAGGAGGTTGGTTTGGAGACCTGTTAACCCGTCTGCCTGAAGGCCTGTTCCCGGTTAAAATACTCAGGAGACTGGTAGTCTTGAATCCACTTGAGGGCGGAAACAATGCATTTATTTTTCTCGGCTGGGCGCTGGTAATAGGATATCTCCAGATTCTGTGGGGACTTTCACTCAATCTGTTTAACTCCTTAAAACAATACGGGATAAAAAAATCAGGAGAAGCATTCACCCTGCTTTTTATTCAGATACTTGTCGCTGTTATAGTTCTATCCTACACTGCGTTTCAAAAAGGGAAAATACCTGCAGAAATTATAAAATATTCAGCCTTGCTCCTTGCCATCTCATTTATTTACCTTATGATAAATAAAGCACAGACCCAGAAGGGTCTTATAATGAAGTCCTTCTGGGCTTTGTATGGAGGATATAATGTTATAGCAAGCAATCTGCTCGGAGATGTTTTGAGTTACAGCCGACTTTTTGGTCTGGGGCTGACTACAGCAGTACTCGGACTTGTAGTAAATGAAATGGTTTTCATGTCCACGGGGATACCCTACATAGGGTATATTATTGCTTCCCTTCTCTTTATACTCGGACATATGGGGAATCTTGCGATAAATCTTCTGGGAGGATATGTTCATACAAGCAGGTTGCAGTATCTGGAATTTTTCACAAAGTTTTTTGAAAGTGGAGGCAGACCTTTCAACCCATTCAGAGAGATAAGGAACTACACATATATTGAAACAGGATTACAAAAACCTTCCGATACAGATTAAAACACCCTTATTTTTATTGCCTAAAATCATTTTTTTTCTCTTTTTTCCCCTACATCAGATTTCAGGTTATCGTCTAAAAGGTTGCTTTTTCACAAAATAATGGTAAAATGATATAAATAGGTAAAACAAAACCCCCATTGGAATGCGTGAGAAGTAACTAAAAGACTGCAACAGTATGTTAAAACCTGACACTTCACGCCTTCCAAAAAAAATGGGGGAAAGGAGGAGAATTATGAGTAACATTTTTGAGCCAGCGGCGGAAGTAACGCAAAGATTTTGGAATGGGTTATCATCTATCATCGGAGCCCTCGTTGTCTTCCTTATAGGTTGGCTGGTAGCAAAGTTCCTTCGTCTTCTGTTCGTAAAGTTCTTCAAAATTTTGAACATTGACAAACTCTCGGAAGACTCAGGATTTAAAACCTTACTGGAAAAGGGCAACATAACAAAGGATGTTTCAGAACTTTTGGGGATTGCCGTCTACTGGCTAATCATGCTGGTGGTAATTTTCATATCTATCAGTTTTGCAGGTCTGGATATACCTCCAAGCGTTATAGACGGTCTGCTCGGGTTTATTCCCAAGTTTATACTCGGGCTGCTGGTCTTTATCTTCTCTCTCTTTCTCGGAACCTTTTTCAACGGTATTGTGAGAACGGCAGCGGGAAATGTGGGAATTCAAAAATCTGCTACCCTCGGTAAACTGACCCAGGTAGCGATAGTAACTTTTGGCGTGGTTATAGCGTTACAGCAGATAGGAATAGCTGCAGAATTTATAGGAAACGTGTTTATAATTCTGCTTGCTGCTTTCGCCTTCGGTGCTGCTCTTGCTTTTGCTCTGGGAGCAAAAGATATAGTAAAGAAAAGCCTTGAAGATTTTCTTGCAAAAAAAGATACAGAGGTTGAGAACAAACAGCAATAAAGATGAGAGAATAAATTTTACATATCACATTTGACATCCGACCCTGTATACTTGGACGGGCGCATAGCTCAAGGGCAGAGCACCGTGCTGATAACGCGGGGGTCTCAGGTTCAAATCCTGATGGGCCCATATTAGCATAGGGCTAATTGCATATAGCTTATGGTTAAAATATTTGTTTTTATTTTTGCTATTAGCTATTAGCAATAAGCTATGAGCTAAAGCGGGGCCGTAGTTCAGTTGGGAGAACGCCTGCTTTGCAAGCAGGAGGTCAGGAGTTCGAGCCTCCTCGGCTCCACCAATTAGCTTATGGTGAATAGCACATAGCTTATGGTAGATAAAAATAATTTTGTTTTTTTAAAATTAGATTAGAGATTAAAGTTTTTCATTAAATTTTAATCTTGAATTTCTATAAATTGATCTTTGAAAATTAGTTGGGTATCAAGCTACTAAGAGCTTATAGTGAATGACTTGGTTGGTACAGGCGATGAAGGACGTGGCCAGCTGCGATAAGCTGCGGTTAGGTGCAAGCAACCTTTTACCCGCAGATTTCCGAATGGGGAAACCCATCTAGGGTAATGCCTAGA
>CAYOYL010000012.1:0-5598 GCA_964408175.1 uncultured bacterium
GCCCGTAAGACTCGCTGTACTGAAAGCGAGTCCACAGGGCAAGAGCTGGTGCGAAAGGATTTCACCTTATTCGCCTCCCCATTTAGGGGGGAGGCAGACACTCTGTTTCTACGTAGAGTGCGGTGGGGGTGGAATATATCCCCCCACCTTACTTCCTCCCCCTCGAGGGGGGAGGATAAAAGGAGGGGGTGAATTTATTGAGTGCCGCTTAGCACGAAGGGCGAGTCGGTGAGCCCGTTGCCCGAAGCACGAAGTGCAAGAAAGGGAAGATTTGTGGGTTAGAGGGGATTTGGAAAGAGAGTAAATCCCCCTGTGTCCCCCTTTTTCAAAGGGGGAGAAGCAGGAAAAGAGGAAAAAGAATAAAACAAAAAAGTGGATAAAAGGGGGAAATATGGCTGGAAGAGAGGTTTTCGGGAAAGAAGAAATGGAACAGATACAGGAGGTTTTGAAAACGGGCATTATATTCAGGTATGGATTTGACAAGGAACGGAACGGTGTTTTCAAGGTAAGGGAGTTTGAAAAAGAATTCGCACGCTATACCGACACAGGTTATGCTTTGGGAGTAAGTTCAGGAAGTGCAGCCGTGAAGGTAGCCCTTGAGGCACTCAATCTGCCCAAAGGGAAGGAGGTAATCGCTCCCAGTTTTACCTTTGTCGCAACGATAGAGGCGATAGAAGAGGCGGGTTTCAAGCCGGTATTATGCGAGATTGACGAGACCTTCAACATCTCAATTGAAGATATAAAAAACAAACTCACAAAAGATACGGTATGTTTGGCACCTGTTCATATGATGGGTTCTGCTGCAAGGATTGACAGTGTTCTTGAGATTGCAAGGGAGAATAACTTGAAGGTTCTGGAAGATACCTGCCAGGCTACGGGGGCCTCTTTCAAGGGGAAAAAGGCTGGAACGTATGGGGATGTTGGATGCTTCAGTTTTGACTACGTCAAGGTGATGACTGCTGGTGAAGGCGGAATGGTGATAACCGACAGCAAGGATATTTACAAACAGGCTGAGTTCTATCATGACCACGGACACCCCCATCTGTCCGGTATCGGCAGGGGTGAAGAGAAACGGGCACGTAAAGGCTTTAACTTCAGGATGAATGAACTGCAGGGAGCCCTGGGGCTGGCTCAACTCAAAAAACTGGATAACATCATTGCCAGACAGAAGGAAAACAAGAAAACCATAAAGAAAGAATTACAGAATATATCAGGGATGAATTTCAGGGAATTTAATGATGAAGATGGAGAGATAGCAACGTTTTTGACCATTCTACTTCCTGACAGGGATAGAGCCGAGAAGTTTAAGGATGTACTCAGAGAGAACGGGACAACACCTGCCGTATATAACTACTGGCACTTCATTGCAAATGTAGAGATTGCCGGTGGAAGTTTCCCCGAAAGCCAGAAGATTTTAGATAGGAGCGTAACCCTTGAGATAAAAACCATTATGGAGCAGGATACCCTGAGCAAAATTATTGATTCTTATAAAAAATCTGCCCGAGCAGTTATCTGACCTATGGTATACAACGTGTCGGAAATCTTTTATTCAATACAGGGTGAAGGCATTATGCAGGGACTGCCGATGGTCTTCATCAGGATGGCAGGATGCAACCTCAGATGCAGTTTCTGCGATACAAAGTATGCCTTTAAAAATGGCGAAAGAACGGGGGTAAGAAAGATACTGGATAAAATCAAAAAATACCCCTGTAAAAGAGCCTGTATCACCGGAGGAGAGCCCTTCCTGCAAAACCTTACTCCTCTGGTAAAGGAACTGAAAAGAAAAAAATACTGGCTCACAGCGGAAACCAACGGAACACTCTGGCAGGATATACCCCTTGACTGGCTGACCGTAAGTCCAAAAACAGACGGGAAAAAATTACATCCTCAGGGATACGACAGAAAATTCCTGAGGGTTGCATCAGAGTTCAAATATGTCATCACCTGTAAGGATGACCTTGACTTTATAGACAAAAAAATAAAAAAACCTGTGGTTTTACAGCCCGTTGACAACAACACAGAGATAGCAAAAGAGATAACGATATTTCTCAAGGAGAATGCCGGTAGAAACTGGTATCTGCGGATGCAGATGCACAAGATAACAGGGATAAGATGAAAAAAAAGGCGGTCTGTCTCATATCAGGGGGTATGGATAGTTTTGTCAGCGCTGCCATTGCAAAAAAGCAGGGGTACCAGATATACGGACTGACAGTCAGGTACGGACAGAGAAATAAAAAAGAGATTGCCTCTGCAATAAAGGTCGCCAAATTCCTGGGTGTTGAACGCCACATCATAACAGATGTTGACCTTTCGTGGACCAGGTCAGCACTGACAGACAGGTCACTCAAAATCCCAGAGAGAGTTCGCAAAGGTAAGATACCTGCCACCTATGTTCCGGCAAGAAACACTGTATTGATAAGCATTGCACTGTCCCTTGCTGAAACTGTGGATGCGGAGGCAGTATTCACAGGTGTAAATGCCGTGGATTTTTCAAACTATCCTGACTGTAGACCTGCATATATAAAAAGATTCCAGAATCTCATAGATGTGGCGACAAAAAAGACAGCGGGGGGCAGCAAGATAAAACTGCATGCCCCCCTGCTGCAGATGTCCAAAACTGAAATAGTCAAAAAAGGGCTTTCCCTCCGTCTGGACTTTTCCATTACCTGGTCATGCTACAGAAACAACAAAAAACCCTGCGGCAGATGTCCCAGTTGCATACTCAGAGCAAAGGCATTTGCCTCTGCAGGTATAAAAGACCAGTGATGGTTTTATCAGTTCCCAGCCCCGGGTTTTACTATCTGTACAGGACCTGGAACATCCATACTGTCCTGGCCTTCCGGCAGTTCAGGGACTATCACCTCAAAACCGCCGCAGACAGGACATCTTGGCATTATTGCGTCAGGGTTGGGCGGTGGAGCTCCTTCATCAAATTTTGGCTCCGCAAAGGCAAATATTGTCCCGTCTTTCATACACTTATAGACAGGATAAGCATTTCTACCTTCACTGAACGGAGATTCAACAGGGAACTCCGGAGCTTTATCCAGACTGAACTTTTGAGTGAAAACCTTATTTGCCGTGACATCCACGAGGACCTGCTCATAGGTGTATTGATGGGACTTGGGACGTAGATGATTTACTATAAACCCCAAGGCAATAAGAATCACCACTATCAACACAATCTGTACTACCCGCTGCTTCATCATATCCTCCTTTACCCCTTTCAAGAGTGACCAGCACAGTGGTTGCTTAAAAGTTATCTTCCCTGTTACCTATCACTCTACATTTTATGTTAAGGGTTTTAAACTTGTTCTATTCTACCCTATTTAAAAAGTAAATGTCAAGTCAAAGGGGATATCTACCTTGAAAAGGAGTTATTGACAAACTTTTTTCTATTGCAATATCCACAGAAAAGACTATAATATAAACTCTCAAAACCTAAAAAAATGTGGAAAAAAACGTTCATTTCTACTTTCATCGCCCAGATTCTGTCAATTGTCGGATTCCAGTTAGCTATGCCGTTTCTACCTTTTTTTATATCTGAACTGGGCATCTCCAATGAAGGACAGCAGGCATTCTGGTCAGGTATTGCACTGGGGGCAACTGCGGTAACCTTATGTCTTTTTGCCCCTCTGTGGGGTATCCTGGCTGACCGTTACGGACGCAAGGCTATGGTATGCAGGGCAATGTTCGCAGGCACCATTGTTCTACTGCTTATGTCTGTGGTGCGGACAGTCGGACAACTTATCATATGCCGGCTCCTGCAGGGGGTTTTCACAGGCACCAATGCTGCCAGTATCGCACTGGTTGCCAGCGTGACACCCCAGCGCAGAAGCGGGCTTACACTCGGGATGATGCAGGCAGCTGTATTCATAGGGGCTACCCTCGGCCCTCTTTTTGGAGGCGTCATCGCAGACCTTTATGGATATCGTGCTGCCTTCCGTGCCGGAGCCCTGATTGTTTTCCTCGGGGGTCTACTGGTTTTGTTGTCGGTCAGAGAAAACTTTGTCCCCCCCGACGAAGAGAAGGACGGTCCACCAATAAGCTTCAGGAAGATACTGATGGTCAGCGGATTTCTCGTCGCAGTAGCCATAATGTTCGGGGTTCACCTTAACAGTTCAATGGTAAATCCCTCCTTTCCCCTGATTGTAAAAGATATTGTCCCATCCACTGAAAATCTGAATAGCATCACAGGGCTTATTATCGCATCCTCTGCTCTGGCAGGAGCACTTTCAGCCGCGGTGCTCGGCTATCTGGGAGACAGTATTGGACATAAAAAAATTCTGGTTGCCTGCTGCATAGCAACTGCTGTTGCCTCAGCCGGACACTTCTTTGCCAATACCCTGCCATCCCTGTTTGTCGCTCGTATCTTATTCGGATTAGGAGTTGCAGGAATGCTGCCGGCCGCAAATGCAATGATACACAAGGTTATAGATAAAAAGTGCATAGGCAAGGCTTATGGGGCAGCAACCTCTATCAGTGTCTTTGGACTTGCTCTGGGACCTTTTCTGGGGGGTACCATCGCCAGAACATATAGCCTGCGGATACCATTTCTTGTTGTGGCAGTTTCCCAGTTAGTGGTTGGTTTTATGATAGGCCGTTTTATAAAAACCTCCCGACCCGCCTCGCAAACATAAAAACCCCCATAAATTTCAGGTCTTAAATACTGAGATGGCTTCCATTATAGTAACTATCTGATGGACCTTATCATCTTTTAACAGAGGAATCTTTCTTGTCCTTGTTTTAATTCTCCTGCCGTTTACTTCCGTATCCTCTGTGGTAATGAGGACCTTCCCCTGATGGAAGACAGTTTCGTACTCATCTCTCACTCTCTCAGGGAGAAAAGAGAAAACATCCCACAACCCTTTCCCCTGCACATCTGTGGATAATCCAAGTTTGCTATTAGTATCTATAAGTGCCTTATTGGCGAAAACTATCTTATAGTTTCTGTTTATGACATGCAGTGACTCGGGGATAACCTGAACGACTGCTTCAAATTGCGTCTCCAGCCTTTCCATCTCCTTTTCCTGCTCCCTTTCCCTGCTTACATCACTACCTATGCTCACAGTGGATACTACATCCCCTTTTTCATCCTTTATAAAACTATTCTTCCACCTGATTGTCTTCTCGGTACCGAATCTGGTCAGTATAGAATTTTCCATTTCAGAGAAGGGTTCAACCTCTCCCTCTATCAGTTTCCTGTGGATAAATCTCAGACTATCCCTTATCTTAGGAGGGCAACACTTCTCAAACCAGTTTTCTCCTATAAGTTCATCAAACTCAAGATACCCCAGTATTATTGCTCCCTGCTTGTTTATAAACTCTATATTCCCATCCTTATCTATTATCACCATTATGCAGAGAGCAATGTCCAGATATTTACGGTACCTTTTGGCATCCGATTCAAAATCTTCTGCAAGTTTCCTGCAGCGCGATAATTCCGCATTCAATGAGGTTAAGCTTTCATCATCTTTCATAATCCCCTCCACATTTTGGTAAATCCTCAGTAAACCCCGTATTGTCATTGCGAGGCTTGTCCCGAATGGATGTGAGGGAACTGATTCCTTCGCCTGTCATTGCGAGGAATGGGATTCCTTC
>CAYOYL010000013.1:0-17211 GCA_964408175.1 uncultured bacterium
AGAAGTTTTTCTCAATTTTCTTGATATCTCCGTAACTCTTTTTCTGCAGGTTTTCACCCCCACCCTCTCCCTCCCCCCTCAAGGGGGAGGAAAGTCCTTGGTATCGTTGCTGTTCCTGTAAAAACTTTCATCTATTTCTTGACACTACCTTATCTTGTCCCTTCCCGTGAGGGAGGTTTGTTATTCTGTTCATCTTTAGTTTCACAGATGTTTCTCATCTTGAGTAAGGTCAGTATTGTCATAAGAATAATCCCGATGTCTATCAGCGGTCCGTATTTCTCAAACAGGTCAATGTAATGGTTGTCATAAGCAACCTTATCATTCCATGTAAGACTGTTTCTTCCACTTACCTGTGCCAGACCTGTTATACCTGGCAGAACGGTAAACCGACGCTTGTAGGCTTGGCTCAATCTGGCATAGTCACCGAGTTCATAGGATATGGGAGGCCGCGGACCAACGACCGCCATATCTCCTCTTATAACGTTGAATAACTGGGGTAATTCATCCATGCTGCTTTTCCGTAGAAACCTTCCTGTTTCTGTTACCCTGAAGTCATTGGGATAGTTGAACAGCCCGGTACTGGTATGCTCTGCATTTTCTATCATAGTACGGAACTTATACATCATAAATAGTCTTCCGTTTTTTGTAATTCTTTTATGCCCAAAAAAAACAGGCCCCTTTGAACTGCATTTGACTGCCAGTGCAATAAACACAAAAACCGGTAAAAGTATTGCGAGTGCTGCTATTGAAACAGTCAGGTCAAGAAATCTTTTAATGAGATACTTCAAAATACAAACCCCCATATACAGGTATCATACTAAAAACTGAAGGTGTGGAACAAATCGTCAAAATTTTCCCCTCTTTTTACCGTCCCTACTGTTTGTAGTGTATCATCATAATCAACAACTGGAAAATTCGGCAGGATAAACGGCGGTTTTAAGACGATGGAATATGACCCCACATTGTCAAAAACTATGTAGTCACCAACTGCCAGTTTACCGTTGAAATTCCTGTAGAGGTAGTCTGATTCTTTGCAGGTATACCCTGCAAAATCTATGTCCTCGTATTCCTCCTGCCTGTTACCGTTTTTCTCATCGTGGTATACAGTTATAGGCAGGTTCTTGCTATTCGTATGATTTATATTATAGACACTGCCTGTCAGTGTAGATATATTCTTGTTACGTATCTTCTTTATGTCCACGACTTTCGCTACAAACTTCATGGAGTCTGCTGCCAGGGCACTGCCGGGCTCAATAATCAGCATGGGCTTTTTTGGGGAATGAATACCACCATATCTTTCCCTGAAAGGCGTGGCAACAACTTCTGCATAGTCCCGATATGAAGGTATGTAGGTGTCAAACTGTGACTTCAGAGAATCAGGCATTTTACCGTACATACCTCCACCGAAACTGATGAACCCCGGAGGTTTACTAAAGTATCTACCTGCCAGTTCCAACATTCCTTGTGTTCGTGTCCGCCAGGAGTCAATATCTCTTGATGAGAAGTGACAGTGCATGCCCTTAATCTTCAGGTTAGAAGTTTTACGTATGTAACTTATTGCCTCTTTAAATTCGTTTCCATGCACGTCAAACCCGAACCTTGATAGAATCCCGTCATTGATATCAAAATTGCATCTCAACCCCACTGAAAACTGCTTTTCGGGATATCTTGAGACAAACTCCATGGTAATCCGCAGGTCGTGGTGCGAATCAAGATTTACAGTACCCCCATTGATGAGCAATTCTTCAAGAGTTGACGAATTTTTGTATGGTCCGTTGAAGAATATTTTTTTATGCTTTACCCCCACCTTCAGAGCGAGGGTATATTCCATCTCCGATACCACCTCAGCAAAACCCCCTGAACTGTTGACAATCTTACAGAGTTTCGGTATATAATTAGTCTTATAAGAGTAGGCGATATGTGATTCCGGGTATATTTCTCTGAATGAGTTTTGCAGTTCCTTATAGTTTGCCGCAAATTGGTTTGAATCCAGTATGTAAAACGATTGCCCGTATCTTTTCCCTATCGTGTTCAATATATCATTTGACAATTTCATTTTTCTTTACCGCACCCCATTTTTTTATAAAACAGGGTAGCATATCTGTAGTATGTTCGTTCAAGCATAATTCGCTTCTTTCCTGCATCTGCGTTGTGAACACTTACATTAAGGTCATATATTATTCTGTTTGCGCACCTTATAAGTTCTCTGTGCACCATGTCGTTTTTTCTGCATTCATGGGGGAACCAGAGAAACATATCTATCAGTTTTCTGTTATTTATAGGGATTGTAACCGCGTGCCTGAAAATCTCCTGTGAGGTAAAGATCCTCTGCCCCCATGCTCCGAATGCGAATTCCCAGGAGTAAATATCCGTATGCTCATAGTTGTACAGTGGTCTCTCAAGACTTATCTGCTTTAGATACTCTTTATAGTACCCCTCGGATTCCCTCAGCAGTAACGGAGCAAAAATATACCTTGTCTGGAATATACTGAAGTGACGGGGGGTCAGTACCTTGGGGAATTCAAAACCATATTTTCTTCCCCATATTGCGCGTCCTATTTCAGATACCCATGACTTCAGTTCAACATCAAAGTCATTAAGTCTGTAGAGATATATGTACTTTCTTATCTCATGCTCTGGGGGAACGCCTATGTACGAGATATTGTGGCTTATTATTTTCTTTAGCACACCATAGTCTTTTATCTGTCTGTTCGTACCTGATATGGGATATATTGCATGTTCTACTCCTATTTTTTCGCATATCCTTCGTGCGGCTTTTGCATCAGTCAGTTCAGCAGGCTTACAGTGGAAACTGAAGTATTTCAGCCTGTCGTATAATCCATTTGCGCAGGCAAGAGTGGTCTTGCTGTCTATCCCGCCGGAGAGAGAAATGGCAGTCCTTTTCCACTTGTGCGTGCAGAGTTCAATGTTCCTGCCCATCAGTTCCCGTATCAGTTTCAATATGCCATCATACTCGTCAGGAGTTAATTCCCTGTGGGGTCCTGTTGGGTAGAATCTGTATACTTGATATCTATCGCTGAAATCAAGATACGTGTTGGGCCCCAATCTTTTTAACTCTCTGTAGGGTGTAAGGTTCCCCGGAAGGAACTGCTGTCCGAACCTGAAAAACCATTTGTCTGTCAGTTGCCTTACAAATGGGTCTATCTGAAGATTGCATATGTCACCTACCATCTGAGGATGCGAGGTGAGATAGATATGATTGTTCACTCTGCCGTAGCAACAAGCCTTAATCCCTGTGCAGTCCTGGACGGCTATCAGTCTTTTTGTGTCATTCAGAATAATCAGGTGAACCCCTGTCAGTTCGCTGACCTTGTCAAAAAAAACTTTCATGCCTTGTTTATAGGCATCTATGCAATCGGTGAGTATCTCGGTTTCCCTGTGTTTCATATCAAAGGGGTTATAGGCATGTCCTATGATAGAGGCGGTAATTCCATTTCTCTCAATGATATGACAGGTCTGCCATCTGTGAAAGTATATTTTTACAGTGGAACTGTTGTTCAGACTGCCGAGGGGGAGACACTTCCATTGCTCGTAGAACGGGTACGCTGAAAGATTTAGCAGTCTGTCTGTAACTATGTAGCCCCGGCAGAAGAGTGTCTCGCAGTATTCGGGATGTGCTTTCAGAATATCTCTGATTTCGTCTGCTCTGTTCATATTTTTTATATCAGGGCCGGTCCGGATATTGTATCAAGGACACGTTCTCATAGATTCAGGAATATCCTGAAACCATGGTGTGACTGTGGCAAAGGTATTTCCAAACTCCCTCTCTTAATAACTTTGTCAGTAAATATTCAGCCAGCACCGTTATTCCTCCTCCTTGAGATATCCCTTACCCATATCTCCCCTCCCTCAAGAGGAGTGTTGAGGTGGGGTGATAGTGAGGAGTACTGCCAAGCCATCTGGAGATTCTTACCTGATGAGCAGAGACCCGTGCGTCATCGTATTTCAGATAGCACAATCCCCTCACACACCCTAACAATTTTAATGTTCTGGAATGTTCCTCAAAGCATCTGCATCCGCTCTGTCTTTAAGTCTCCCTTGTAGATTCTTTGTTTTTTATCAGGTCTTCTCTGGATAGGAAAGGTATCTTTGAGGTGTGCACCGAAACCAAGGAGAGACCTATAGATTCTTTCTGAATTTTCAGAACTTGATTCAACCCATATGTCAAAGTCTCCTGTTGCCCGTGGGTATCCGTAGGAGGGCATTGCATAATCTCCAACCACAAGAAATTTAACCCTGTATTTTAAGAAGATTTGTAATACGTCTTTGTAATCTTCGTTTAACATAGTCCGAATTCCTGATTGACCAGAGTTCTTCCGTCAACGGTCACATAAAAGATATGCATTCTTCAGGTGAGGCATCTACATAAAAATCGTTCTCTTTAGAGATTTTCTTGAGTGTTGTTTTGGTTTTTATTACTGCTCTCATCAACACATTATAGCATAAATAAGGAAGAAGTAGAAAGGAAAAGAGAAGGAGCACCGTATAGCAATGAGTACGAGTAGGTGAGCCGAGTGACCGAAGCACAGGTATTGTCTGTGCAAGACGATGTTTGGTTCCGGTGAATAATAGAACTTTTTAGGGATTCTTGTCTAAAGAGGGTGTTTAACGGTGGAGTTGCAGCGGATTTGATATTTACCGGAGGGTAGAGTACACTTCTACTGGGAGGGAAAAAAGGACGGAAGATTTTCGGAGCAATAGGATGCTGGAACAGTTTGGTTGTTTTGAGACCGGACATATATCCGAAGAAAGAAGTAAGTCGCAATGATACAACCCGGTCAATACCTCCTCTGGGAGGTAAGGCCGGATGGAGATAAAGAAGACAGTTTATAGTGGAACTATATTAGACTTAGAGGCAAAAGGCGAGAAGAAGAAGCGGTTCAGCGGGCAGGAGAAGCTGCTCATTCTAAGCGAGATAGACGGCAAAGAAACAACGCTGGAGATGGTGGCAGAGCGGTACAACCTGGCGGTAGGCACACTAAAGCGGTGGCTGGAGAAGCGGAAAGCCGCGATAAACAAAGAAGACCCGTTAGGGTTGAACGGCTTAACAGATACCAGCAGCAGACCCAGGCGAATCAGCAACCGACTGCCGAAGGCGACAGAAGAGCGGATAATAAGCTGCTGGCAGGAGAAACCCGGACTTGGTCCGAGCCAGATACACTACCAGTTGAAACGAGAAGGGCTGAAGGCAAGCACCAGGGCAGTCAGGAAGGTACTTATAGCCAACGGATACAAGAAGAAAGAACGGATAGGGATGGAAGGGCTGACCCGGTTTGAGGCAGAGTGGCCGAACAAGATGTGGCAGATGGACATATTGGACTTCTGGCTGGGCAAACTGCGGCTGTACCTGATGCTGGTGCTGGACGACTACAGCAGGTTCATAGTCGGGTATGGATTATTCACCGAAGCGACAATGAGCCATGCGATAAGCACTATCAGAAACAGCATCCGGCGGTACGGCAAGCCGGAGAGCCTGTTAACGGACAAAGGGATGCAGTTTTACAGTTGGCGGACGATGGGCAGGTTTCAGAAGTTGCTGGAGAGTTTAAACGTAGAGCATATCCTTGCCAGAGCGCATCATCCGCAGACGCTGGGCAAGGTAGAAGCGTTAAACAAGCGGATACAAAACGAGATGCTAAACAAGAAGCACTTTCACAGCCAGAGCGAGGCAGAAGACAACGTACGTGCGTGGGTGTACGACTACAACCACAACCGCACGCATCAGGGGCTGCGAGACAGTGAGTTGGGCAGCGTGCTGGTGCCTGCGGACCGGTATTTCGGCAGGGTAGACGAAGTACTGGCTAAGGTGCGTGCGCGTCTGGAAGGCAGACAGGTAGCGCCTATAGACTACACGGTAGACATCGAGCATCTGAATCCGTTTGAGATACTGAAGGTAGTAGAAGCAGGCGGCAGGATAGAGATGTGGTTTTGCGGTAAGCGATATTCACTGCCTGCGTTGTGAACATTGACAAGTTAACGAAAAGAGAGCCCCCTTTCCTCAGGCGTTCTTGACGTTGGGTTGGCCCCCTACGTTGTACAATAAAAGGAAAGGGGGCCTCATGTACGTAACAAGAATGCCTGAGTTGAAATATCAGGCGGCAGTGTTAGCAGAGGCAATACCGTTCATTGACAACTTAAAGTGCAGGACAATAAAAGACCTGGCAAGGAGTTTGTGCGTAAGCGAGAAACAACTGCACCGGTGGAAGTCGCTGTTGCGGGAAGAGGGTTTGAGACTATTCTCCACGCTTCGGCCCGGCAGAAGGAAAAAAGAAGTATGGAAATCATATCCTGAAAGCGAGCATCTGCTCATCTATGAGACGATAAACCGGCTTTTGATAAAAACACAAAAAGACGGTGAAACGAATCAGAAGTTTTCACCTGCGGAAAAGCAGACGCTGTTATTCCAACGTACCCGGTTAAAGAGTGAGCATGGCCTCACCTATGAGCAGTTTTCGCAACTTATCGGGATAGACTCCGGCAGTCTGCGGCTATGGGCACGCAGAGTGAAAACAGACGGGTTGCAGGAGAAATCCCGCGCACCGAAACGCTGTGCGAACAAACTGCCTGCACAAGTTATCAGGGCGATAGAACAGTACGGTAGAAGGTGGCAGCGCCTGCACAGAACTATCCGGATAACGGAGTTCTCGGTGCACTTCCGGTTTAAGCACCGCAGGCTGTTGAGGCGGTTTGGCAAGAGCACGCTCAGCGATAAGGTGATAGCACGGTACCTGAAACAGGCCGGGCTGTATAAACAACGGGAAGAAACGCTGAAAGGGCAGCGCGGCAGATTCCGGTACTACTTTCCGGGCGCCCAGAGCATCATAGATACAACTGCGGTTGTCTTTCTCGGGGTGAGGTTGAAACTGATAGCGGTGCTGGATGCGTTTTCCCGTAACATCCTGCATCAGGAAGGGTTCCCTGGCGAAAATGCAGAGGCAGTAATCCGGGTGCTGAAAAGCGGCCTGAAAGTTGCTGGAAGAAACGGACTAAAAGTTCTCTCTGTGCTTTCAGACCACGGCAGGCCGTATAAGTCAGGCAGGGTGAGACGCTACCTGAAAGAAAACGGTATCTGCCGCAACCTTGCCGCACCGTACCGGCCACAAGGCAAAGCCGCTTTAGAGCGGTACTTCAGAACGGCAAAAGAAACGCTCTCATCAAAGGGCGGACTGATACAGCTGTTTTTCAGGGGGCTGTGGCAGTGGCTAAAGGTACGGCTGGTCAAGGCAGTGTTCAACCTGATACTTCTGGGCTACACGGGCCTGTATAACCGGACAAGAGTAACCAGTCCAGGGGCGAGCTCAACCGGGATGGTACGCCCGCAGTTTCAGGAATCTGTCAGGCGGGTGTTACAGGCAGAAGAACAAAACTCAGAGTTAAAGAGCGAACTGATAGACCGGGTATACAGCGAGTTCTTTCCGTCAGGTGCGGTAAGAAAGAGCAAGGTGAAGGAATACCTGTCAGGGTACAGGAAACAGGATATAACAGAAGCGGCAGTGGCGTTAAGGCGGAAGCTGGTGGTAGAGAATTTACCGGCAACAAACCGGTGGTGGTACCTGAGCAAGGTAGCCGACAACATAGAGAAGAAACGGAAAGAAGAAGAGTTGAGAAAGGCGCGGCAGACCATCCGTTTCCAGCAGCAGAGGATTAAGGATGAACAAGAGACGGCAAAGACAGAAGAAGATATCCGGTGGTATGAGCGGCATCCCGAGGAAGCGCTGGAGAAGACGGTGGGCTGGTACCTGCTGCTGTGCAACTTTCCGGTTGCCAGAGGGCATTACCGACGTGAGATTATCAGGCTCACGGAAACAATTATGGCAAGTCACAGCGTACTTACTGCGGGACGGAAACTGGAGAAACTGTGTGAGCGGATAAAGGAAGCGGCCCCGCTGACCGGGGCGTTAAGAGACAACACGGAACCGCAACCCACTGTATTTGAGATAGAACGGGCCAGGGAGGAAATCATTAGTGTACTCAAGCGGCACAACTTCAGAGGAAAACAGGATATACCAACGGCACAGAACCTGAGAAGATTATGGATAAAATGAACTTCTGGGATAGAGACGAGGTAATAGAACGGATAAAGCAGATGCACAGGCTGGGCGGCGACATTTCTTATGCCGGGGTGTTAGAGAGCGCTCCACAACTCCTTTTTGCCGCAGTGCATTACTACAGAAACTGGGCAATTGCTGTTACATCTGCCGGGATAGATTATAACAGGGTGAGAAGGCAGGAAAGTTGGGATAGAAACAAGATAAAGAAACTGTTGAAGAAACACAAAAACAGCGGAGAAGGGTTCAGGTACAACGGGTTTGAAAAAAGACATCCAAAACTATTCCATGCGGCAGTATATCACTTCGGCGGATGGGCAAATGCCCTGACTGCCATAGGGATGGACTACAACAAGGTAAAGAGGTTTACCGCATGGGACAGAGGAAAGATAAAAAGAAGGATAATCGCTCTTTATAAAAAAAACAAGGACATCTCTTATAAAGTAATGAGAAGAAGCGGCAGGATAAATTTAATCAGTGCGGCAAACTATCACTTCGGCGGCTGGGGCAAGGCGGTATCTGCCTGCGGGATTGATTATGACAGGATACGGAAAAAATGGAAAAAACAAGAAACGCTGGAAACCCAAGCCAGACGCGGGATGTAAAGCTCTTGACAAAATCGGGGGGGGGGTATAATATATATAATACAATGTATTTATCAGGCCGGCAGATGGTCGCAACACAAAGGGAGAAATCCCGTTTACGGCAAAGTACAACAAACCGGGCCTGTTTACATAAAGCTTGTCCTGAATTTATTTCAGGAAACAAAATGTTTCGCTCTTTTCACTTTCGGTAAAAGGCTGAAAGGGGAGTGGAAAAGTGGTACACTTAGAGGAGGGTGACTGAAATGACTTACTTAAATCCGCCTCAAAATCGGACAAATGTCTGGTATAAACACATTTGGTAGAGAGAAAAAGGCTTATTATCTAATAATCGTTTGACAAAAGATGATGGTACCATTCGATAATTTCAACGGATTCACCTACTCGGATGCTATCCCTTTTGAGGAGGGCGTCACCCGTCGAGATTCAAGTCCGGTTATCGCGGTAGATGGCACTTATTACGTTTGGTATTCCCGCACCAAGGGGTCTGCTGACGGATATTCTGCTTCTGTATGGTACGCGACCAGTTCTGACGGGAAGAGATGGCAAGAGGTAGGAGAAGCCTTGTCAAAGGGGCCGGCAGCGGCATTCGACGAACACGCGGTATTCACACCTACGATTCTTGTTTCCGAGGGGAAGTACTATCTTTTCTATACGGCGGTACCGGAACCATTTACGAATGACAACGGCGGTCCCAACGGAACAAGAACCTCAATCGGGGTTGCATCGTCCAGATCTCCCCGCGGTCCATGGCAACGCCAGGCTGATCCGGTCTTGCGCCCAACTGATGATCCCGAGGCGTTTGACAGTATGCGGGTTGATGACACCTGCTTTATCGTCCGAGGCCGCGAATACTGGATGTATTACAAAGGGCGGCAGATGAATCGCAGTCCATCTGAGACCAAGATGGGGTTGGCCATTGCCAAGTCTCCGACAGGCCCCTACGTCAAGTATAGGGAGAACCCTGTGCTGGACAGTGGCCACGAAGTATGTGTCTGGCCACATGGAAGGGGTGTGGGCTGCATGGTCTGCAACGTCGGACCACAAGGAAACACGTTGCAGTACAGTGACGACGGAGTCCATTTCCAAAAGGTCATAGAGGCTGTACCCCCTAAAGCACCTGGTCCCTTTCGTGCGGACGACTTTGTTGATGGCGTGGGTTTAGGGATTACCTGGGGTATCTCCATGGTGGGTCACCCGTTGTGGCCGTATCTTGTACGATTTGAATGTGATTTGAGATATAAAGGGACTACCGAACCAGCGGATACAGGCGAGGCTTGACAGCTCACCTGGTCTGCAAAGTTCGACGGAGAAAATGCGATGGGAACCAAGGTGCCGTTCCGACTTCTCTACAATAACGATGCGACGAACACAGCGGGTGTGGTGAGTCCATGGCATGAGGAGGACGTACCATTTGCCGAGGACATGCTCGTGGCCTCCATTGAAGAGGTTGCTGACAAGGGAGTTGATGCCTACATGCTCAGCCCTGGGATGGGCTGGGTTCCCTGGTGGCAAAGCGAGGTGGATCCAGATTTCTACGATTGGTGGAAGGCGCGGACGGAGTTGGAAGTCACAGGGATGGGTGGTTATGACCGTTACGTTTATGAGGGTGGAGACATGGTCCGCGTCCTCGTGAAAACCTGCCGGAAACTCGGCATGGCACCGTTTGTCAGCCTGCGGCTTAACGACGTTCATCACCAAGAGAACTATGCCTGCAAGAACCAGAAGTCGCTCGTGTCTTGCCGATTCTATACTGAGCATCCTGAATGGCATATTGATCCGGAGCACCCGAAAAGAGAGGGATACTACAAGAAGCGTGGTATGGACTGGGCTGTTGAGCAGGTTCGGGCGTACAAACTGGCTCTTGTGCGTGAACTGGCAGACACTTACGACCTCGAGGGTCTTGAGTTGGATTTTCTGCGCGATGACACACTCTTCAAAGACCCGGGACCGACTGAACCAGAACGGATTGAGATAGTCACGGATTTCGTGAGTTCGGTTAGGGCCGCACTGGATCGTAAAGGTGGCACTCGCCGCTGGCTCTGCGTTCGGATACCACTCCAACTATCCGCTCATCCACGCATCGGTCTTGATGTACGCTCGCTGCGCAAAGCTGGCGTAGACATGTTCAACCTGTCCGGCTGGTATCACACGACGCAGACGACCGATGTGGCTGCAGTGCGAGAATTGGTTTCTGACGCTGCAATCTACCTTGAGATGACGCACTCCACAGGCTGGCATCCCTATTTTCTACAGCCTGGGGCGTACGGCACGAAAGGTGATCCGCACACCAGTGACCACCAGTTCTATACGACCGCACTTCTGGCACATCGACGTGGTGCAGATGGCATCAGTCTGTTCAATTTTGTGTACTACCGCATGGGATACAAAGATGACATACCTGTGATGGAACCACCATTTCATATTCTCCCCAAACTCAATGACGTTGGCTTTCTATCGCGGCAGAACCATTATTGGATGATTGCAGGTACGAGCTACCACTCTCAGTTACCCGCGGAGATTACAGGCGGCAGTCCTGCCACGTTTACAATGGACATGATTCCCACGGAAGCGGAACAGGATGCAGATGTTGGTCACCTGCAGCCCTGCCGGTTGCGTCTTCATACGAAGGAGCCACTTGCCGCGAATCACGTTTTCAAGGTCAGATTTAACGGCACGGGGCTCAATCCCTGCTGGGATACGTCCCGGTTTTTTGGGAACCCGTTTGACTCAATGATCAGTCCGAGAGAGAACCGGCGGGCCTGGATACTGCCGAAGACGCTGATCCAAGATGGATTGAACACAGTGGAAGTGGAACTGACAAAGGGTCAAGTGGTAACCATCGTCTATGTCGACATCGGTATACTCAACCGGGGTGACGTGTCAAACAAGCCGGATGCAGGTAATGCTTGACAGCGTGTCTGATTCGCGACTTTATGGGGAACCAAGGCAAGCAAAAGCATCAAACTTCAATAGAAGACCAGATGTTTCCTGTAAGACGGATTCTAATAGTCTTACATGAAAGGCCCTGATTCGCAGTCTTTTTTGAAGGAGAGGGGGTAAAAAGAGTATGGTGGTTCAGGTGTTAGGGTTTTCCTCGCCCATCAATTCTTTTAGCTGATTTATCAGAGGTGGGATATCCTCTTTTACCGTTTTCCAGACAATCTCCATATCAATATCAAAATAACCGTGAATAAGACGGTCGCGAATGCCTGCCATTTGCTTCCACGGTATATCCGGATATTTCTCTCTGGTTTGAATGGAAACACCTCTGGCAGCTTCACCGATAATTTCCAGAAGTCTCACGATAGAAAGGCTTAACATTCTATCGGTATCAAGGTCTTTTCTCTGACGTTTTTCCAAAAATTGCACTGATTCTTCACAGGCATCAATGATATGTCTTATTCGAACCAAATCATCTTTTGACATAACATACCTCAGATTCTTTTTTCACCTCTTCCCTGAAATATCTGCTTAAATCTTCAGGTGTCCGCAGGTCAACTTTTCTGCCTTTTAAGATAGAGGATAATTCTTCTTCCATGTCAATCAACCTGAAAAAACCAGGTGTAAAACCCTCCTCAAATTCAACAAGAATGTCTATGTCACTTTGAGGCGTAAAATCGTCTCTTTGTATTGAGCCGAAAAAAGATAACCTGTTGATATGATTACGTTCACAGAAATCCCGGATTTTATCTTTTGGTATAATAACTGTGCTATTCATTTATTGTATCCTTAAAGGTATTTTACCATAAAAATTTGACAATAGGAACAACAAGAAATCTTCTAATAATGTTACATAAAGAACCCGGTTTAGTAGTTTTCCTTGAAGGGGGGGGTAAAAAGAGATGTTCAGCATTTAGTTGATAGATTACCTACCTGTTCAATAATTGCTAAAAATAAGTCAGAATGGAATCTCAAAAGGTTTTTCATCCTTTTCAGACCTTATTCCTTTCTGCAACCCTTCCATATGTTTTTGCCAGATATAAGGCCAGTCTCTCTTTTTAATGCTACCGCGTACATAACCGCCCACAAAAAGAATATTTCTGTCTCCCTTGTGATGTCCTATCCTGTGGTTGCCTTCACGGTCATAGATAAGAAGACATTCCGGGTCATTTTTTTTTGTTAGTCCGCTCACATATTCATAACAGATTGTGAAGTTATTGAGAACATCAGTTTCAGTTACTTTTGGTTTACAACTGGGACAGATGAAAATGTCTAAGGAATTCACATAGTCAGGATAAAGCGTAGATAAATTTGTTGGGAAAGAGCCTCCGAAATTGTCTGCATAGAGAGAACAGGCTAACCCGAGTTGTTTCAGATTTGAAACGCATACAGCCATCCGTGCACATTCTTTTGCTCTGTAAACTGCCGATAGGTAAAAACCAATAATGAAAATTAAAAATAGAATTGGGATAACAAGCCAGATTTTTACCCTGCCTTTTTTCCTCATAATTGTAAATGTTCAGCAAAACCCGTCAATTTCTTTGAAACTTCCTTTTCCCCCTCACCCACCTGATGTTTTTTCCGCAGTTTTTCTGAGAGGCGTTCGGTTGGAGGTCACCCGGGACAAGTGTTTAAAAACCAATCTATAACAGGGTCTATATGCTTATCACTGTGATTCATACCCGGTACGCACTCAATTTTTTTCTCCCTGAACTCGTATTCACTTAAAAAGTCTTTGATGCCCTCAACTGCTTGGAGTGCTATAGGATGGTCTTTTTCTCCATAAACAACGTAAACTGAGAGGCTCTTAAGTTTAGAGATATTAAGTGCGGAACCGAAATAGCCCTGGAGATAATCCCTTCTCTCTGGGAAGGCGGTAAAATTCCCGCTTCTGGGGGCAATTGCTGTAATAATCTCCGGATGTCTGACCCCGTAATACCATACAAGGAATCCACCTCCTGAGAATCCTGTAAGGAGGATTTTGTTACTATCAATGCTGTATTCCTCCATTATCAGTTCAATCATATAGGTTATGCTTTTTTCATCTTCCTTAATATTGGCAGAGAAATCTTCCTTGGATGCCATCCTTCTCTTGGCAATGATACAGGTGGGGCAGAGTACTATGAATCTCTTTTCATCTGCTCTTCTTATCCATTTTCTAATCTCTTTTGACCCGTTGCCTCCGGCCGGATGAACGCTGATGATTAATGGCCACTTTCTGGAAGCATTGTAACTCTCAGGAACATACACCGTATAATATCTTTCATCCTGTTTTTCTCTCGAATCCAAGCTGACGGGTTTATCTTCTTCAGCCTCAAGGTTCTGGATAAAAAAGCAGAATAAACCAAACAAGATAAAAAGGAGTTTAGCCTTTTTGCGGTTACTCAGGGAGATAGGTGTCATATAAAACCATTGCATAATTATGGCATAGGGATTTCCAGAAGTCTGCGTGTTTCTTCTGGTGTGGCGATTTCTCTGCCCAGTTCCTGACTGAACCGTACCATACGGTCTATCAGCATAACGTTGGTGGATAACTGTTTATTTTGCCAGTTGTAGTAGATGTTGTCCTCCAGTCCTACCCTTATGTTGCCTCCCATCAGCACAGCGGCGGAATTAACTATAAACTGGAATTGACCGATACCTGCGGCTCCCCATATAGAATCGTAAGGCAGGTTCTGCACCATATTTACAAGGTCTGACAGGGTTGCCGGTGTTGAATATACAGAGCCCAGTAGAATATTGGAATAGATAGGGCTTTTCAAAACTCCTTTCTTGATGAGTACCTTGGCTGTATTAATCATACCAGGCTCAAAGACCTCTACTTCAGGGAGGATGCCTCTCTCCTTCATTTTGAGAGCAAGTCCCTCTATCATTTCAATGGTATTTATGGATGCCTGGCTGGGGAAATTTAAGGAACCCATGGTAAGGGTGCCCATATCAGGTTTGAGTCTACCTTCCAGTTCCAATACCTGTGAACGTTTTTCAAATGTATTGTGAATTCTCCCGCTGGTAGATGCACAGATTATCAACTCCGGACAGACTTCTCTTATACCTTCAATTATCCTTGCATAAATCTCTTTTCTATAACCGGGTTCGCCTGTTTCCTCTCTGGCATGGATATGTACGACAGAAGCGCCTGCTCTCCAACAGGCAACTGCATCTTTGATGATTTCGTCAATACTCACGGGCAGGTGCGGCGTATCCTGTTTTGTATTAACCATTCCGGTAATGGCAGCGTTGATAATAAGTTTTGGGTAGGGCTTGACAGGATATGGAAAATTTAAAGAGTCTGCAATTTTTGTATCCATTATCATCCCTTTTTGTGTTGTTTTTCCCACTTTTTCAGGTCAACCTTCAAGATAGTCCAGTCATTTATCGTTCTATCTCCGAACTCATGAAACTTAGCCCTCTTGCCTGATTCAGTGTAACCGAAATGTCTCTTGTACCATGCTACGTTCTCAGGGAGGTCAGTCTCGGTTGTAAGTGTTCGTATCCCCTTTTTCAGCATATCTTCCATCCGGCGTACCTGAAGAGCATAGCCTATGCCTTTGTTACGGTGTTCCTTGTCTACTACCATCAGTTCGGTTTTAGCCTCCTCAGAATTTATGATTGAGTAGCCACAGAAACCCACCACCTTTCCATTGAGGAGCGCAACAAAATAATTCTCATACGTCAGGCGAGGTACTTCTCTGGATGGTATGTAATGCATATTTGCCTGCTTAAGCAGTCGCATCACAGCCGAACGGTGATTTTCCTTTGCCCTCTCGATAGGTATGGGAATAATCATATATCTTAAGTTCCCTCTCTTAATAACCTTGTCACAGATTATCAGTATCTTGAGATGTTGAATAATCAGGAAATAGAAGCGTCAAAAAGAAAAGGGACGGCAATATAATAAAAATTGTTATATATGAAAATAGCCCTTCCCATTTCCCTGACTTTATAATGTTATTTGTAATCATATCAACACTGTTTTTATAACACAAGTAATTTTTTTTGTCAATTTTTAGTGGGGGTCCAGAAATTCCGACATAAGGGATTTGTTACAAATTATTTTTTTGATGTTTATCTTCAGTTATGCTAAACTTCCAAAGAAAAATATGTATGGTAAGTTCTCACTCAACCACGTCATTGCGAGTCGTATTTTGCCGTGGCAATCTCATTTAGATTGCGGAGCCTGTTCCGAGACTGTCATATAGATTGCTTCGTCATTTGAAGCATTCCTCGCAATGACAAGCGAAGGAATCTCATTCCTAGCAATGACAAGCGAAGGAATCAGTTCCCTCACATCCGTTCGGGACAAGCCTCGCAAAGAGAATACGGGGTTTACTGAGGATTTACCAATCAACATAGGGATTTTTAGGAATAACGTTAGTGTATAACTTTATGTAATGTGTTAGATTCAAAAAGTGATTCTCGATTGAATCCTTCTCCCGCAGGAGGTGAAGGGAATGAAACCTTCTGACGCTAACAGGTTACAGGATTTAAAAAGAAACTGATGTCTTTTCCCCTAATCCTACCAGTATAAGCCCAGCCATAATTATCAATATCCCTGTTATCCTTGTGGGATATCGCGGTTCTCCCAAAAGGGACATACCGAAGAAGGCTCCTATCGGAATGCTCAACTGACGGAATGCAGCGACATAACTTACGTTTCTTACGAAAGCCATGGAAGTTAGCACCAGCCCGTAAGTACCAAAGATTATAACTCCTGCCGCCATAGCAAGTTTTATATCTCTACTGCCCCGGTGACAAAATTCAATGAATCCTCTCCTTTCGTTTCCAATAATGATAGTACCCAGCCCCAGCCAGAAAAAACAGCTTACCCCTTCTAAAAAAAGATAAAGGAATGATGAATTAAAAGAATTGAAAGGTTTGCCGGGCAGATTCCTCATTAAAAATAGGGAGTGGTCGTCAATAATGGTATATCCGGCAGTTCCGACTGCTGCAAGAAATGCAAGAGCACAACATATACTCATATAGTTTTTGAAAGAAAACCTTTTGAGATGTTTTACGGGGAGTAGAAAACATCCCATCACAACCATTATAATTCCAACCAGTGCCCAGGATCCGATTTCATCTGCTTTCCCGAGAACAAAACTGACGAAGGTTACCACCAGAATTGGCGAGGACCTTGCAATGGGATAAGCAATAGAGATGTCTCCTTTACGGTAAGCCCCGGCCAAAGAAAAATAATAAAGAGCCATAAAAAAACCTGTAACAAAAACCAGTTTCCACACCTCAAAGGGAATGAGAGTAATCTCTTTTCTGAACAGGATAATTATTGGTGAAAAGCAGAACATGGCAAAACCTGTGGAGAAAAAGAAAAAGGCTCCTGAAGTCTTGCTTCTTTTACTGAGAAGATTCCAACCTGCATGGGTAAAGGCGGATATCAAAATCAGGATTATTGCTGTAAGAGACATTTTTTGTTATCCTTAATATGTACTGGATTCAAAAAACTGCAAAACAAGATAATAGCACAAAAATTCTTATATTTAAACAACCTGTAGAATAAACCTGAAATTCCGACATAAGAATTATAGAATGATACGGAGAGGAAAGGAAAGAGTTGAGGTGCGAGTGTGGAAGCACAGAAG
>CAYOYL010000014.1:0-8070 GCA_964408175.1 uncultured bacterium
GTGACCGAAGAGTAGTATGCAAGAAATGCTCCCTCACGTCTGGGAGAGAACAGGAACGGTTTCTGTGACAATACAGCAAAAGTAAAGATATTTATGGGACACGACACTATTTACCTTATTGCCTTTCGCATAATGCGACGAAATTTTAATCTGTTAGTTAAAATTCAAAAGTGCACTTTTTAAAGTTTAAAAGTGCACTAAGTTCAGGTCCGTATTTTTAACCTTTTGGATATCCACCAATTTATCTTTATACCAAAAACGCACCTCGGCGATACCGGTGTCCTTGTCCGGGACAATGCGCATCTGGACTTTTGAATGCAATGGTACGCCGGAGACCTTTAATTCAAGATTATTCAGGGATACTTTTCTGTAGGAGTTAATCATTCGTTCCACGCGTAAACAGAACATATCCTTGGTTGATTCAAATGGCGGCGGAGTAACAAACAGCCTGAACAGCGTCTTCTTTGCCCGGTCTATAATCGTCGGGACAGAGACCTTCTGCCTGTTGTAAGCGATGGAGAAATCACCAGGCTCTTCTCTATATCGTTTCAATAACTTGAAAAACTGCCTGCGTTTTATCTCCAGACTCTTTAAGACATACTCCAACTCAATTTCTTTTGAGCAATACCTCTCCAACAATCCTCTTACCTGCTCATCTGCCAACCGCTTATGTATCTGCTTTCCCATGGCTAATCCTCCTTGTTTTTAAAAAGGAAAGATTAAACCATAAGACTTTCAATGTGGATACTGACGCTTTGTGGATAACTCTTTTAATCCAGAGTTAACCACAGTATCCACATTACTACCGCTGTTTTCTTTTAACTCCTTTTCACCCTCACCCCTCAAGGGAGAGGGAACCTTAGTGCACTTTTAAACTTTAAATGACAAGACGAAATTTTAATCTTGACAAGTGATATAAAAAGATATATCATTAAGATAGTCGATGTAAAAATGTTGTTTCTTTAGCGTTCTTAGAACGCAAAAAGGAGGGACAAATGGGAAAGATTTTGATTAAGGGTGCGGTTAAGAGAGAAAAGGGATATATGTATTATATTGATGGCGCGGGAAATGTGTGCGAAGCAAAAATGGCCCGTGGCGGCAGCAAAAAAAAGAAATCCGCAAAGAAAAAAAAGTAAATAATATATAGGCTGCGAATAATAGAAACAACAGGGCTGAAAAGAAAAATCCTGAGAGTAGTAGTCTGAAAATTGGTGATGAAGTTTCTTTTCATCCGGATAAGAGTGTATTGGATGTATATTTGATATTTTATTAAACTTTATATCCGTCAGTTGGGATTTGTTTTTTCAGCCCACCTATATTACAACAATTTCTGTTTAATGTAACCGCAGGTCTTCAACCTGCGTAGATGTATTTTTTGTTTAATAAAAATGATTAATATAAAACCGCATCATCTTGTAGACATTGTAGCTGCATTTGGCGAGGGTGTTCCATTTGAACCGCATCCATACGGGCATGCAGTTCACATCGTTGCAGAGAAGATACTTGGTGACATTAACGCAGAGATAAAAATTGAACTGGGTGCTGATGACATATGCGGTCCCTGCATTCACAACAT
Source organism: uncultured bacterium (assembly GCA_964408175.1). Classification (GTDB taxonomy): domain Bacteria; phylum Ratteibacteria; class UBA8468; order B48-G9; family JAFGKM01; genus JAFGKM01. Next base: position 1,577 of record CAYOYL010000014.1, read on the forward strand.
TAACGGACTTTGCGACGATATAATAGACACATCTTTCAGGCCTCTTGCTCCAAAACTAAAACGGGAATGGAATCTCCTCATAGACAACCGCTGGTGTAGGTGTCTCGGGTTAGAACAGGGAGATACACTCACCGGTAAAGAGTTCTGCAAGCGTGTAGAAAAATGCCTCAGTGAAATCCCGAACATATACAGGGAAATCCCTCCTGAGAGAAATGCCAAGAAAAAATCAAGCATCCAGAAAGGCCTTGCCAAATTTGCAAAGGGAGATAAGTAAAGAAGGTTGTGGTAAAATAAAAGAGTGAAACTCAACGTTTATCTGGCACGCTGTGGCGTCGCGTCGCGCCGCAGGGCGGACGAACTCATAAAGAAGGGTGATGTAGAGGTTAATAGAACGAAGGTTACGGTGCCCTTCCTTGAAATCACTCCTGAAGACAGCGTGACAGTATACGGCAGGCCGGTCTCCCCTGAAAAATATGTATACATAGTCTTAAACAAACCTGTTGGATATACATCCACTGTCAAAGACAGGTTCGCAGAAAAGAAGGTTACCGACCTTATCCCCAAATCCTATGGAAGACTCTTCCCTGTTGGACGCCTTGATAAAAACAGTTCAGGACTGCTCATCCTTACCAATGATGGAGAATTCGCAAATCACTTAACACACCCCAGATATCAGGTGGAGAAAGAGTATGAGGTTACGGTCTCTCCTGCATTCAACAACCTGAACACAAAGGTTCTGAAAAAAGGCATTACGGAGGGAGGTGAAAAACTGCGGGCGGCATCAATCAAATCGTTAAAAACACTTCCGGGCAGAAGTAAACTGGCCGTGGTGATGAAGGAGGGTAAAAAACGTGAGATACGCAGGCTCTTTGAAGCCCTCGGCTATGGTATACTTGAACTGAAGAGGGTACGGATAGGCAGCATACGCCTCGGTTCTCTTAAATCAGGTGAATACCGCCTGCTGACCAACAAAGAAAAACAATTTGGTTTTACTCCTTCCTGTCCTGGGGAAAAACAAACTTGATTTATATCAAATGTTAACATATAATGTTAAATTATGACAAAATATAAACCGCGCGAGAGTTCAAAACTCATTCTCAAAGCATTGGAGAATATGCCTGTAGTAGTTCTTTCAGGTATGAGACAAACAGGTAAGAGCACACTTCTACAAAACCTTGCCCCTCTCGGAGGAAGAAAGTATTTCACGTTTGATGATTACAATACGCTTGAGGCGGCGCGCAGAGACCCCGAAAGCCTTATTTCTCAAGGAGAAGAGATAACCATTGACGAAGCACAGAAATTTCCCGAGATTTTAAGCGTTATAAAAAAAGACGTAGACAAAAATCGCAAGCCCGGTAGATTCCTGTTGAGCGGTTCAGCGAATTTTCTTCTGCTGAAAAGAATCTCCGAAACTTTGGCAGGAAGAGCGGTATATCTAACGCTTTATCCATTTACCCGCAGGGAAAAACTCGAGCAGGAAGAGACTCCTGCACTGGTAAACTTCATCAATAAAAATGTTTTTCCTGAAGAGTCCGTAAAAAAGTTAAACATGGATGAGTTATTAAAAGGCGGGATGCCCTCGGTGGTACTGGGGCAGGTGAAAGATTCGGAAATATGGTTCCGGGGATATGAACAGACGTATCTGGAAAGGGATATACGTTCTTTAAGCCAGGTGGCTGACATTGTGGTTTTCCGTCATCTTCTTCAACTTCTCTCTTTGCGAAATGGACAGGTTCTCAACCAAAGTTCATTATCCCGTGATGCCAAAATTAATGTAATGACAACAACAAGGTATCTTTCGCTAATGGAGGCGTCTTTCGTTATATTCAAATTATTTCCTCATCTTGCTAATCGTACCAGCAGGCTGATAAAATCTCCCAAAATTTATCTTTCGGACAGCGGACTTGCAGCATATCTTGCCGGAGTTAAGAAATTAGATAATTATGAGCCTCTTCGCGGTGCTCTACTTGAAAACTATATTGCTCACAATCTACTTGGAATACTCTCAGTACACTTCCCTGATGCAAAAATAACTTACTGGAATATACAGGGAAGGTTTGAGGTCGATTTCATACTTGAGTTGGACCGCGAAACCCTGGCGATTGAGGTAAAAAACGGCAGCCGTATTAACAAAAGCGATATGGCAGGACTCAATGCCTTTATGTCAAGCAGTAAAAACTGCCGGGCAGGAATTCTCGCGTACAACGGAACAGATGTTATAAGGATATCTGATAATCTTTGGGGCGTTCCCATTACATTGCTTCTCAATTAAAAAAAAAGGTAAGTTCTCATTCAACCACGTCATTGGGGGGCCGTATGAGGCGAAGCAATCCGACGCTTTTTGTCGTTGCGAGCGATTTTTGTGCGGCAATCTCATGCTCTCTGTCATTGCGAGGCGTATTTTGCCGTGGCAATCCAAATTGCGGAGCCTGTTCCGAGCCTGTTATTTAGATTGCCTCGTCATTTGAAACATTCCTCGCAATGACAAGCGAAGGAATCAGTTCCCTCACATCCGTTCGGGACAAGCCTCGCAATGGCAATACGGAGTTTACTGAAAATTTACAGGAAAAGGATGCTGCTATCAGGACTAAAATGAGAAAGATAAATATTCTGTTGGGGCTGGGATGTGCACTTATCTTATCCCTGACTGCGGCCGTAGAGAAGAATATCAAATGCCCGGTTGTAAAGCTAGGCATAGAGGTTCTGGTTGAAAAACATATAGAGATTATCAAGGGGAAAAGAGTCGGTCTGATAACCAACCTGACGGGTGTTGACAGCAAACTGCGCCCTTCCATTGATGTCATATACAGTTTGCAGGACGTCAAACTGGCGGCTCTTTTCGCTCCGGAACATGGAATAAGGGGCGGGGTAATAGGCCATACAGAAGATGAGACGGATAAAAAAACAGGTATAAAGGTCTTCAGCATCAAAACAAAAGGGCTCACTGAGGAGATGCTTGAGGGTGTGGACATACTTCTCTTTGACATACAGGACATCGGTAGCCGTTCCTATACCTATATCTCCACGATGAAAAACTGCATGGACTCAGCCGCAAGATATAAAATCCCTTTTGTGGTACTTGACAGACCGAATCCCATTGGAGGCCTGACGGTTGATGGTCCTGTTCTTGATATGAGGTTTCAGTCATTTGTGGGAGTTGGTCCTCTCGCCTATGTACATGGGATGACTGTCGGAGAGATTGCACGATTCTTTAATGAAGAACTGAATATTAACTGTAAACTTACGGTTATGAAGATGGATGGATGGAAACGGGAGATGTACTGGGGAGATACAGGACTGAAGTGGGTACCAACATCACCTCACATACCTGAGCCGGACACCCCGCAGTTTTATCCAGTAACGGGCATACTTGGAGAACTGTCTCTGGTAAACATAGGTGTCGGTTATACGTTACCCTTCAAGGTTGTGGGAGTACCATGGATGGATGCAGAAAAGGTTACGGGGATACTTAACTCCAAAAAACTGCCCGGTGTTTACTTCCATTCTTTTCACTTCATACCTTTCTACGACCAGTTTGAAAAACAGATGTGCAGCGGCTTCCGCATTATTATCACAGACAGAAAAAATCTGTTGCCTGTTACTGTCGGATACCATATAATAGAGGTGCTTCTTAGAGAATATCCTCAACACTTCAATTTCAGAACTCTTTCAAGTGATAAAAGAGGTAAAATTAAGATAGAGATGTTTGACAAGGTGAACGGTACAGACCTGATACGCAAGCAGTTTCAGATGGGTATCCCGGCAGAAGGTATCATAGGCGGATACCAGCCGGCGCTGAATGAGTTTATTGAAAAACGGCAAAAATACCTGTTGTATTAACAGGGAACTTTTTATTTTCTTGCGTGTCTAATGTGTGAAACAGATAAGAGAGAAATCCCCTGTCTCCCCCTTTTCAAAGGGGGAGAGGACAAAAGAAGTCCCTTTTCCAAAGGGAGAAAGGAAAACGGAGGTGTAATTATGGCTAAGAGAAAAATGCTGTTGGGAGTCATAGTAGGAATGCTGTTTGCCTGTTTTTCCGCACAGGCACAGCAGGATATGGAGAGGAAGGAGGTAAACCTGACGGTCTACAACCAGAACTTTGCCCTTGTCAGAGATATACGGTACCTCAATCTCAACGAAGGCACCAATGAGGTAAGGTTTTCTGACATAGCCGCCAGCATAGAACCGACAAGTGTACACTTCAAATCTTTGACAGCACCGGACAGGTGCGGCATACTGGAACAGAACTTTGAGTATGACCTGGTAAGCGCGGACAAACTACTTTTAAAATACATTGACCAGAAGATACGCATTACCACGCAGGACGACAGTATCTACACAGGTTATCTTGCAAGTTACGACGGCAGCCAGATTGTACTCTCCGCTGAAAAAGAAAAGGGTCCCATCTTTATGGTTGTCCGTGAAAACATAAGGAACATTGAGTTTCCTCAACTGCCTGAAGGTCTGATAACAAAACCCACCCTTGTATGGTCCCTGTTAAACAACAAAAAAGGACGGCATGAGGTGGAGTTGAGTTATCTTACCAAAAACATCAACTGGCTGGCAGACTATGTGGCGGCAGTCTCAGATGATGAAAAAAGCATCTCCCTCAACGGCTGGGTAACGGTTGACAACCGCAGCGGCACGGATTATAAAGATGCCTCCCTGAAACTTGTGGCGGGTGACGTACACAGGGTGGAAGAGAGACAGGTCGTCAGACGGGATATGTCAATGATGAAAGCAGCAGGTGCCGCTGTACCAGAACAGTTTGAAGAACGTGGACTCTTTGAGTACCACCTTTACCAGTTGCAAAGGAAGACCACGATTAAAAACAACCAGACAAAACAGATAAGTCTTTTAAGCGCTTCAGATGTTTCCATCAACAAGGTTTATAACTATGAGGGCGCCTTATACCGCTGGTATTACTATGACAACTGGAGGGGACAGCAGAGCAACAAGAAGGTTGCGGTGAACCTTGAGTTCAAAAACAGCAAGGCAAACGGTCTTGGTATCCCACTGCCGAAAGGAAAGATAAAGGTTTATAAGGCAGACGTTGACAGGACACTACAGTTTATAGGAGAAAACCAGATAGACCACACCGCAAAAGATGAAAAAATCACACTCTTTCTGGGTAATGCCTTTGACATCGTGGGGGAAAGGAAGATTACTGACCACAAAAAGGTTGCAACCAACATCTACAGGGATTCATATGAGATTTCACTCAGAAACCACAAGAAAGAGATGGTTACAATAAAGGTGATAGAGAGACAGTGGGGCGATTGGACGGTTATAGAAAAAAGTTGTGACTACAAGAAAGAGGATGCAAACACACTGGTATTTGAGGTCAAGGTACCTGCAGACGGCGAAACCAAGGTAACCTATACATCCGAATACAAATTCTAAAAAAGGGGACAGGCTACTTTTTGAATCCTATCACGGCCCAAAGGTTTTACCTTGTCTACCTCACCCCTTGTGGGAGAGAGAAAAAGAATAAAACAAAAATGTAGTCAAGTTTGACACAAGGTTGCGGCGAAGGAGCAAAAAATGAAGAAGACTACACTAACCCTGCATACAGGTTTTCATATCGGAAGTGTTGACCCTCGTATCTTTGGGGGTTTTCTTGAGCATATGGGACGTGCTGTTTATGAAGGTGTATATGACACGGAGAGCGGCAAGGCAGACAGAGAAGGCTTTCGTTCAGATGTAATGGATGCACTGAAAAGACTGAAGATGACGGCAATGAGATACCCTGGAGGTAATTTTGCATCTGGTTATCACTGGATGGACGGAGTAGGTCCACATGAAAAACGTCCCATCATAAGAGAACTTGCATGGCAGAGTCTGGAACCAAACCACTTCGGTACCGATGAATTTATATCCCTGTCAAAAAAGATGGGATGGTCTCCGATGTTAACAATAAACTTAGGGACAGGCACACCTGAAGAGGCACGCAACTGGGTTGAGTACTGCAACTCCCCGGCAGGGACAAGGTATGCCAACATAAGGGTGTCAAACGGACACAAGACACCCTACGGGGTGAAACTCTGGTGTCTGGGTAACGAGATGGACGGCCTATGGCAACTGGGACACGTACCTGCTGACCAGTATGCCATCCGTGCTCAACAGGCAGCAAGAATGATGAAAGATGTTGATAATTCAATAGAAGTTGTAGCCTGCGGTTCATGCTCAACGGGAATGAGTACCTATATGGAATGGGACCGTACAGTTCTTGAATATATGAGAAACTCAGCCGACTATGTTAGTCTGCACAGGTATGTCGGCAAAAATAACAGAGATACTGCGGACTACCTTGCGGTAACCAATTCCATAGACCGGCAGATAGAAGATATGGATGCAGTATGCCGGTTTGTACAGGCAAAGACAAGGAGTGAAAGACGTCCTTATCTCTGTTTTGATGAGTGGAACGTCTGGTATAAAAATCATGAGTCCAATGGTAAAGGACAGTTTGCACCCCATCTTCTCGAGGAGGGCTA
>CAYOYL010000015.1:0-2376 GCA_964408175.1 uncultured bacterium
ACCTTCCTGCCTCTGGAAAAATCTTTGATTGGGATAAAATATACCAGAGACAAGGAGGAGGCAACGAGGCGTATTCCTATACATTGAGGAAGCCGACGACGATGCCAACAATGCTATGTATATTATGAAATCAATTTGGTATGAATTGCATAAACGGTCAGTCAGGAGATTTACAGTTTCAACAGACGGACAGCGTTTCTCCACTTGATGTTTTCCAGTGTTTCCGCGGAAACAAGGTGTTCGTCCTCCAGTTTTCTGAAGTATCCCACAATGGGCGTCTCTTGAGGGTCGTTGGCAATATCGGTCCCGAAGTAAAGCCTGTCTGCAAACTCCTCCATAAAGGCATACCCGAACTCAGGGTCCCTGCTTATGGCATTAAATCCGCTTCCTGCTGAAAGGTCTCCGTGAAGGTTCGGGTACCTTCGCATAAGTTCAACAACACGCCCTGGGGTCACCTTCCCTTCAGGATACGAGTTCCTGTTCTCTCCGGAGACATCCGTACTTATTTCCGCCCAGAATGGTTGTGAGTGTCCCAGAAATGTTAAACCAGGGAATGTTTTGAGCACCTTTTCCAGTCGCGGCAGTCCGATATCGTCAACACATCCGTAGTATCCTCCCTGTTTGGGTGCAATATGAAAGGTCAGCGGCAAACCGCTTTCCTCTGCATATTTGAAAAAGTTCATATTTAGGGGGTCGTCAAAGGGTATGTTGGGAGTGTATTCTCCTATGCCTTTGAACCCGAGTTCTTTGTATGCCTCAAGAAGGTGTCTGAAGTTTGACTGCTCACTGTTTGTGAGAAACCGCGGGTCAAAGTTGCAGAAAGGTATAAGCCTGTCAGGATACATGGAGGTGATTCTCAGTATCTCTTCAGGCGGTATAATTGTGTATCTGTATTCAGGACTTACCCCGCTTAAAATAACCGCTTTATCAACCCCTGACGCGTCCATCATCTTTATTAGATTTTCAGGTGTGGGGGAATGGGAACCACCGGGGCGTGTCAGTTTATGATACCTTTTCTCTGCCGTGTGCGTATGAATGTCTATAAGCATCTTATCATCTCCTTTATCTGGAAACTGCGCTTTTATAAAATCCGTAAATATCTTGATTGATGTCAATATAATCTTCAACCTCAACCTGTGGGAAAAAGATTCACAGGCTTGCCTTCTCTTGCGGATAGGTCTGCCGCAAATATCAGCCTGTGCACAACCGCAGCGTCTTCTATGTCAGGGAAAGGTTTCTTGTCACCTAATATGCAGTCCACGAGATGGTTTATTTCTCCTTCAAACGGGTGGTGTCTGACATCTCCGCTGTCAGGCAGTATGGTTGGAACCTCCGCATAGCCTGTCTGCCCCGGCAACTTATGAGAAAAAACCCTGTTGTTCCTTATGGTGCCCTTTGAACCGAAGAGCCCTATGTTGAAGATGTATGGGGTTTTGCAGTCAACAGATGAGGTAACCTTGCCTATTGTGCCGTTTTCAAATCTTATCAGAGTTACGCTGGTAGGGTCATACTCATACTCTTTATAGTCCGGAGATGTGCTTCTTGTACTGTAGGAAAAGACATCAATAGGCTTTCTCTTTACAAACCACAGGAGGGCATCAACCGCATGGCATCCTGCCGTGAGAAGACTGCTGCCGCCTATCTCTTTCTTTACGTTCCACTGGTACTGCTTGTACCACGGCCCTATCCCGTGGTAGTAGTCAACCTCTCCGTAATAGATATCCCCTATGGCATCATCCTTTAGCAGACTGTCTATGGTCATCAAGAGAGGGTTCCAGTGCAGAACAAAACTCACCAGGGTCTTCACCCTGTTTTCCCTTACCGCTTTAAGCATCCTGCTCAGGTCTTTCTCATTCAGTGCCACGGGCTTTTCAATCAGTATGTGCTTTTTGTATTCAGCGGCAATGATTGCTTCTTCAGAATGCAGATGGTTCGGGGTGCAGACAGAGACTATATCTATATCCTCTTTTTTCAGCATCTCTTCGTAGCCGGTATATATCTTTGCCGAATAGCCGTATTCGTTCAGTTTTCTCTCGGCAGACCCTTTCGTCCTTGAGCATACAGCCACAAGTTCAGTATGAGGGTTTACCCTGTATGCCGACATATGTTCACCTGCAACCCATCCTGTCCCCACAACCGCCGCCTTCAGGTTTTTCATTGTCTTCTCCTTTTAAATCCTCCCTTTCTTGCACTTCGTGCTTCGGGCAACGGGCTCGATTAATCTTAACCACTTATCCTCCCCCCCCTGCGGGGGAGGAAACAGGTGGGGGGATATTCCACCCCCACCGCACTCTACGTAGAAACAGAGTGCCTGCCTCCCCCCTCAAATGGGGAGGCGAACAAGGTAAAACTTTTTCGCACCATCTCTTGCCCTGT
>CAYOYL010000016.1:0-14604 GCA_964408175.1 uncultured bacterium
ATAATTTCTGGAAATTCGTTTCTTATTTATCGTGTAGCCTTTAAGAATATGCTCACGCTTTTGGTCGCCCATTGCCTGAACTTAGTTGCTATCTTTGAATTTACCCGGTATCCTACGGACAGGATTAAATCCAGATTATAGTATTCTATTTCTCTTTTGACTTCTCTCTTACCCTCTTTTTGAACTGTTGCAATTTTTGCAACAGTTGCCTTTTTTTTCAGTTCACCGGACCGATAAATGTTTTTTATATGGCGAGAGATACCGGACTTGTCAGTTTCAAATAGATCGGCAATCTGTTGCATGCTTGCCCAAATCGTCTCTCTCTTAAAATCACCCTTTAGAGAAATCTCTCCGTTTTTTCCCTGATAAATAACGATTCCCTTTTTCAAAGCATGGCCTCCAGTATGGGTTTGATAATATTATCAACACGGCATATTTTGGCATAATGTATTATTTCTGCCGGTTTTATGCCTTTTTCTTTAACTGCATCTCTAAGAGCTTCCCGAGCGATGTTTATACCTATTTTATTTCGAAATTTGAAACAATCGGCAATTGTTTTGGCAAGGTTGTAGACTCTAATTTCATAACCTTCTACTTTATGTTTTTCAATCCCGCTTTTCCAAGATTTAAAATCAAAACGGTAAAACCTGACAGGCGGATATTTTATCCTGTAAGCGTGAGTGCCCTGGGGAATGGCTATATTGACATACCTGGGGATTTCGGTTGTTATCTCATAAAAAGAGAGCGCAGACAGGAGACAAATTACCCCGCGGGGAGCCTGAAGAGATACCGTAACAAAGTCAGGATATCGTTCAAAGGCATAATTCCGGCCTGTAAATTTATAAATCCCTCTTGCTATCCTTTCAATCTTTTCCTCCTTAACGAGCGATTTAAGCGAATCTGGATGAAACCCGGCTTTCAGGATAGCCGAAAATCTTACTATCCCTCTATTGCTTTTAAAAAAACTTACAAGTTCTTGTTTTCTGTTAGGCATATCAGTTCCGTATAAATCCTTATTAGTTATAAATAAGTATACATGTTTTATACGTGGGTGTCAAGTGCTTATAAAGAATTTATTTTTACGGCAGCGTGTGTATGTAGTCCGACCTTATGGCACAAACTTGCCTGAAAACTAACTTGATGCACTTTCCCTCTGGTCCGGGTATATTTACCCTTCTGCAAATTATTCTGTTCCTACCTGTAATAATTTGTTTAAACAAAAATTGTTCTGCAATTGATAGTAGACCTGCAAATTTATACCTCTCGGAATAATTATCCCGTAACTATTGGCGGTTTTTAAAATTAGGGGTATAATAATGTCTATAATGTCAAATACATCAAAAAAGTCAAAAAAAGCAAAGCCTTATTTAAGCACTGGCGAAATTGCCCATATATGCCATATGTCCAGGGCAAGTGTTTTCAACTGGATAAAAACAGGGAAATTGAAAGCCTCGCGTGTGCCGAGCGGTAAATATAAAATATTTTGGCACGATTTCTTAAGTTTTTTGAAAAAAGCCGACCTGCTTGCTCTTGTTGAAGAATCGGATTTATTATCCCAGAGAACCAGAATATTGATAGTAGACGACCAGCCGGAAGTAATAGAAACCATCAAAACCTTCCTAGAAAAAAACCGCCCGAACTTTCATGTGACCGGAACCACAAGCGGGTTTGAAGCCGGACAGATTGTTTTCTCCTTCAAACCCGATATTGTAATTCTCAATTTGGTTATGCCGGGCATTGATGGTTTCGCAGTGTGCAGAAAGATTAAATCCGAGCCGTTTACCAGAGATATCAAAGTAATTGCCATAACGGGTTATCCCACTGAAGAAAATATAGAAAGGATAAAAAAAGAAGGAGCATCTGCCTGCTTGGCAAAACCGTTGGATTTTAAGGAGCTTTTGGACAAGATAGAGAAGTTAGGCAGAGAAACAAAATAAATCAGATTATGAACGGCAAAAATGACACAGAGGAGCCAGAACCTATGAAGGAAACAGAAAAACTGCAAGATATCTCAGTAATTTCTCGCACATTAAAAGAAAGCAACAAATAAACTTCTTTCAGGAACACAAAAATCCCGCTGATATAAAAGTATAGAGGACGTGGGAAAGAGAAGAAGGAATCAAAGATGAATGTAAATGATATTCAAGCGAAACTGGCTAAACTCAAAGCAGGCGACCACCTCTGTCTAATATACGATACGGGTGAAGAGCACAGAGCAGTACTTATCTCTTATATCCGCCAGGGGCTGGAAAGGAATGAAAAGGTATTCTATGTGGCTGATGCCGGAAATGTCTCTGATATCACAGGATATTTAAAAGACAGCGGTTTAGATGTGGAGCCTTACCTTAAACACAAACAGCTGATTATTCTATTCCCTTCGGAGTTGTACCTGCTTAACGGACGTTTCGACCCTGACCTTATAATAAGAATGCTGGGGGATGAAACAGACAAAGCGATTGCCGAAGGATACTCTGCCCTTCGGGTAACAGGAGAGACAAACTGGGTGCTGCAAAAGCCGCCGGGGTGGGAACGGCTGATGGAATACGAAATCAAACTTAACACCTTTTTCCCGGGCAGCAAAACTATTGCTTTATGCCAGTATGACCGGCGGAAGTTTGACGCCAGAGTACTGCTGGATATCCTGACAACACATCCCATATCTATAGTGGGAACAGATATTTTTGACAACATCTATTATGTGCCGCCTGAGGAGTTACATTCGGAACAGGCATCCGCTTACCGGCTTAACCGCTGGACAGATACACTGAAAAAACTCGAGAAAGAAAAGAATGAACTGCTGGATAAACAGGCTGAAATCTTAAAACAAAAAAAAGTTCTTCAGGAGAACGAACAGCATTTCCGGACGCTGGCGGACTCAGGTACGGCTCTTATATACACATCAGACAGTGACATGAAAGCCGACTATTTCAACCGGACATGGCTTAAATTCACAGGACGAACAGCCGAGCAGGAGATGGGCGACGGATGGTTGGAAAGCATACACCCAGACGACCTTGCAAAAAGTATGGGCTCCCGTAAAAATGCTTTTGACCGCCGCAAACAATTCGTTACGGTTTTCAGGCTGCGTCGTAAAGACGGTGTATACAGATGGATGCAAGGCAATGGTTCCCCACGCTACGATACAGAAGGCAGGTTTATCGGTTATATCGGACACTGCCTTGACATAACAGAGGTTAAAGAGGCTGAAGAACGGCTTGTTTTTGTAAACCGGCTATTAGAAACCCTTCAGAAAATCAACCATTTTATTTTCAAGGCACAAAATCTTGATGTGGAAACATTATTGGAGAAAACCTGTAATACACTATTTGAAACAGGGGATTATCCTGTTGTTCTTGCAGGACAAATAAAGAAAAAGCCCTGCAAAATACTCTTTACTGCAAAAGCAGGAATAGCAGTTGAAACTGTTAAAGATATCCCCGTTCATACAAAAAAATCCGGATATGCAGAAAACCCGGCATTGGCCGCCGTTATAAAAAAAGCGCCTGTTGTTTGCAGGGATATCAAGCAGAATTCTCCCTGGCTCTCTTATTTAGGGAAGGCGGTAAAAAGCAAAAAAAGATTCCACTCATGCATCGGACTGCCTATTTCGATGCATGAGGAAATTTCAAGGGTTCTGCTTATCTGTTCAAACCGTCAGGATGCCTTTGATTCGCAAGAAAAAACACTGCTCGTGGAATTATCCGAAGACATAACTCTGGCATGGGAAATGATTCTTATGGAAGGTGAAAAAAAAGAACTCTTGGAACAGATTGTACGCTCTGAAAAACTTGCCGCGGTAGGAGAACTGATTGCCGGGGTGGCCCATGAAATAAACAATCCGCTGACAGGCATAATGGGGCTTGCGGAGATTATGCTGCTGGAAGACAAGGTAAAACTTGATAAATCAACCAGGAAAGATATTGAAAATATGCATAAGTCGAGTGAGCGCGTCTACAAAATAGTTGCCAACCTTCTCAGGTTTGCCCGCAGGGAAGAGCCGATGCGCAAAAATATATCCGTTAGCGAGGTTGTAGACAGGGTATTGGAAATGAGGGCGTACGAACTGTCAACGAGGAATATCGGGTACAAAAAAAAATACCAGCCCTGCATCCCCAACATAATGGCAGACCCTTCACAACTGGAACAGGTGTTCTTAAACCTTATAAATAACGCTGAATACGTGATTCGTGAAACAGGTAAAGGCGGAATAATAACCGTTAATGTTTTTCTGGAGGGGAAAAAGAAAGATGGACAAAAGGTGGTTGTTGAGATATTGGATACCGGTCCCGGTATTTCCGAGGATGTCCTCAAGAAATTGTTTGACCCGTTTTTCACGACCAAACCTGCCGGCAAAGGCACGGGGTTGGGCCTTTCGGTCAGCTACGGGATTATAAAGGAACACGGCGGAGAAATTATTGCGGCAAATAAAAAAGAAGGCGGAGCAGTATTTACGATAAAACTTCCTGTTAAGAAGGAGGCTGGAGATGGCAAGTAAAGAAAAAATACTTGTGGTTGATGACGAGGAAGTAACAAGAGATATTCTAAGCCGTTATATGGAGCATATGGGTTATAGTGAAGTGGCCAAAGCCGCAGACAGCGAAGCAGCACTGGATATTATAAAAAAAACAGGTTTTGCTCTTGTGATAACCGATATTCATATGCCGGGTGAAAACGGTCTGTGGCTTCTAAACAGGTTAAAAAAATATTGCCCCGATACGCGGGTGATTATGGTTACCGCCAGTGACGACCTGAGAGATGCTATTCTTTCTCTTAATCAGGGTGCTGATAGATATCTTGTGAAACCTCTCAATATTGAAGAAGTACAGCATGCTGTGGAAAGTTCTCTGGAAAGGCGCCGTTTAATCATGGAAAACAGGGAGTATCAGAAGAATCTTGAGAAGAAGGTTGAATTCAGAACTGTAGAACTGAAAAAATCCCTCCATGAACTTGATAGTGCAAACAAAATTATAAAAACCGCTTATATTGAGACTGTATACCGACTCACCGTGACTTCCGAGTACAGGGACGAAGAAACGGGCTCCCATATAAAAAGAATCGGTTATTACGCAGATTTGCTGGCAAGGGAACTGGGATTTTCCGCCGAAAAGGCTGAAATCTTTTCACGTGCCGCTCCCATGCATGACCTCGGCAAGGTGGGAATACCTGACAACATCCTCAGGAAAAAAGATTCACTTACTCCTGGCGAATACAAGATTATGAAAACCCACACTACAATCGGGGCTCAGATACTTAAAGGGTCATCTTCAGAATATCTTAAGGTTGCAAAAGTAATAGCCCTTACACACCACGAAAACTGGGATGGCACAGGATATCCTGCCGGACTGAAAGGCAAAGATATTCCTGTCGAAGGCGCTATTGTTCACCTTGCAGACGTGTATGACGCTCTGAGAAGCAAACGCCCTTACAAGTTAGGCATTGACCATGAAAAAACATGCAGGATTATTAACCACGGAGATGTAAAAACAAAACCCTCTCATTTTTCTCCTGACCTTCTTCAAGTTTTTAACAAAACAGAGGCGAAATTCGCCAGGATATTTGAAAAAAAACTTTAGTTTTTCGCGGTGTGAATATTTACCCTTTTTCAAACTGACTGTAGAAATCATCAAGTAGGTTCAACCTACCTCCTGTAATTTATATCATCCTTGCCTGCAATATATCCCTCAAACTTTCCAAACATTCAGGAAAGGGGATGCGGTCAAAATGTGTTTACCTTCAATCTGCCAGTCAATTTTTTATTTCTTGTATTTCTGTGGTATACTTTTGTGTGATTATTGTCACTTTTTGTTAAAGTAAATACTCGTTGAACTGTGTATATTCTCCCTTCCAAATCCCCCTTAATCCCCCTTTTTCAAAGGGGGAGATGGCAAGAGAAAGCCCCTTTCTCAAAGGGGAATAAAAAGGGGATTTGTAGAAAATAGCATTCTCAAGGAGTAGAAACAACGCCGTTAATTGATATTTACGATACGCAATAAAAAATATGTGAGAGGAGGAGTTAAAGCATTTGAGAAAAAAGGCGAATGGATTTTCTGAATTGCTGGAGCATCTTACCAGTCTTGTAAAAAGCCATAAACCTCTCCGTTATAAAACCATAGATGAACCTCTTCGAGCAGAGTTATTCAGTGTCGAACAACTGGAACATCACGCCGCCGAACTCGCTAAAAAACACCGTGTTTCAAAAGAACGCGGACGCGATTTTCTTCTGGGACGCCTTTCAGAGAACGAACGTGTCCTGACAGAAGCCCACCGGATTATAACAAAATCTGTTGCCCGAAGCCAGGAAAGTTCTCCTGCCGACAGGTGGTTCCTTGACAATTTTTATCTCATTAAAGAACAGATACTCGCCGTACGCCAGCATTTGCCTAAAGGCTACAGTCAGGCACTTCCACGTCTGTCCGCAGGCCCAATGGCAGGATACCCACGCGTATACGACATTATCTTTGAACTCGTATCTCACGTTGACGGACGAACAGATATGCAATGTTTCGTCAGTTTTGTAATGGGCTATCAATCGGTAACTCCATTAAGCATGGGGGAACTGTGGGCAATCCCCATTATGCTGAGATTATCTCTGATAGAAAATTTACGTCGTATCATTGCACATATTATCTCAAGCAGGGATGATTGGGCCAGTGCCAAAGAATGGGTGGACAGACTGCTGGAAACAGCGGAACAAGAGCCCGGTGATATTATTCTCCTGATGGCTGAACTTGCCCGTGCAAAGAAACTTGAGCGAACACCATTTATTGCGGAGTTTACCCGAAGGCTACAGCACCACAGCCAGAATCTCTCCTTCACTACCGCCTGGGTGGAACAACACCTGAGTAAGAAGGGCATTACTGTTGAACAGGTCGTTCAGAATGAAAACCGTCAACAGGCCGCCGACCAGGTATCCATTGAAAACAGTATAAACAGTATGCGTTTCGTGGATGAAATGGACTGGCACACATTCACAGAAAACGTCAGTATTGTAGAACAGGTCCTTCGCGAAGATTTCAGTGACACATACGCCAATATGAACTTTGCCTCCCGCGACAGGTACCGACATATCATAGAAAACATAGCAAGGCAAAGTGGCAGGGATGAGGTTGAAGTTGCAAAAATATCTGTGAATCTGGCACTTGAAAGCACCAACGGCAAAGACAGAAATAACCGCAGGTCTCATGTCGGCTATTATCTTGTAGATAAAGGGCTGCCTGATTTAGAGAAAGCGGCTGGGGTACACCTGTCTTTTTCCCAGAAGGTCAAGAAGTCCTTAAGAAAATTATACTATGACTCCCCTCTGATATGTTATCTCGGAGTCATATTATTGCTGACAAGCGGTGGTGCTATTGAACTACTTGCTCCTTACTGGCAATATGGAATCTCCATACCCGTATTTCTTGTTCTCTTCCTGTTCAGTTTTCTGGCACTGAGCCAGGTTGCAATTGAATTAGTCAACCGGATAGTTACAATGATTGTCCCACCACAGTATCTGCCGAGAATGGATTTTTCCGAAGGTATCCCGTCAAATGCCCGAACACTCGTTGTTATCCCGACACTTCTGGTCAGAGAGAAGGATATAGAAAGTCTGATACACCAGTTAGAGATAAGATATATGGGCAACCGCGACTCTCATCTGCACTTCGCCCTGCTTACGGACTTCGCTGATGCTCCTGATGAATCAATGCCCGATGATGAAAAACTTCTGGCAACTGCCTCTGAAGGGATAGAGTATCTGAATAAAAAGTATAGAGAGGAACGTACAGATGCCTTTTTCCTTTTTCATCGTCCGCGCCGTTTTAATCCACAGGAACAGGTATGGATGGGATATGAACGAAAACGTGGAAAACTTGTAGAACTTAACGCATTTTTAAGGGGGAAAAAAGGGAACGGATTTTCCAAAATCGTGGGCGATTCACGGATACTTCGAAAGGTAAAATACGTGCTCACTCTGGATACGGACACACAACTACCTAACGGCTCAGCCCGTGAACTCGTATCTATTGCAGAACACCCGTTGAATCGACCTCAGTATGACCAACTAAAACATAGAATCATTGAAGGATACGGTGTCCTTCAGCCGCGCGTAGGGGTCAGTTTTCTGAGCGCAAACCGCTCCCTGTTTGCAAGGATTTTTTCCGGAGACCCGAGATTTGACCCTTATACCCGGGCGATTTCCGATGTATATCAAGACCTGTTTAACGAAGGGTCATTCATCGGTAAAGGGCTGTATGACGTTGATATGTTCAGCAATATCCTGGAAGGTCTCTTTCCTGCAAACAGAATCCTCAGCCATGACCTTCTGGAAGGGTGCTATCTACGAACAGCACTGATAAGCGACGTCCTTGTTTATGAAAACTTCCCCTCTACCTATAACGCAGATGTGTATCGCAGGCAAAGATGGATTCGAGGCGACTGGCAGATTGCCGCATGGTTATTCCCGTATATCCCCGGTCCTAATGGGACCAGGACTAAAAATCACCTCTCCGGCCTGTCACGATGGAAAATCCTTGACAACCTTCGGCGGAGTTTAGTACCTCCTGCTTTACTCATTATGTTACTTACAGGCTGGATATGGACAGGCCATCTATGGTTCTGGACTGCTGTGGTAGCAGGTATTATTCTGGGACCGTCAATTATTTCGGCAACCATAGACCTTCCATGGAGAAAACAGGGATTAACAATTAGATTCCTCCTGCACGAGAAATCTCTATCAATAGGCAGAAACCTTGTCCAGACAGCATTCACCCTGATATTCCTGCCTTATGAGGTATACATCTGCCTGAATGCCATATTTAAAACTATGGTGAGGTTATTATTTACACATCGCGGCCTCTTGCAGTGGACAACGGCAGAAACTGCGGAAAAGAATGCTCTGCGAAACCAATCCTTTTTCTGGAGAACAATGTGGATTGCTCCATTTACAACAATCTGCATCAGTACATATCTTCTCGGCCTGGCCACAATGTCCCATCCGATACCCTTTTTCTTAATGAGCCTCTGGTTTTTCTGCCCCTTGCTCGCATGGTGGATAAGTCTGCCGAAGACCCGTCGTAAAACAGTCCTGTCACAATACCATACTGAATTTCTCAGGAAGTTTGCCCGCAAAACATGGCTCTTCTTTGAAACATTTGTTGGAGATGAATCCAACTGGCTTCCCCCGGACAACTATCAGGAATATCCATCTGCCAAGGTTGCAGAAAGAACATCTCCAACAAACATAGGTTTTCTGCTGCTGTCCAATCTGTCTGCGTATGACTTCGGATATATCTCAGTTGGAGAACTTCTCGAGCGGACAAAAAAGACACTGCATACGATGGAACGGATGGACAGGTTCCACGGTCACTTCTACAACTGGTATGACATCATTACACTGAAACCTTTACCGCCGCTGTATGTCTCCACGGTTGACAGTGGCAACCTGCAATATTTTCTTCTCATCCTGAGGCAGGGCCTTCTGGAACTTCCTGACAGAGAGATTATTCCTACCCGTACCCTCGACGGGCTGGTTGACAACCTGAATATCTTTCTGCATACGGCTGAACAGTCAATGCAGGCAAATATGTTAAATGCAGATTCTGTGATGGCTGCAATGGAAAGGCTGGTTGAAGTAAGGGACAAGATGGACAATGTCCCCCGAAAGATGAAGAGTATAGGGGAGACTCTTTCTCTTGTACTATCGGATATGCGAAGCATCACCAGAAATCTGAACCTGCCAAATGACAGTGAGATACTACTGTGGGCAGGTAATGTGGAAAGATTTTGCCTGAATATCCTCAATGAAATTGAATCTCTGACCCCCTGTATGGAGGTGCTCCCGAATACAAAATCTGTTCTGCAAGGTATCTCGCAGGAAGCCTTAGATGAGTTGAAGACCCTGCTTGCGCGGATGGAAAATATCCAGACACTTAATGGCGTTGTCAGCACGGGCTCAGCGGTTCTGTCCATCATAGACAGGATTCCCGTCATCTCTGATGAAACAGACCCTGAAATGAAACAACTGGCAGACCTTCGACGGAAACTATCCGATGCGACCATCCGTGCGCAGGAACGGGTTAAACTCATTGGGTCTCTTGCCCGTCAGTGTTATGAACTTGCCAGGATGGACTATGACCTTCTGTACAACAAGTCCCGTAATCTCCTTGCCGTTGGATTCAATGCAGGTGAGCACCTGCGGGACTCATCGTATTATGACCTGCTCGCATCGGAGGCAAGACTGGGAAGTTTCCTCCTGATTGCTCAAGGCAAACTGCCTCTGAAACACTGGTTCTCTCTCGGCAGGCTGGTGACAGCCTTCAGCGGCGAGCCTGTTCTGCTCTCCTGGAGCGGTTCTCTCTTTGAATACCTTATGCCTCTCCTTGTAATGCCTGATTATGAAAACACCCTGTTGAATCAGACATACCGTACAGTTGTAGAGTGTCAGATTAAACATGGCCTTCGTAATAGAATTCCATGGGGCTTCTCTGAATCGGGATATAATCTGATAGACGCCCATAAGAACTACCTCTATTCTGCTTTCGGAGTACCGGGACTTGGACTTAAGAGGGGGCTGGGAGAAAACCTTGTTGTTGCTCCTTACGCCTCAGCACTGGCACTTATTGTTAAGCCGGAAAACGCCTGTCAGAATCTTCAACGGCTGGCACGTGAGGGGAGTGAGGGAAAGTACGGCTTCTACGAAGCGGTTGACTATACACGCGGACGAGTCGCGCGCGGAGAAACAAAATCTGTAGTGCGTTCATTTATGTCACACCATCAGGGGATGACACTGCTTTCAGCCGCCTATGTCCTGTTGAATCATCCGATGCAGAGACGCTTTGAAGGTGATGCGGCATTCAGGTCAGCAGAACTTCTCTTGCAGGAGAAGATTCCTGATGTCAAGCCTTTCTTTCCAAAGATATCGGACGCACTTGAGCCTAAACGCGAACAGAGAGAGACCTGCGAACTTATGCGTGTTTTCAACACCCCGGACACACCAACACCTGAACTACACCTGCTCTCTAACGCTAACTACCACGTGATGATTACCAATGCCGGTGGCGGTTACAGCCGATGGAAGAACACTGCGGTGACAAGATGGAGGGAAGATACAACATGCGACAGTATGGGCACATTCTTTTATGTCAGAGATGTAGATACCGGTGAACTATGGTCCGTGGGCTTCCACCCCGTACTCCACCCTTCAAAAAACTATGAAGCTATATTCTCTCAGGCACGTGCGGAGTTCCGGCAGCAGGACCATCACTACCATTTGCACACCGAGATTGCAGTCTCACCCGAAGAAGATGTTGAACTCCGGAGGATAAACATAACCAACACCTCACGGAAACACCACACGGTAGAACTCACCAGTTACGCAGAGGTCGTGCTGGCACCATATGACGCTGAAGCAACACATCCTGTTTTCAACGGCCTTTTTCTGGAGACGGAGATTCTCCACCAACGACAGGCCATCCTGTGCAGGCGCAGACCACGTTCGGATAAGGAACAGCCTCTCTGGCTGGCGCATCTGGCAACAGTACACAACGCATCTCTAAAGGATATCTCTTACGAGACCGACAGGGCACGGTTCATCGGAAGAGGAAAGACCCTTCGCAACCCCGATGCGGCAACCAGCGGAAAGAAACTTTCAAACAGTGAAGGTTCAGTCCTTGACCCTGTAGTTGCAATCAAGGTTACAATAGATATAGAACCTGAGCAAACCGCATCTGTGGACATGATATTCGGTATCGCGCAGAGATATGATGATGCCATAGTTATGGTGGGGAAATACCACGATAAGTCTTTCGCAGACCGTATATTCGCACTTGCCTGCACACACAGCCAGGTAATTCTGCATCAACTCGGCATTACAGAATCCGATGCACAGTTGTTCGGACGACTCGCCGGTACACTTATATATCCAAACATCTTCCGGCGTGCAGACCCTGAACTACTTGCCCGAAACCGGCGCAGCCAGGCCGAACTCTGGGGCTACGGCATCTCAGGAGACCTGCCCATATTACTGCTGCGCATAAGCGATGAGTCAAAATTTGAACTGGTTGAAAAACTTGTTGATGCACATATCTACTGGCGCATAAAGGGACTACCTGTTGACTTCATTATATGGAACGAGGACCAGTCAGGCTACCGTCAGATACTCCATGACCGGATTATGGCTCTGCTTGCAGGGACCAAAACTCCTCTGGTAGATACCCCGGGTGGCATCTTCCTCAGGCGCAGCGACCAGATAGCAGACACGGACAAGATTTTGATGCAAACATCCGCACGCATCATAATTACCGATATCGGAAGCATTGCAGAACAGATGGAACGCCAGGGATATCAGGAGATAAACATCCCTGAGATAAAACCGTCAAACATCTTTACGCTGAAATCTCCGGAGAGAGAGAAAATTGAAAGCCGCAGCCTTATCTTCAAAAACGGCATCGGCGGTTTTACGCCTGACGGCCGTGAATATGTAATAACCACCTCGCCCCACCGACAGACCCCTGCTCCGTGGGTGAACGTGCTTGCAAATCCATCATTCGGCACGATTGTCTCAGAAAGCGGAACTGCGTACACCTGGAGTGAAAATGCACATGAGTTCCGTCTCACACCCTGGCACAATGACCCGGTAACCGACAGCGGAGGAGAAGCGTTTTACATCAGGGATGAAGAGACAGGAAGGTTCTGGTCCCCTGCTCCGCTGCCCGCCAGAGGGAAGAACCCTTACGTAAGCAGGCATGGATTCGGGTATTCTGTATTTGAATACGCCGACAGCGGTATCAGTTCAGAGATGTGGACATATGTGGATATTAACAATCCTGTCAAGTTCATCTCTATAAAAGTGCGGAATAAATCCGAACGCAAGCGAAGAATTTCTGTGACAGGATATATGGAGCCTGTTATGGGGCAACACAGGGAAAAATCGCAGATGCACATTGTCAGCGAGATAGACACCGAAAGCCGTGCCTTTTTTGCACGAAACCCGTTCAACATAGACTTCCCAAAACGTGTTTTCTTCTTTGAGGTAAATGTTGCAGAACGAAACGTAACGGGTGACAGAACAGAATTCATCGGACGGAACGGCTGTCTTGAGAAACCCTCTGCTATGCGCAGAATGCGGCTTTCAGGCAAAACAGGTGCAGGACTGGACCCCTGTGCCGCCCTGCAGGTACAGATAAGGTTGAAAGAAAATGAAGAGAGGGAGATTGTATTCATTCTCGGAGCAGGTAAAAATGCAGAAGAGGCAAGAGAACTGGTCAGACGATTCAGAGAACCGACAACAGCCAAAAAATCTTTAGAACAGGTTCAGGAATACTGGGAGCATATGCTGGGCACAGTGCAATTGGAAACGCCTGACAGGGAAACAGATATTCTTGCCAATGGCTGGCTGCTCTATCAAACGCTTGCCTGCCGCATCTGGGCACGAAGCGGGTTTTATCAGTCCTCAGGGGCAATCGGGTTCCGCGACCAACTTCAGGATGTGATGTCGATTGTTCACGCTGACCCCGACATGGTAAGGAGACATATACTCCTGTGTGCATCGCGACAGTTCAAGGATGGAGATGTACAGCACTGGTGGCACCCTCCTGCAGGACGCGGCGTGCGCACGCGTATATCGGACGATTTTCTGTGGCTGCCTTTCGTTACTGAATATTACGTAAAAGTTACCGGTGACAACAAGATTCTGGATGAACAGGTCACCTTTCTGCAAGGACGTCCTCTTAATCAAAATGAAACTAACTACTATGACCTGCCTGAACAAACTGGAGGAACAGGTACACTATATGAACACTGCGTCAGGGCAATCAAAAACGGCTTGAGATACGGGAGCCACGGTCTGCCGCTCATCGGTTCAGGCGACTGGAATGACAGTCTGGACCAGGTAGGTGAAAATGGTAAGGGAGAAAGTGTATGGTTGGGATTCTTCCTGTACAGCGTACTCACCAGGTTCTCAAAGATTGCAGGCGAATACGGTGACAAGGAATTTGCACAGTTCTCTCTCAAAGAGGCGTCGCGCCTGAAAGAAAACCTTGATAAGCACGCATGGGATGGAGAGTGGTATCGTCGGGCTTACCTTGACAATGGAGAGCCTCTCGGCTCATCCTCTAACGTTGAGTGTAAGATTGATTCTATCTCACAAAGTTGGGCAGTCCTGTCCGGGGCAGGCAGCACACAACGCTCACATTCAGCAATGGAGTCAGTGAAGCAACTGCTTATAAAGCCCGATTCAGGGCTCATACTCCTGCTTACGCCGCCCTTCAACAAGTCCCCTATGAACCCAGGCTATATCAAAGGATACCTGCCGGGTGTTAGAGAAAACGGCGGTCAGTACACACACGCTGCAGTCTGGACAATTATGGCGATTGCTCAGGCAGGAGAAAAACAGAGAGCGTGGGAACTGTTTGCAATGATAAACCCCATCACCCACAGTAAGACATGGAAAGATATTCAGACCTACAAGGTTGAGCCATACGTGGTTGCCGCCGATGTATACTCTGTTCCGCCTGTCAGCGGCAGGGGAGGATGGACATGGTACACAGGTTCAGCCGGCTGGATGTACCGCCTTATCTTAGAATCGCTTTTAGGAGTCACTCGTTCAGAGAACATACTGCGGATTAA
>CAYOYL010000017.1:0-4787 GCA_964408175.1 uncultured bacterium
GGTTTCTGTGACGTTAGGAGGGGGCTTGCCCCCTGCCTAAAAGTGTCGTGTAACGAAAATACAGCAAAAGTAAAGAAATTTATGAGACACGACACTAGGGCTGGCACTTACGATGTATGCCTTGGACAATAAAGGGGAGATGCCGGAAGATGTGCGCCAGTTATTTCCCCGCTATATTTCCAATGGAAGCATATTCAAATGTCCTGCTGACAGAAGCATAGAAGAACCGAAAAAGATAGACAGCGATACACCTATCAGTTATACCTATATAAAAGGGTTGTCGGGAACTGTCAGGAATGCCTCAAGGATTATTATCCTCTACGAAACATCTTCCGAAAACTACTTAGAGAAAGGACGGAATGTACTTTTTCTTGATGGGCATGTGGAATGGCACAGTGAAGAATCCTTCCAGCAGTTGCTCAGTCAACAAGGCGCCCTGAGACAATGAAAAAGAAATCTATGTTTTCTATTTTAACGGTCTCCCTTTGGATGCTTTATATGTCTTATGACCTACCGGCTATGTAGGAGTGAAGACTGACAATAGCACACCAGATAATATCAAGGTCAGGAGACCTTTACCGCAATGCTGTGTGGATGAAATCACTTCGGCATCGGTTAGCCCAGTATCTTGTCCTTTATCTTCTCCAGTAAGTTTTTTGCCCTGAGGATATCCCGAATCTGTTCTTCACCTCTTATCTCACGTTCAATGGTAAGAGGTCCTCGAAATCCCTTTTCATAAAGTGCAGGGATTACCTCCTGAAAGTTAACCTCACCCTCTCCTATGGGAACCTCCCTGCCCAGTTTTCCCGGTACCTGAGGCCAGATGCCATCCTTACAGTGTGTGTTGACCACGAACTCACCAAATGCCTTTATCCCCTCAAGAGGCCTTCCCATACCATATAAAATAAGATTGGCAGAGTCAAAGTTTACTCCTACATTTTCTAAACCGATATCATCTATTGTCCGGCGTAAAACATCCGGCGGCTCCTGTCCGGTTTCAAAAGCAAAGGTCTGTCCGTTGGCACCGCAAAAACCCACAAATGCCCTCATAGTCTCAATAAAACCCTTATAGACAGGGCTTGCTGGGTCCACAGGGATAAATCCCATGTGACTGGTAACAGTCTTTACTCCTATCTTTTTTGCCCAGTTGGAAACGCGGCAGGCATGAACCACCCTCACAGCCCTTGTCTCTTCCGGTACAAGTCCAATGGTTCTGGGCCCGTCAACCAGATTCCATATATGCCCCTTATACATAATAAAGACAGCACTGATGTGCACCCCTGTTTCTTTGATAGACTCTCTGACCTTCTGGGTCATATCTTCAGATTGTGGACCGTATATATACTCATCAGGGGGATTTGCCAGTTGGCAGGTGCTGAATCCCATATCCCTTACCTTCTGCAGAGCAGTCAGAGGGTCATCTCCCAGTCTTGCCATTACACCGAGGGGCAATATCTCTCTTTTTCTCATAAACTCATCCTTTCAATACCACCAAACGTGAGGCACTTGAGAGAAAATAGGGCAGGTGTGGAGAGAGAGCAGGGTTGTCAAAATCATCCACGAAGGGCTGTCCGTACTTGTTCATCTCGGTGCCGCAAAAAACAGGCATATCCACCTTTTTACAGGCGCCCATAAACTCATTCAGTTTTTTCACCTTTATCTCTTTCTCATCCGGGTCGGCAATGTTGTAGTTCCTGTCAGGGATAATTGTTATCGCCTTGATGCCCTTGCCCTGTAAAAACCTCAGAAGTCCTGCGGGGTTTTCCTCACCCGGGTTGGTCCCGTCAAGCCATGTACCTGTCGGGATACCGCCTGCTTTTTCTATCATCTTCACAGATTCCTCAAAGAGAGGGAAGTTCTCCCTTTCCGGCAGTATGTATCCGGGTCCACCGTACTTTATAAGTTTTTTCCTCAGTGCCTCCTGAAAATCAGCGGTCTTTTTTGTTCTCAGGCTGCAGGTCTTCTCTTCGGATATACCCAGAATATCTGCCCAGAACCTGTCAACCCTCTCATTCAGAACCTCTTCAGACCTCTTCTGATATGCCTCTATTATGTGCCTTTCTGTAGGGTTGTCTGAGGGTGTAAGCGGCAGGACGTCTTTTCCGTAATCAACACCTACATCTTTCAGGGAGGCATTAAGTTTTGCTATAACCTGTCTATTCCTCCGTTGTGCAGTTTCCTTGATGGTTACAAAAAACCTCCCTTCTTCAGATCCTCCTGCAGGTGTCTTCTTAAAACCTTTTCCGCACAGGTAGTATATGCCGGGCTCATTCGGGGAATTTATAATCTTATCCTTCATCTCCTCAATGAAGACCCTCGACTCAAAGCCGCTTATAACCCTCATATCCAGCATACTGCCTGCAAGTAAGGTCTCTTCAAGTCCCGCAAGTGTATCAAAATCAACGGTTCCTGTATATTTCAGGTCTCTTTTCCATCCCTCAAAAACCACCCTTGCAGGAGACCAGTTGTTGTAGTTGTATGAATGAAAGGTATGTATGTGAAGATTGAGCCACGGCTTTAGCCCGGACGCCCTTTTAATCTCTCCTGCCTTAACCATCCCGGCAATCTCAGAGAGTGCCTTTTCCCTTACCTGTCTATCAAAGTCAGACATCTTTTTTGTCAGGTTATCAATGTTCATTTATCTATCTTTCTCCTGCGTATTCCTATTGACTCCTTGTGCGCTGGCAGGCCCTCTATCTCCGGCAGTGTCTCCATAACCCTGCCGTACTCTCTGTAAAACCCTGCCTCCGCCTCCATCACAGCACAACTGCGAAGGAATGTATAAACCGAGACCCCTGAGGAAAAACGTGCTGACCTTCCTGTCGGCAGCACATGGCTGGGACCTGCAAAGTAGTCTCCGAGCACCGCGGGTGTATAGTTCCCTGAGAAGATTGCACCCGCAACGGCATCCTTTATGATAGATTCTGGATTTTTACACATAACCTGCAGGTGTTCGGGGGCGATAAGGTTTATTATCTCCACCGCCTCTTTTTTGTCCCTTACCTTCAGCAGGTAACCACCCTTAACCCTATTTTCTATCTTCTCACCTGTCTTTTCAGATGTTGTTATCAGTATACCCAGTCCCCCTGTATGTTCAATCTGTGCCTTCAGGTCTGCTGCAACATAATCAACGTCGGAAGAACCATCGGCAAAAACCACCAGTTCGCTGGGACCTGCGGGAAGGTCTATGCCCACCCTCCCGTAAAGCAGACGTTTGGCGGTGTTCACGTACCTGTTCCCCGGTCCTGCTATGAGGTTAACAGCAGGAACTGTCTCTGTGCCGTAGGCAAAGGCTGCAATGGACTGTGCACCTCCCACAGCAAAAATATCCTTGACATTCAGGTACCCGAGCACCCAGAGAATCAGCGGATGAACCCTCCCGTTGTGTGAAGGCGGACTTGCCGCATAGATGTTTTTAACACCTGCTACCAGTGCAGGTACCACAGTCATCAGAACTGTTGAAATCAAAGGAGCCTGGCCTGCCGGTATATATATACCCACCCTTTCAACAGGAGAAAACCTGAACCTTGTGGTAACCCCTTTCTCTTTTAAAGTAAACCCTTCTGGCACCTGTCTGCTGTGATATCTTTTTATCCTTTCAGACGCCCGGACAACCGCAGGGATAATCCTTTTATCAATATCCCTTTCTGCTGAGGCAATATCCTCTGCGGAGA
Source organism: uncultured bacterium (assembly GCA_964408175.1). Classification (GTDB taxonomy): domain Bacteria; phylum Ratteibacteria; class UBA8468; order B48-G9; family JAFGKM01; genus JAFGKM01. The sequence continues at coordinate 3,675 of CAYOYL010000017.1, forward strand.
CCTTTATGTCTTTGATTTTTACGCCGTCAAACCTCTCGGTAAACCTTTTCAGAGCCGCATCGCCGCCTCTTTTGACCTCTTCAATAATGGAGGCAACCTTCTTCTCTGTTTCACGGTCTTCCCTTGCCTCCAGAATCCTCTTTAACTTCTCTACATTGATTTTTTCCACATGCACATCCCCTGTTTCACCCCCTCCTTTTATCCTCCCCCCTTGAGGGGGAGGAAGTAAGGTGGGGGGGCTTATTCGCCCTTCGTGTTAGCACCCTCGAGGGGGAGGAAGAAGGAGGGGGCTTTCACATCATCTCAGACCTTCTATCACCTCACGGTATCCGCCCTTCCTGCCAAATATAAAAGAGCCTGCTATGAGTATATTGGCCCCGGCATCCTTCACCATCTTTGCGGTCTCATAGTTTATCCCGCCATCAACTGAGATGTCATACATCAGGTTTCTTCTCTCCCTGATGTCTGCAATCTTTTCAATCTTGGGCACAGTCTCCTTTATAAACGCCTGCCCTCCAAAGCCAGGGTTTACAGTCATCACCAGAACCTGTTCAACTGAATCAAGAAACGGATAGATTTTTTCTACATCCGTGGGCGGGTTGAGCACCATACAGACCTTCTTTCCAGCATCCTGTATATCTTTAATTACGGTTTTATGGTCAATGCTGCACTCAATATGTATCCCTATAACATCGGCACCGGCCTCCACAAAGTTTCTCCAGTAGACATCAGGACGCTCTATCATCAGGTGTGACTCAAAGGGGAGGGGGGAACAGCCTCTTACCGCCTTCAGGACCATAGGACCAAAGGTAATGTTGGGAACGAAATGACCGTCCATTATGTCAAGGTGTATGAAGTCCGCTCCTGCTTTTGTTACTGCTTTCACCTCTTCCCCCAGACGGCTGAAGTCCGCGGAGAGAAGTGAGGGCGATATCTTGATATTCTTTTCCATTCTTATAGTATATCAGCAACAAGACTTTTTTTCAATGAATTATATCAGGGTGTCATTTAAAAATTAAAAGTGGACTAAGATTCCCTCTCCCTTGAGGGGAGAGGGTCAGGGTGAGGGTGAAAAGGGGCCGATAAAAAGACAGTAGCAGTAATGTGGATACT
>CAYOYL010000018.1:0-7325 GCA_964408175.1 uncultured bacterium
GATTCCTTCGCCTGTCATTGCGAGGAATGCTTCAAATGACGAAGCAATCTACATGACAGGCTCGGAACAGGCTCCGCAATCTACATGACAGGCTCGGAACAGACTCCGCAATCTGGATTGCCACGGCAAAATACGCCTCGCAATGACGTGGTTGAGTGAGGATTTACCCTTGCACTTCATATCCTGTATCTTCCCTTCTGCTACCTTTCAATCCTTACAGTACCCATTGCGATAAAAGAACTTTAACATATTTTTTTCTTTGTTGTAAAGAAACTTCAAATCTCCCTCTCTTGCAGGTAGTGGTTATTTTTTGAATAATCTGTCAAGGCTGAAAAACTGGTTCAGGACAACAGCGACAATAGTGGATGTAGGCAGAGGGTCTGTAAAAAATGTCTGGATTATCCTGGGTGTTCTGGCGTAGAGTTCAGGCATAAAAGATGTGCTCAGTCCGAAGAAAAGAGAGATACCCACCACAAATGTCTTCCTATCGCTCCACTCTTCCCTGAACATCTCCTGGAGCCCTATGCAAATCATAAAAGAGCCAGCAAATATTATGGCCGCCCCGAGAACCGGCTGAGGCATAAATGAAAGGGCTGTGGTAAGTTTTGGGAAAAAGGCAAGTATCATAAAGATTACGCCGGCTGCAACACTCACCCAACGGCTCAGAACCTTCGTAGAAGCGGCCAGACCGACATTACTGGAAGATGTATCTACCGCCAAACCACCGATAATACCCGCAAGTGCAGTGGAAATCCCGTCCGCCATCAGCCCGTTTCGGATAGGTGTAAAAGACCTCTCTTTCAGGTGGGGTTCGGATATGTGCTGGGCAGCAAGAAGATTGCCAAAGGATTTCAGGGAACCGCTTATCGCTATGACAAGAAACGGCACCAGCATTTTGTAATCAAAGGAAATCCCCCTGAACTCCGGTGTTATCTCCGGCAATGCAAAGAGGGGCTTGTGCCACGCTGACAAAAAAGTGTGCCAGTATTCCGGGACCAGTATCACCGCCAGTATCCAGCCGGACAACATCCCTATAAGGAGGCAGTACATCTTAATGAAGCCCTTACCCCATATATTGGCAAGCACCATCACCAAGAGTGAGAATACACCTATCAGCAGGTCAATATTGCGGATAGTATCGCCGCTGAAGTTGAGCCCGAAGATTGCAGCAACTGACATTTTTATCACACTCACCCCCACCAGTGCCATAACCAGTCCTATGATAAAGGTGGGAAAAATACTTCGCAGTCTCTGCACTAAAGGGGCTATCGCCATTTCAACAAGTCCTGCAAAGAGAATCATACCGCGCATTAAAGGTATTCCGCCAACCCATGCGGCTGAGAGGGATAGACTTAAATAGGAAGGGCCGCAGACATTGGGACAGAGATAACCCGAGCCTATATGAGGAATACCCGCAGACTGAAGGATTGAGCCAAGTCCCGCCACTATCATAGAAAATGACACCAGACTTGCGGTGAAGACTGCACCGGCATTAATCTGATTGGCGAAAATGACAGGAAGCCCTATTGATACAAACATCAACATAATATGCTGTATAGCGGAGATAAGCAGGTGGTGTATCGGAGGAACCTCGTTCACCCCATATTCAAATTTGTTCTTCATCAGTATCTCCTAATCTGTGGTTGCAGGCTGAGGCAGGTTGGTTATTGCTCCGACATAAACAGGTTCACCCTTGTACTGAGTCTTACGCAGATAAAGCACCTTCTTGACAAGGGAACGTCTCTCCCTGCTCTTTTCCATAAATATCTGCCAGGTTGTATCCTGCTCCTTAACCTCTTCCAGTGCCTTCTTGAAGGGCTGGTGACCGGCATCGTCGTAACTTTCAAGAAAGTTTATTTCAACCGGGATGTTTTTCATCACAGGGGATACGATTGTATTACCTCCCGAGTCAAATACAAAGACCTTGACATCCCTGTATATATAAGCGGATTTTGGGTCGGAAATCTCCGCAAAGGCATCTTCCCCCTTCTTCTCTATTAGGACTGCCGCACTATCAACCACAATTCTGATGAACTCCTTTTCCTCATGCGGATAGTCCATACCGCCTCCCACGAGAAGTTCCTCTCCTTCTGGTGTAGATACCCTGAAGTGACAGGATGATTTCGGCACAGGATAGAACTTGCCCGGCTCCCACCAGGAATAGTGAACCCATCCATGAGGATTGTTGCTGTTTTTCAGCGACTCTAAAACAAGACGCATAATACGCTTCCCATTGATGTCGGTTATATACATAAGGTTTTTACCTTCAATATCACTGACCCCTGCATGAAACAGGTTATCCCCATTTGTCCTGTATACGTAGATGTAATAATTGTCTCTCCTGTACAGAGAACGCTCCCTCTTGAAGTCCTCTATCTGGGACAAACCGCCCTTCTCAACCTTTTTCGCAGCATCGTATACAAACATTATCAGGTTGCGGGTATCCTGATACTGATACATAGAAAGGTCAGGTCTGTCGCCAGTTCTGTTGCAGGATGTCAGGAGGATAAGGCAATAGGGTATAAAAACCGTTACGAGGAGTTTTCTCAGTCTTCTCATAATAAATCCAGCAGGTAAATATTCAACCAACATCCTTCTTCCTCCCCTTTGAGAGGAGGGAAAAAAAGGTGAAACTTTTCACATCTAACTGTCTGAAATAAATCAAACCTACCAGGACTTTTTCAAAGGTTTTGATTTACTTCCTGTAATTTGCTCTTAAATGAGGGCAGGTCTACCTGAATGATTTGCCATATAATCTCTGCATCAATACCTATATAGTTATGTACAATTCTATGACGGAGACCAACAATTTTTCTCCATTCAATATTAATGTTTTGTTCTTTGAAATCTTTCGGCAATCTATTTGCAGCCTCGCCTATTATTTCTAAATTCCGGACAACGGCATCAATTGATTTCTCATCATTAAGAAAATCTGTTTTCTGAAGAGATGCCGTATAATCTTCTATTTTTCCAATGGCTTCCAGGATATCTTCTACCAGAAGTTTTACAGGTCTGTCAGACATAGACTAAATCCTTTTTGATGACTTCAAAAGAGCGTTGATTTACTGCTCTCATAGAAATCAATTCAACAGGCATGCCAAGTGAATTCTCAATGTCCTCTGCAAGAGATACGAATTCCAAACCTATTGTGGGGTCAACATCAACCAGAATATCTACATCGCTGTCTGGCGAATAATCTCCTCTGGCATAAGAACCAAACAGAGCAAGTTTTTTAACCTTAAACCTTTTTTCAATTTCGGGCTTCCTGTCCGCAAGAATTTTAAGAATCTCTTCCCTCGTTTTCATTTTGTCTATTTTAACCCTTACCCTTTCTGTTTGTAATTACAACAATTTTATACTGTTTTTAACAATTGTTGTCAAGTTTTTAGAGAGAGGCGAGTACAAAAAGGGTGAGGAGAGAGACGATAAGAGCGGCAAGAAGAACACCACAGATAACTCCAATGATGTAGTACCTGAATTTCAGTTTAAGAAGCGACGATGCGATTGTACCTGTCCAGGCACCGGTCATAGGCAGGGGAATACCAACAAATATAATAAGGCCGAGCATCTCATACAACTGGATAACCTTTGACCTTTTGAGGGTGTGTGCAACCATCCAGTCTGAAAATTTCCTGCCGAGCCTGAACCTGTTTAAAAAGGAAAGAATTTTGTTAAGGAGAAAATAGAGTGGTATGACAGGAATAAGATTGCCTATCACAGATATGACAAGGACCCTAACAAAAGGTATGTTGCTGTGGACCCCAAAGGGTATGGCACCGCGCAGTTCAGAGATGGGAAGCATTGCAAGCATTAGCGTTACCCACTCTTTCGGCAACGAACTGAGTGCCAGCATCATCTGTTCTTTCATTGAGACTCCACATTTATGCCAATTACAAGAAAACCTTGAAACCAATCCGGAAAGCCGGCGAATTCTTATGTAAACGGTAGTCACCCTTTTCCGGAGCAACAAATAGAGGGTCAGCAAAGATTGAGTTTTTGTCCTGCCCTGTCTTCTGCCATCTCTCAAAACTCATCTCTCCAATAAAATTCTCTTCTCCGGATTCCCTGTAGTATAGGTTCCTGTCAGAGCGATATTTACCACCGGCAGATTTCCCACCAATGCAGGGTTCATTCTTACAGTAGACGATATTCCCCTCAAAGATAAAACTTATATGTTCTTCCACACGGGAGAGTATAATCTGTCTTTCCCTTGCACAGGCAAATATGTTGTTCCTTACAATATTCTCTTTTCCGTAGTGCTGGTGAAAACCCCCGCTTTTTGTGTTATATACAAGGTTGTTTTCAACAAGTATATCAGTTGACCCCTCATCAAGATATATCCCCCATCCTCCGTAGTCATAACTTTCTATATCATGGATTATGTTATGGCGTATAACCGTACCTGGCTGTATCCCGAGTGTGTATATAGCGCCCATATCACTGAGCATGCCGCGTCCGATGTGATGTATATGGTTGTGCTCAATAATATTGCTGTACGCATTTGATGTTTTATAACCCCAGGTCCAGCCTGCTGATACACCTGAATAATAGGTGTCATAGATGTGGTTATGAGAGATAATATTTCCACAACCCTGTCCAATCCATATACCCACAGATGAAGGATAAACAATGCCGATATTATGTATAGTGCAGTTGATTACCCTGTTGCGTCTGCTTATGTGGAGGTCTTTCGGGTCTTCATACGTTATGGAAGGGATACCACCAGTACCAATCTTTATACCTCCCGCACCAAGGTCTGTAAACTCACTGTCCATTATGCTGTTATCTCTGCAACCCTCGCTCCACTCCACACCATAGCCTCCCAGAGAAAGGAACCGGCACTTTTCAAATCTACAGTTTTTTGCACCGTATGCCTGAACTGCAGCAGGGATGTCATAGGCCGCCTGTCTGTCATTATAACCTTCCTCGTCCATCACCCAGGAGGTGTAAGAAAAGGTAATGCCTGAAAAAGAGATGTTTTCAACCGTTTTCTTCCCGGATTTATCACCGTCAAAACGAATAAGGTCTATAAGAACAGGAACGAGCGTATCAACTGAGTTCATGTCTTCATCAGGCAAAGGATTATAATAAATTCTCTTTTCCCTGTGGTCAAAATACCAGGCACCGGGTTCTTCAATACCTGACCTGACATTCTCCAGATAATAACGCTGGTCAGGCACTGAGTAAGAACGGGAGACCCCTTTCAGGGTTATCTCTCTATCTGCCTCGTTTATAACCGTAACATTATGCCTGATTGCATACCACTTCTCCAGGAAGACAACCTCAGTCCCATCATCAGCCCATTCCTTCTTCAGGTCACCCTCTCTATATCTAAACCTCAGGGGCTCGCCGGTCTTAGGGAAAGCACCATCTACTATATAAAAACCTTTGTCGGGCATACGGGCACGCTTTTTCCTCTCTCCATTGATAAACAACTGCCTGCATACTCCATCCCGTGAGGTCAATGCAGAGACATCTACAGACCAGATTCCGCCTGCCTCCTCCTGCCATCCAGTAACCTTCTTGGCACCTGTGATTACAGGCACTTCACCAGGATAGGCGAGATACTCTGTATCTGAATCCTCCGGTTCAAATATAAGCGGTTCATCAAGTAAATATACACCCCCGCGAACAGCAACCCTTAAAGGCATTTTTAATCCTCCCTCTTTTTTCAGGGTTCGCACAGCCTCTTTCGCCCTCTTCAGCGAAGCAAAAGGCCCGTCAGTCCCTTTTCTGTCGGGACTCTTTTTCTTCCCTGACCAGGCATCATCTCCACTTACCGCTACATAAAAGTCATATCTCATCGCTCACTCCTTCCAGCCTTCATCACCCTTTAACTGAACAAACTGACAGCCGCCAAGGTTTTCTTTTATCATCCTGCCTTTTGATTTTGTCACAAGTATGAGGTCCTGAATATAGACATCTCCCACAGGCATTATCATTCTGCCTCCTTCTTTAAGTTGTGCAAAAAGGCTCGGCGGTATCACAGGACCACCTGCAGTGACAATGATACTGTCATAGGGAACAAATTCTTTCCATCCGAGTGTTCCATCTCCTACCTTTATATTCACATCATATCCCAGTTCTTTCAGCAATTTTTCCGCCCTTTCAGCAAGAACAGAAATCCTCTCTACGGAGTATACCTCACATCCCAATTCTGCAAGTATTGCGTATTGATAACCACTGCCTGCACCAACCTCAAGAACCTTCATACCCTTCTCAACCTTCAGTGAATCTGTCATCAGTGCGACTATGTAAGGCTGGCTTATCGTCTGCCCTTCACCTATAGAAAGAGGAGAGTCATCATAGGCATATCTCTGCAGTCTGTCAGGCACAAATGCTTCCCTCGGGACATTCAGGAAGGCATCAAGAACCTTCTTATCTCTTATCCCGCGCCCGGCAATCTGGGTCTCTACCATCCTTTTTCGCATTTCAGTAAAGTCAGTCTTCATTTGAGGTGCTCTTTTGTTTCACCCTCCCCTTCATCCCCTCCCCTCAAGGGAGGGGGAAGAGAAGTGGAATCCCCTCCCCTCAAGGGAGGGGCAAAAAAGGTGGAATCCCTTCCCGTCAAGGGAGAGGATGAGGTGGAACTCTTTCCCCTCAAGGTTTTAAATGGATGGGAAGTCCTGCCTCCTTTAGGATAGGCAAACCTTACCCTCTGCAGGAGCGGGAAGATAATTATAAAAAGCATCCTGAAGAATCTCATTGTATCTTTGACTGGATTTATCTTGCTTTTTTCACTGCTATATACGGTTGAGATGGGCACAGATGAGATTCTGTATCCATGCCACCCGCTCTTTATGAGAATCTCTGACTCTGTCTCAAACCTTGACGTACATAGAGGGACCATTTCAATCACCTCTCTCTTTATCAGCCGAAACCCACTCTGTGTATCAGGTATCCACTGTCCTGACATTAAAGAAATTATAATGGACATACTGATATTGGTAAGCCGCCTTATAACTGGCATCTCCGTACCTTTTATCTTTCTCGTGCCCACCCAGATAGCAACCCTCTTGTTACTGTTATATGCCCTTTCAAAATTGTGTATGTCAGATACAAGATGCTGACCATCTCCGTCCATCGTAATAACAGCAGGTATCCTGTGCTGAAGGACATAGGCAAAACCTGTCTTCAGCGCCTCCCCCTTGCCCCTGCACGCAGGATGTGTCAGGACAACTGCACCGTTTTCCCTTGCGAGCAGGTTTGTTTTATCCTTAGAACCGTCGTCAACGACAATAACCGTACCATAGATTTTTTTCAGACTTCTCACCAGATTGACTATGGCTCTTTCTTCATTATGCGCCGGGATGAGAACTGCAATC
>CAYOYL010000019.1:0-5751 GCA_964408175.1 uncultured bacterium
CCGTTTCCCTCCGCTGGAGATTGAGGAGGTTCCTGACATCAGGATTATTGTAAGCGTTACAGGAAGAATAACCAATACCGATGACCCTTACTCGGTTGATTTTTTTACCCACGGTGTTTTAATTAAACAGGGAAACAGGTCGGCGGTACTCCTTCCCGGTGAAGCCAAAACAGTGAACTGGGGGATACAAAGACTGATGAAAGAGTCCGGTATTGAAAAAAACAATGTACCCATAGAGTACTATACCTTTAAAACTGTAACATTTGAGGAGAAATAAATGAGAAAGATATCTATCCTGCTTCTCGTTTCTCTGCTTTACATCTCTGTAAATAACAGTCAGGCACAGGTTGATAAGTGCACCATAAAGGGGAAGGTTATTGAGGAGGAGACAAGGAAACCGATGGAGGGGGTCACGGTGGAAGTGAAGAGTTCTCACCACGGGTCCGGATACTTCAAGGAGTCCACTGACAGAAACGGAAGGTTCACTTTTGCAGGCATCCCTGCAGGGACAAGATACAACCTTGTGGCATACAAGAAAGACTACTGCGACTATGAACTGAACTCCTGGGAGATTGCACCATACATTCAAAATATTGAACTCCTCCTGCCTATGATAAGAGCCGCTGAACTGACAGGAAAGGTGACAACAAGCAGCGGACTGCCCATCCCTGATGCACAGGTAAGGATTGAGCAGACAGAACGGAGAAGAAATACAAAAACGGCATATACAGAAAAAGACGGCACCTACAGGTTCCCTGACCTTTTACCCTCACGGTATGACATAAGGATAGAGCATTCTGCATACTCATATGAGACCATTACAAACATAGAACTCAAATCAGGGGACAGGAAACAGCAGAATATCACCCTATATAAGCCTGCAAGCATATCAGGAACTGTTATGATAGAGGAACTCGGTCAGGCCGCAAGAGGGATAACAGTGACAGCCCGAGGCCCAAGACCAATGACTGCGGTGACTGCCCATGACGGTTCATACTATGCAGGCGACCTCAAACCAGGGGAATACCTGATAGAAAGCAGTTCTGAGGGTATACACCATTACCGGATGAAAAAGACTGTGAAGGTCTCTGAGGGGGAAGATAAAAAGGGTGCTGACTTTTCCGTGAAACTGAAACCGCCGGAGATGCATCTTGTCATAAACAGGAGGGTCTTTCTGCCTGAAGAGGGTATATCCTTTGACATAAGAACCTTCAGGACATCTGAACCTGACATTACCATATACAGGGTCCCCACTGACCTGATTCTCTCCAACAGGTGGAAGGAAGAGACAGATACCAGAAGGTTTGAAGGATTTGAAAAGATAAAAGGCTGGAAGTCCCAGGTGAAAAACTTCCATCCCTACAGGTGGATATACAACACGGTCAGCATTGATGAAAGACTGAAAGAGGGGGTCTATGTGGTTGACATATCATCCGGAAATGCCTCCAGCAGAGAGGTCATCTACGTCACCACACTGGGGATTGTGTGCAAGAGGGACAGTGAGAAAATTCTGGTATATGCCACGCACCTGAAAGAGAACAGACCGATTGCCGGTGTTAATATCCACCTTATCCCTGAGAAAGAGACTGACTGGAAAAAACTTATGGGGCATACGTTGAGAGAGGGCATCCTTACAGGCGAAAACGGAACTGCTTCAGTAACAGGGGACCAGAATACAGACTATATGGTTGTCGGTATCAGCAGTGACGGCTCAGTCGCCATTACAAGGGCATGGCTACCTTCCTCTTTCAAAAGGGAAAGGGAGAAGATTTATATCTACACAGACAGGCCTGTATACAGACCATCCCACAGGGTCTGTTTCAAGGGTATCCTGAGGGATGCCACGGCTGATAAGCCAGCGGTTGCGCCGGGAGAAAAGGTCAACACAACCATAAAGAACCCGGATGGCGAGATAGTATATTCCAAAACCCTTACCACCAACAGATTTGGCTCAGTCAACGGTTTCTTTGACATCCCTGATGATGCGAGACTCGGCCAGTACTGGATAGAGATGTCGGGTAGCGGCAGGGATACACAGTACTTCACTGTGGAAGAGTACAGGAAACCTGAGTTTAAGGTGGAGGTGGAGACAGACAAGTCATTTTATACATCAGGAGAGCAGATAGACTTCAAGATAAACGCAGAATACTACTTTGGTGCGCCCGTTGTTGCATCAAAGGTCAGATACAGAATCTATGAAACCAAGATTAACCTTGATGAGTGTACATACTGGTGGGAAAGGAACTATGCAGGTGGAGGATATACAAGACTGGCAAGGTCAGGGGAGACAAGAACGGATATGAAGGGACTGGCAGGTCTTACCTACACACCTTCCAGACTGCCATATGACAGGAATATCACCATTGAGGTTGAGATAACAGACCCATCCAACAGGGTGGTATCAGGGAAGAAGACCACCATAATGGGCAGGGGTGAATTCTATATAAAGGTTAGGCAGGACAAGTATATCTACTCTCAAAAAGACTGGATTTCTGTCATAATAGGCACATTTGACTTTTCAGACAGACCTGTCTCAAGAAAGGTAAACGTCCAGATACTTCAGGACGTGTGGAACCCCATCTTTCATACATACACCACACCAAGCAGGCCCATAGCAACCGCGGTGGTGGAGACAGACTCAAACGGCTGGGGTTCAGTAAGATTCCAGCAGATAAAAGAGTCAACGGGCAGGATGCAGATAAACTGCCGGGCGGTGGATGACAGGGGCAACAATATCTCAACATCCTCTTATATGTGGGTCTACGGGGGTTATGACGCGACGTACTCCTACAACTATCAGGGGATGGAACTGATACTGAACAAGGATGAGTATAGAGAGGGGGAGACCGCCGAGTTAATAGTCAATTCAATATACCCTGAAGACTTTTTTATGCTGACGGTTGAAGGAAAAAGAATCTTTGACTGCCAGGTCAGCCGATTTAATGGGAATACAAGGATACTGAAGATACCTGTCAAAAGAGAGTATGCGCCGCAGGTGGATATCCGGGTAAGCAGCCAGCACGGAAAGGACCTTATAACCCGCTCTGCATCAATAAGGGTACCGGTTGAAGGGAAAAAGATGGACATAAAGGTGACTGCCGACAGGGATAAGTACCATCCAGGAGAAAAGGGGACCTTCCATATATATGCAACGGATGAGAATAAAAAGCCTGTCAGCACAGAACTCTCTATAGCCGTTGTTGACGAGGCAATCTTTTCCATCAGGCCCGACCATACACCAGATATATATGACTACTTTTATCTGAAGCCCGCAAGATGGGTGCACACCTCATACTCTTATCCCATTATCTACCGAGCAGGTGCGAGTAAAGAGGGACACCCTCCCATAAGGAAGGACTTCAAGGATACAGCACTGTGGTTGGCCGATGTCCTGACAGACAGTAACGGGAAAGCATCCGTACAGGTGGAGTATCCCGACAACCTGACCACATGGAGGGCAACTGTAATTGGAAACACTGAAGATACACTGGTAGGTTCAAAAAGGATAAAAACACTCGTCACAAAAGAGATTATTTCCAGACTTGAACTGCCAAGGTTTTTTGTGGAGGGAGACAGCGTAAAGGTGGTAGGGGTGGTAAACAACAATACCAATGAGGATATGAAAAGGGTTACAGCGGAACTAAAGACAGACAAGGTTATAAAAAGCCTCTCATCAAGAAGGCAGTACCTTGACATACCTGCTGGCTCTTCAAACAAAAGTTACTGGAAGATAAAGGTGCTGCCCGGCAAAGAAGAGGCAGAACTTACCCTCACCGCCAGAGGGAAAAAGTACTCCGATGCAGTCCTTCTGAAGGCCCCGGTCATTCCATTTGGTGTATCTTATCCTGTTGTTGAAAGCGGCGGTTTTTCAGACAAAGAAAAGATAGTAAAGATATCTCCTCCAGATGCAGGAAGATACGAGGTAAAGGATATGGAGGTGGGTATCTCCCCTTCTCTTGCGGGGATGTCTATCTCTTCTCTTGAGTATCTCGCCACCTATCCCTACGGCTGCATAGAACAGGTTATAAACTCTTTTCTGCCCGCTATGCATCTCTTGAGATTTTTCAAAGATATGGGGATGGAAAAACCCGGGTTTGATGCGGGTATTGAAAAGAGAATGTCCGCTGGTCTTCAAAAAATCTATCAGGCGCAGAACAGTGACGGAGGCTGGGGCTGGTGGGGTAAGGGAGAGACAAACTACTACATCATCGCCTATGCAGTATACTGCCTCTACCTTGCAAAGGAGTATGGCTATACGGTGGATATGGATAGATACAAGAGGGGTGTGGATGCGCTGAAAGAGTTCCTGCACAAGACACACTCCTCGGATATGGAGGCCTACATCCTCTTTATCCTGAGTGAGACAGGTGAAAAAGACAGGGTAATCGCTGAAGAACTTTACTCAAACCTTGACAGACTGAACAGCTTCGGGTACGCCTGCCTTGCACTGACCATGCAAAAATACGGGGAGTCTGAAAAGGCACAGAAGGTCTTAAAACTGCTTCTCGGCAAGATGGTTGAAAAGAAAGAGAGTGCATACTGGGAACCTGCCTATGGGCAGAAGTGGGGATGGCCCGGCGGGCAGGCGGAGATAACAGCAAGAGGGCTGACAGCCCTTCTCAGGTGCGGCTATAATGGAAAAGAGATAGACAAGATAATACGGTATCTTGCTGACTCCCGCATCGGGAACAGGTGGGGTTCAACAAAAGAAACTGCAACTGTCATAATGGCACTGTCAGAGTACCTTAAAAAATACGGCAGGGAAGAGACTACCCCGGACTACACCCTGAATATATATGTCAACAACATCCTTATTAAAACCATCCCTGTCAGGTCTGATAACATATCTGAGATGGAGTCTCTCCATCTGGTTGTCCCGCAGGAGAAACTGAAGGCAGGAGAAAATACCATAAGGTTCGTTAAAGAAGGGAAAGGGAGGGTATACTACTCGGTAAAACTCAATGGACTTGTCACAGGAAAAGAGATTGAGGCAAGAGACTATCAGGAGGAGATGAAGATTCAAAAGGAATACCTGAAGGCATCCATTGTCAGGGACCACAGAGGCAATCCCTACATTATGTCACAACCTATCGGAGAGGGTGAGGTGTTGAAACCCGGAGATGAGATAATGGTAAGGATAACCATTGAGTCCAGCCTCCCATTTGAGTATATGAATATGGAAGATATCCTTCCCAGCGGTTTTGAGGTCTCAAGGGAGGATACCAATATTGGCGGTAACTACCACTGGCAGCCCTATACATACAAGGAAAGGCGCGATGAAAAGATGGTCTACTTTTTTTCTCACCTGAATAAGGGTAAGACAGAAGTTTCTTACCTTCTGAGAGCGGAACTGCCGGGGGAGTTCAGGGTTATGCCAACCTATGTATCAGCGATGTATTCACCTGACATATTCGCATATACAGATAGTTCATCCATCACCGTCGGCGAATAAAAAAAGGGGACAATCTACTTTTCATTCCTTCTTTTTCAGAAATTCCGATATAAGGGAATTGTAGAGAAAAGGAAGTAATTTCGGTGCTCGGAAACAGGCTTTACCTTGAGCTTCAGTGCAGATAAGAACTACGGTGAAATCGTCCTCTCGTAGAACTCACCCTCCTGCGCCCGAAAAACAAGCTCAGTAGGGTTCAGACAGCTCCGGGCAAGGTTATTGGTCAGAACGCTTCCGCTCTTCGCCTTGTCTTACTTCTGTGCTTCCACACTCGCACGTCAACTCTTTCCTTTCCTCTCCGT
>CAYOYL010000020.1:0-6389 GCA_964408175.1 uncultured bacterium
AAACGGTCTCTCATCTCATCATGCGGTATCTGTTCCTTCCCGTACAATGCCGTTTTCAACGGGATATCCAGTTCTTTACATGCCTGTTCTACAAAATCAAAGCCCTTATATTCCCTGTACGCAGGATTGCTGATATTCCCCACAAACCCAACGGTAAAATCCTCTTGCTTTGCCGGTAATATGTCCCATTCCTCCAGATCCAGACCATTAGGGACCAGAACCACATTATCATTGATTTTTTTTGCTTGTTCATACAAATATTTATTCGTTGCTATTATGGCAAAACACTCTCTCATGTACTTGCCTATTTGTTTCATATCAAATCTCCCTTGTTCAAATAATGAATTTGTTCCTATCCGTGTAACAACCTTTCGTTTATCGTCAACGTTTTTCATTATAAACGGCTGCTGTGTGAGTATCACATCATATTTACTGCACTCTGTCCTTTTGTACGAAGGTTCGTTGCTGACGTCATATTCCAAATACTTAAAAAGTCCCTTCGCTATCTCTGTCCAACTCCACGTTGTATCAAACTGTTTATGCAGTATTCTCATAATTCCAGTATTCTCCTGCTGTCCAGATGTAATATTGCCTTGCTCCTATCTACCCGTCTCAAACCCTGCGGATACATTGATACCACCACATCTGCTTCCGTTTCGTTGACTGTATGCTTATGCTGAGGCATCGCACGTCTGTTTTGCTCCATAAGGTTCTTATACGCCCAATCCTGGTTGCCTATCAGCCATCCCACTTTCATTGTTATTTCCTTTGAATAACGTGTATATGCCTGTCATCTGCCGCTGAGTATCTTCCGAGAGCAATCCCAATATCTGTTTGAAAACATTGTCATGTTCCATTGTATCTATAAACTGTTGTTTAAACGCTGAGGGATATGATTTTATGTGCTCTGCGTGTTCGTCTAAATGCCTTGCCAGTCCCAAGTGTATACCGAATCCCTCTATACGATGCGTGAAAATGGGTAATCCCGACTGTTCTATCAGGTTATAGAGCAATTCCTCATCATGCTGTATATCTATCGGGCTTTGCGGATGGTGGAATACCGAGAAATCCCCATCAGCAATTTTCTCACGAAACATTTTTATCGTATCGCCAACTTTTCCGAAATACGGTACTACTTTGAAAAAATGTCCCAGTCCCTGGAGACTGAACGGCCGCGTACCTTCCCGTTTCTTATTGTCATAAGGCATTCCCGTTCTCTCGCAATTTTGCAGATGCAGGCTGATGGAATCGGGCTCTTGTTTTACAGCAAAAAAATCCACGTCGTGGAAGGCCTTCACAAATTCATAGCCTTCAAAATCCTCTGCATTAAAACTTAACCACCGTGACGCTTGTATAAGTCTATGTTCATCCCCCAATTTATGTTTACTTTCAGCATCAATTAAAATTGCTCCGCTCTGTCCTATCAAATTGACTGCCTGTCTTACATTTTCAGGTAATCCCTTATCAACATATATCCGTACATCATATAGCGGATATATCTTATTTACGGTATAGAGAAAAATGGGGATGTAATTGCTATACTTTTCTCCAACAACATACCCGGTTATCAATACCCGCATTATTTACCCTCCCTCTTCTTCGCTACCACCATAATTGTCGGATTTTCAGATTCTGGCATCCGGTTTATTTCCTCAGCCACTTCTACATGGAATCCTGCTACGGTAAAATGTAGTTTCAACTGTGGTAACGTGAATAAATTCACATGGTCAGAACACTGAGCAAGTGCCCAATCGCTTTTCGTAACACTGCCTTCAGGTGTGGTAACAATACATCTGCCACCTGTTTTTAATACCCTGTTCCATTCTATTAAAACTGTCTGTAACGAACGGTCTAAATGCTCTATACAAGCCATTGAAACAATATAGTCAACGCTTTTATCCGCCACAGGCAAGTCCCATGCATTTGCCACTATCACAGTGCCTTTTTTAGCAGGGTCAATATCTACGCCGATAGAATTCTTTATGACCGTATTGCCGGCACAGATATTTAACCCAACCTTGCCATCGCAGTACTGCAAGACTTTTTCAAATTCCATCCTGTACGACATTTCTCTCCCAGTAGGGTGGGAGCAGTTTTGCAACTACCCCCACCCCATTCCAAATCCCCTATTATGTATTAGGAGTTTGTTAACTGCAGGCAGACAAATGCGCTGCCAAGTGCCGCCTTAAAGTCATGCCTGATTTCAAACCTGATGAACCTCAGGTTCCTCTGGAACGCGCTGATGACATCCTTCAGCGTCACGCCGTCTTCCTCGTAAACCACCATTGCCGCCTCGTAAGAGGGCAGTATCGCCAGTTCCTTCCTGCTGCCATGGTAGAGGTTCTGCAGGTTTCCAAACACCGCTACTATATCCCCCGGGTCCGGAGTTGCAGGGAACGCATCCGATGTTGCTATGTTATGTCCCCATATGCTCTGCGGTGACCCATCCATGGGTGTGCGTACCAGATACCGGTCGTTCTTGTCCTTCAGCCGCTCTATCACACCGATAAGAGTCCGGTTGCAGTAGAACTTTGCACCTGCAGCAGCCGCTCCGCTGATGGCATATTTCATGTTGTTCAAATCATCTGCAGTAATGTCATCCAGAGTAGAACCGCTTGCGGACTTGGCTACTATCTCATCCGGCAGCGTGGTATTAACCAGACCATCAATGCTGCCCCCGTTGCCGAAGAAGCCCGATACATCCTCACGCTTGGCAACACTTGCAGGCATAAGCCTGTTGAGGTATCCCACCAGGTCAGGACCGCTGTCATCCAAGATATCGTTGGTGAGCGCAACGATACCCGCGGCAGTGCGTACTACCAACTCAACCTGCCCGAAGGACGGCTTTGTGCTGGATTTCAGGCCTGCCTCACCCGGATAGGACATTTCTATTCCGGTCAGGCCGATAGGCATCTTCTTTGAAGTAGTACCCATCGGCACTGGGAATGCATCCCTTCTCATCACGCCGTAATCCTCCGCAAGTCTGAAAATCTGGTCTGAAAACTCTACGGGAACCAGATAGGCACCTTCGCTTCCGGTAGCCGTATTCAGCCAGTCCGCCTTCTGCAGGATTTCCAGACTCTTCGGGTCACGATTTATCTGTGCTCTCAAGATGTGTTTTACTCGCTCGCAGGTTTCCTTCCATTCCACCTTACCTGTATTTCCGGGTACCTCAGGCGGAAGTTTCGTCAGCTTGTTGTCCACCTCGCTCAGTTTCTCCGTCAGCGGCTTCAGTTTCTCGTCCATCTGTTCATTCAGTTTCTTCATCAATTCTTCTATCGTCATGGTCATTCTCCTTTTGGTTATGTTCTTTCTCTGTTCCTGATACCTCCGGCAACGCCTGGCATCTCCGGACAGCACAAAAGAACGTTTTTACACCCTTCCTAAAACTCTATTGACCTTCTTTTCAAATACTGCATCCATCGCAGCAATTATTTTTTTTGCATCCTCATCGGATATCTCTTCCGGCTTGGGATTTTCAAATATGAGTCCTTTTATCGTCTCAGTTTTCTTTCCATCCGTCTTTATTTCCGACCCGTTCATATCTACACCTTCAATCCCGTCTGCTTCCGGCTGGGAATCGTCATCCGTTTTCGGTCCCTCAGGATTCGTCTTCTCCTTTCCCTCGGATGTTTTTTTCTGCTTATCGTCATTGTTTCTATCCTCCGCTTGCTCTTCACTCTCAAGCATTTTTCGGACCTTCTTCAACACAATCTTCTCCGCTATCTCTACTATCATTTCCGTCTTTTTAAATCCTGTCAGGATATCTGATAAAGACAGCTTTTCGTAGTATTCATCCAACTGCTCAGCGGATAAGAATTTATCTCCTAACCTGACATTACCCTCCTGATTGACTTCCGCTTTACAATGCGGACATTTAACATATCCTGTTCCCACTTCCGGTTCTGCAGAATAAACAAATTCCGTTTTGCATTGCTGGCAGATTGTCATAGCAGTTCCACCACCTTTTGTAATGGCCTTCTGCTTGAATCCGTCAAACATCTTGCTGACAACCTCTTCCTTGTTCACTGATTTGGTGAAATCATCCTTCTGCAGCACCTGGTCCGCTATTCCATACTCCACCGCCTGCTGTGCAGTCAGCCATACATCGGTCTCTTTCAGCAGATTATTCAAGACCTCTTCGTTGGTTTTCAGCCGTGTATGCTCTTTGTAAATATCAATTATCCGCTGGTGTAACCTGTCATGTTCAACACGACCGGCCACAAGTTCAGCCTGTGTCCCTATCAATCCACCCCAGAAGCGATGAGACAACACACTGGCATTACTGCTGATTTTCCGGGTATTGCCGGTCATAAAGATAAGCAGTCCGGCACTCATAACCATCCCCATCCCGACAGTTTCTACCGGTGATTTCATAGCTTTTATCGTGTCTATGATAGAAAACGCAGGGTATACCTCGCCGCCATACGAGCCGATAATTATCTGTATTGGCTCCTGAGACTGTCTATCAAACCCTATCAGTTGCTCAGATATTTGTTTTGCAGTATTGGAGTCTATCGTTCCAAACAGGTAAATCGTCCTCTTAGTTACCTGTACCTTACCCGTCTGGTCTATAAATGCTCCACATTCCGGGCATTTTATGTACCCTTGCCCTGCTTCAGGTTCCTTTCCGTAATCTATCAGTTTATGACAATTCTGACATTCAACCAGAGCGGGTTCATTCGACTCCTCAGGGAACATCTTACCCAGCTCCTCTTCCGTATATTCCTTGAACTCCGGCGGCTCTTTGTCCAGCTTCTTATAATAGGCCGCCAGGAAGTTATAGGCAGGTTTCCGCTCATTATCAGGCATATCCACACCGCCCCGGGCCCCGAGTAACGCGCCCATAGCCGCACTCACACCACCCCAGACAGCAGTCAGTTTACCGTCAACAATATCGGCAAACGGCAGTTTATACCCGCCCTTCGTATCGGCTTTTTCCGGGTCAACATAGACAAATGCCTGCTCGTATTTCTTCCAGTTTATATCTTCCCCTGATGTCGCCCACGCTTCTATCCGTTTCCTTACAGCCGCACCATCCCATTTCTCTTTGTCACTAACCGGCAAATCACGCTTGCCGCAAATCCGCTTTTCCAAAATCCCTTCCAGCTCCTGTTTCAGCCAGTCTTTCATCTGTTCGGTTTTCGCCATCTTCATGGCCATAGTGATAGCATGCGGGTTAGCCGCTACCGGTACCTTGGAATATTCCAGCAGATGCCAGTCGGTAAATATCCTGTCCGGTTTGCCCTTGATACCGTACTTGGTACGTACAGCCTCGTATTTTTCACGCTGCTTTTCCTCATCCTCGTCATTCAAAAAAAGCCCGCCATTCTTCGCATCAGGATTCGTTACCCATTTTTTCGGTATAAACCCCACGCTATTGGCAAGCGCACCATTTATTGCCGCTTCATGTACATCACGTGCAAAATCTGACGAAAAATACTCCGTTCTCGAGTTAATCCCCTGGTCGGCTATTTTCTGCCATTTACTGACACCAACGGGGATGCTGTTGTAATTATGGCCAAACAGGACCGTCGGAGTCTTCTTATAACCGGACAGATCACATCCTTCCGGGATGAGCACCTCGTTATCACGGTCAACATCTATAGTGGAAATCAGGTCTATGGTAGTCGGTTTCCCATCGCTGTTATCCGCCTTTTCGCTTTTGCCCGGGAAATAACCCCATAATACCTTCGTTTCTTCCGGTATCCCCTCAAGTGTTTTCTTCAACATATCGAACTTATTCTTGCTTATCGTCTGTTGTCTGCTTTCAAGGTACTCGCCAACCGTCTTGATAATCTTATCCATTTTTTCCTCCGTTTTTCAGTCCTGCAAATCTCCCGTCTCCCAATTGCCTGCCAGGATATTACACCGACAGTTAGGGTGTGCCGGTGGAGTTCCTATACCTGCCGAAAACAATTCATTTATCGCCACTGGTTCCCCTTCCATCGATACACAAATATCACACACGTTTGCATCCAAGGCCGTCGCCCATGTCTTTTCCGCATAACCCAGCCGTTTATAGCACATCAATTCCGAATTGTTCATTATCCTGCTTACTTCGGTACGTGCTATGCGCAGACTTCGGACAGGGGTCATACTCTCGGTATAACTGTTATATAAAAGCTTCACATCCCGCTGGATATGCGATGTGCTCCATCCTTCGTTTACCGCCTGCTCGAGTAAATCCCGTAAATCGTTTTGAATAGTCTGGGTAATGGTGAACCCGTACAAATCCTTCCATTGATTGACCTGAGCAGATACGTAGATATCAAAACTTTCCGGTGTAAACCCGACCAATTCCAGGTCCTCCGGGGAAGGTTCTGCTTTACTCGCCTTACCACCGTTTTCAAACTCTATCGCAGTCAATACCCCGAACGTTATGGCTT
>CAYOYL010000021.1:0-21172 GCA_964408175.1 uncultured bacterium
AATTCCATACAGATATTTTAACATTAGTAAAGAGTATCAGCAACTAATAATCAGGACAGCCCTTGACAGGATGCAGTTGTCAGCGAGGGCATATGACAAGATAAGGAAGGTAGCGAGGACCATAGCAGACCTTGACAGTTCAGAGAATATCCAGCCTCAGCACTTAGCCGAAGCCATCCAGTACCGCAGTCTTGATAGGGATATAGGCTGAACATTGTTTTTACAGATTTTTTGGCGGCATCTCATAAATTTTTTGTTGGGATTGGGATAATATGAGGGGTATAATTTATAACCTTAATCTTCTTATCTGCTCAAGGTAGTACTTATAGTTTGAAAGTGAAGTGCCGGGTGTTATCAGATGGTCCGGCATAAGGATGAAACCACCTTCTTTCATTATAGGTATCCGCCGTTGTATCTCCTTGTCTATTTCCACAGGGTTCTTTTCAAGAGCAAGTTTATTAAAACCTCCTATCACCCTCAATTCTCTTCCGTATTTTTTTCTTACCTCCATGGAGTCTGCATTCCATGTTCCAATTTCAAGAGGAAATACTACGTTTACTCCTGCATCAAGCCATGGACCCAATAATGCGCTGAGGTCTCCATCACTGTCTATCCCAAGGAGATGGACTCCATATTCTTCAAGTTTATTCCGTATTTTGGTATATCCGGGTGCTACATATTTTCTGAAGATAGAAGGGCTTACGAAAGGGCCGCTCTTTCCACAGATATCTTCCCATCCGAATCCCATATCAGGCTTCGTTTTCATTACAGGTAATACCTGGTCAATTGTCCAGCATGCCAGGTCACTTATGGTATCAATCATATCGGCGAATACATCAGGTTCATCGTACATAAAATATGCCAGGTTTTCAACGCCCATCCAGTCTCTTATCCATCCCATCAGAGAAACGTTGTCTATGGCTATGGGAAGGTTTGAAGACTCGGCTTTTTCTATGCGTTCCTTCAGGTTTGCAGGTATCCGCCTTATGTCTGGCTGAAGGCGCTTTTTATATTCGTCCCAGTCATTGGCGGTTTTCAGGGTAAAGTCTATATAGTGGGGTATATTACTCTGATGCTTCCATTCCTTCTGTATAACCCCATCCGTTCCTCTGTATATTTTGTATTCGTCAGTTTCTTCAAAGATTATTTCTTCAAAAGGTGGATAAAGTTTGTTGCTGATACCAACGAATGTCCAGTGAGGAACAGCCCCAAAATATTCCCTTTCGTTAATATCTTCCGGCATCCCTTCCTTAACCCACCGTTCGTGGGTCTCAGGCCATCCCCCCCAGTGTATCACTGGCATTCTATCGTGGCCTTTATACCACATAATATTCTGCCACAGTTCTCTCGGTGTCATTAAGCCCCCATAAAATTTTAACCATCCATGAGTTTTGTCATATCTTCAGTTTCCATGGAAACGCACCACTGTCATTAATAACCCTATAATGTTTGTGGATTCCCACAGGCAAATATATAATGGGTAAATGAAATGGTAGTGGAAAGAATCATGGTTTCACAGTATGGGCAGATAGGTATCCAGTTCATAGGGATGTACCCTCTTTTTATATTCATCCCACTCTATTTTCTTTGATGCTATCAGGTTGTTGAAGATGTGTTCACCGAGTGTTTTTTTCAGCAACTGACTGGTTTCTGATACCTCTATTGCCTCTATGAGACTGCCGGGCAGTGATTCAATCCCCAGTTCTTTCATCTCTTCAGGCGTCAGGTTATACACGTCCCTTTCAAGAGGCTCTGCCAGCGGGTACCTGTTTTCTATCCCCTCCATACCCGCAGAAATCATACATGCAAACGCAAGGTAAGGGTTACAGGCAGGGTCAGGTGAACGGAACTCCACACGCGTTGCCTTCTCCTTGCCGGGTTGGTACATCGGAACTCTCAGCATTGCACTGCGGTTGCGCCGTGCCCAGCAGATGTACACAGGTGCCTCATAGCCGGTTACAAGACGCTTATAGGAGTTCACCCACTGATTGCATACAAGTGTTATCTCCCTTGAATGTTTCATTATCCCGGCTATGTAGTGTTTACCCTCCGAAGAGAGGTGATATTTATCGCCTGCATCAAAAAACAGGTTTTTCTCTCCCTTGAATATGGACTGGTGTATGTGCATACCTGAACCGTTGACCCCGTATATCGGCTTGGGCATAAAGGGTGCGTACAGACCCTTCATCTGAGCTATCTCTTTTACCACCATACGGTATACCATCACTGTGTCTGCCATCGTCATACCTTCCTTGTAACGCAGGTCTATCTCATGCTGTGACGGTGCAACCTCATGGTGAGAGTACTCCACATCTATACCCATCTGTTCAAGGGTTAGTATTGTTTCGCGACGTACCTCGTTGCCGGCATCAAGGGTGGTGATGTCAAAATATCCCCCTTCGTCCAGCAGTTCTGTTGACCTCTCATTTCTGAAGATGAAAAACTCCAGTTCCGGCCCTACGTAAAATGTATATCCCTTTTTTGCTATCTTATCCAGTTGTTTCTTTAGTATGTATCTTGAGTCACCCTCATAAGGGCTCCTGTCAGGGTTGAGTATATTGCAGAGCATCCCCGCCACCGCCTTCTCCTTAGGCCTGTAAGGCAGAATGGTGAAGGTTTTGGGGTCCGGCATTGCTATCATATCAGACTCGTCTATGCGAGCAAACCCCTTTATTGATGAGCCGTCAAAGCCCATACCGTTTTCAAGGGCGTTCTTCAACTCTTCTGTGGTGATGGTAAAGCCCTTCATCTGTCCTGTGATATCAGCAAACCACAGCCTTATGAACTTTACGTCATTCTCCTTTGCCACATTTAATACATCGCTTTTTTTCAGGTCTTTGCTGTTCATGGTTTATCTCCGTTACCCACAATTTTATCATTTATGGCTGCAAAACAAAAGTTTTTTATTGAGAAGGTTTTAAGATTATACCTGCGAGAGGAGGGATGGTGAGACTTATTGAAAATTGCCGTGAGTGGGATGGGATGTTTTCAGTTTGCACAAACCCCAGATTGCCTATATTACCCCCTCCGTAAAATTCAGAGTCACTGTTGAATATTTCTTTATATCTGCCGGTTTCTGGTATCCCTATCCTGTATTTATGGCGTGGTACTGGTGTAAAGTTAAATACTGCCACGATAAAATTCTTTCTGTCTTTACCCGTGCGTATGAAAGAGATGATACTGCTGTTGCAGTCAGAAAAGTCAATCCATTCAAATCCACTCTGTTCAAAATCTACCTCAAAGAGAGGCTTTTCATTCTTGTAGACGGTGTTGAGGTCAGAAACAAATCTCTTTATCTGTTGGTGCTCCCTTTTTTTAAGAAGGTGCCAGTCTATCTCCCTGTCATAGTTCCATTCATTAATCTGTCCGAATTCGCCACCCATAAAAAGCATCTTTTTACCCGGCTGGCAGTACATATAGGTGAGTAAAAGACGCAGGTTGGCAAACTTCTGCCATCTATCACCAGGCATCTTGGATAGAATGGATTTTTTACCGTATACCACCTCGTCATGAGAAAGAGGCAGTATAAAGTTTTCTGAGAATGCATACAGAAGAGCAAAGGTCAGGGTATTTTGATGGTACCTGCGGTGTACAGGGTCTCTTGAAAAGTAGTAAAGTGTGTCATGCATCCAACCCATATTCCATTTAAAACCGAATCCCAGACCACCTGAATATACGGGACGGCTTACCATAGGCCATGATGTTGATTCTTCTGCAATGGTAAATGCCCCCGGAAACTTGTTGTAGATAACAGTATTAAGTCTTTTTAAAAACTCAACTGCTTCAATATTTTCCCTGCCGCCGTAAATATTCGGCATCCATTCATCAGGTTTTCTTGAATAGTCAAGGTAGAGCATTGAGGCAACGCCGTCAATTCTGAGAGCGTCTATGTTGTAACTTTCTATCCAGTATAGGGCACTGTTTACAAGAAAATTGCTGACCTCATATCTTCCATAGTTGAATATTGCGCTTTTCCAGTCCGGATGGTCTCTCTTTTGCGGGTACGAGTGTTCGTACAGGTGGGTCCCGTCAAAAAGATATAAACCGAAATCGTCTTTGGGAAAGTGGGCTGGCGTCCAGTCAAGTATCACTCCAATGTTATTTTTGTGAAGACTGTCAACGAGAAAACGGAAGTCGTCAGGTTTTCCGTGCCTGCTCGTGGGGGCGAAAAACCCTGTCGTCTGATATCCCCATGAGGAGTCCAGAGGATGTTCTGTCAGCGGCATGAACTCCACCCAGTCAAAACCGGTCTCCTTAAGGTAGGGGATGAGATGTTCTGCTACTTCTCTGTAGTTTGGAAAAGAACCATCTTTTCTCCTTTGCCATGAGCCAAGATGCATCTCATATATTGCAACAGGGTGCTCGTATATCTTCTCTGGATTTATCCGGGGTCTTTCCCACACATAACCTGAGTGATAGGTAAGAGAAGCATTTGCAGGTCTTGTCTCAAAAAAAGAACCGTAAGGGTCTGACTTCAAAAACAGTTCTCCTTTTTCAGGATGAATCTCAAACTTGTAAGGGCTCAGGTCCTTTACCCCCGGGATAAAGATTTCCCATATGCCTGAATCGCCGAGACACCTCATTTTGTGAACGCGTCCGTCCCAGTTGTTAAGGTTTCCAACCACGCTGACACCTCTGGCATTGGGAGCCCAGACGGAAAAATTGTATCCTTCAACCTCTTCAACAGCGCGCTTATGTGCACCCAACTTTTTATATATCTCCAGATGGCTGCCTTCATTGAAGAGATACAGGTCTAAGTGGCTGAACATAGAACTTTTGAAGTACATCTTTTCCTCTGATATTTTTATGCCGTCTACACTATCCAATTTTCTTCCTTCCCTGCAAAGTTAACCCTGAAGTATTCACCTGCCGGCAGTATAACCTCCTGTCCGTTTTTTTCTGTCAGACCAATCCTGAATAATATTGTTTTTTCTCCTTCGGGGAGTATTGCGTTTCTGGGAACCATAATCTCTATTATTTCTCCTGAGGTAACTGTTAACGGTTCATTAACCTCTTTTTCATAGATTATTGTGAACTTTTTGTCCCCGGAGTTATGAAACAGGAGGTGAATATCAAAACCTTTTTTTCTGTCAGGGTCTATCCTGACATAAAGGTTTTCTTCATCATACCCGTAAAAGAGTGTTTTGATGGGGATGCCAACAGGTTTGAACGTTGCCCATAGACTGAAAGGGTCTACCTTAACTGCATCGTGCCACTCATAAAAATGGGTTATCTTCCCGTCGATAGTCGGACTTATGTAAGGGATTACCTCTTCATATGTGTATTCTTCAACAGGAAGGTTCAAAAATTCAGGGACTGTTTCTCCAATCTCCTCGTATATTTCCCTGATTATGCTTCTGAAGTAGGCATCAAAGCGCATTTTTATACTCCTGTCCGCTTGAAGGCTGTACCACCAGAACCAGTCACTGGATTCAGCAAGCATAATGCTTTCAATAACCTTTTTTTGTTGTTCGGCATTCAGAGAGCTTTTTTTCTCTTCCGCTTTTTTTCTTGCCTGGCTCAATATTGTCCATGCCTTGTTGGCAGGTTCTTTTCCTATCCAGTTGTCAAAATTGGTGCCCATCCAGCTGCCCGGGGATATGGTATCCATCTTTTGACGGTTTATGTCCATATCCAGAGCCTCCGTAAATGTCACTGTTTTGAAGTCACTGGACTCTGAAAGTATTCTGTATATCGTTGGAAGAAATGTTCTGCCATAGTCAGGATAAAAGTCCCATGGGTTTTCTCCATCAAGTATGATTGTAACAACTCCGTTACTATTTTTGGAGGCGATACTGCGTAAAGCATCTGTGAATCTTAGGGCGGAGTCGTTTTCCGCCATCTGCTGGTAGGTAAAACCTATCAGGTCAGAGATGTGATGGTCCCTGAAGAATATGGAAATTTTGTTTTTATAGTCCCATATGCAGTAGTGTTCATTGCTGGATAGCGGTCGGGCGAGCGTTTCAGCAAGCAGGTATTCATCTGTGGCTGTCCATAAGAGACCATTTTCAGAAAGCATATCAAGCACCTCTGTGCTCAAACTCCCTTCAGATGGCCATATGCCCGCCGGTCTCTTTCCAAACAGGTCCTCATAGGTTTTTATTCCCTTTGAAAGATGTTCTCTTGCATCTTCGGGGTATGAAAAGATTCCTTCAGGAGTGCTGAGAGAGGTCTTTGTCTTTTTTGCAGTGTCTGTTGTAAAGAGGAGCGGCATAATAGGGTGCATCATAGGACTGGTGCTTATTTCTATCTGTCCCTTCATCTGGAGATTTTTGTATGTGTTTATTGTACCTGCGAGCATATTCTTTTCTTTGCGGTACAGTAATTCCCTGTCTTTCTCATCAAAACATCTTCCTTTTTTCAGCATATGTTCAATCTCTTCATCAAAAACCATAGGGTGGAAGCATAACAGGTGCAGATAGACCTTGAGGTCTGAGATGTCCTGTTTGGAATAAGAGTTTTTTTCTATCTTTTCTTTCAAAAGACCGACAATCTTGCGACCTTTAAATATTTGTGCAGGTAGTTCTGCAGCGAATCTCAGGAGTTCTTCAGGGGTGGTTTCGCTTTTCCCGTCAATAAGATTGAGGAATCTATCGGTGAATTGACCTGACGAAATACCATCTATCTGTTTAAGAAGAACAGGTGTAAGGTTAAAATTTATCTTCACACCAGGGTTTTTTTCTACAAGTACAGCCATAGGATAATAGTTAAAGAGTGTACGGAATATAAGGGTAGGGGTGTTAATCTGTCCCGTGTTCACATTGACGTAGTATGGCTGGTGCATATGCCAGAGAATTGATAGGTACATCATAATTCCGTTATCTGCCGGTAAACCTCCATATATCTATTTACCGATGCTCTCCATGAAAAATCAAGTTTTATGACTGAATTCACAAGTCTCTCTATCTTTCCCTTATCGTTAAATAATTTAAGTGCGTTTTCAATACTCTTTAAAAGGTCACTGTTGCCTCCCTGAAAGGTAAAGCCGGTCCCTTCTTCCGTTGAAAAATTGTAATTTTTTACCGTGTCTGCAAGACCCCCTACATTTCTCACGAGCGGGATTGTTCCATACTTGTAACTTATCAGTTGTCCGAGTCCGCAGGGCTCAAATCTTGAGGGCATCAGAAAGAAGTCACTGCCTGCATATATCTGGTGTGCCAGTTTTTCATCAAATCCGAAGTTAACGCGGATTTTTTCAGGGCTTTTCTTTTGCCAGTTGGAGAGTATTTCTTTGTACTCAGGGTCCCCATCCCCGAGGATGATAACCTGCAGAGGATGCGAAAGAATCTCCTGCATTATTTCCGTCAGTTCAGGTATGCCTTTTTGTTCTGCAAGACGTGCTACCATTCCAAAGACAGGTATGTCTTTCCCAACGGGCAACCTGAGTATTTTTTGCAGATAGACCTTGTTTTCAGATTTGCTTTTGTAACTGCGGTATTTTTTTGTTATCATCCTGTCAAAAGATGGATTCCACAACTGGTAATCTATACCGTTGATGATGCCTGTCAGTTTGTCTTTGTTTTTGTTTAAGAGACCGTCAAGTTTGTATCCGAACTCAGGGGTGAGAATTTCCTCCGCATATCTTGGACTGACGGTATTTATAAGGTCTGAGTGTATTATCCCGGATTTCATGAAGTTTACCTTTCCGTAGAACTCCAGTTCATCCATATGGAAATACCCCCACGGCAGACCGAGCATAGGGAACTTATCAGGGCTGAAGACACCCTGGTATCCGAGATTGTGTATCGTAAAAAGGGTTTTTGAATGAAATGCTTTTCCATAAGATGTTTTGAGGTAAAGGGGTAAAAGGGCTGTGTGCCAGTCGTGACAGTGAAATATATCCGCATCTATCTTTAAAAACCTCATTGATTCCAGAACTCCTTTTGCGAAGAAAGAAAACCTCTCTGCACTGTCAGGATAGTCTTTCCCCCCAGGACCGTAGATTTCGTCTCTGTCAAAATATCTTTCACTGCCTACAAAATATACTCCGGGGAATTCAGAACTTCTGGCTAATATGCCTTTTTCCCTGCGGCTTTCGGAGAAGGCTACATCCAGAGGAGCAACCGTTTCTGTCTTGTACCTGTCCCTTATTTTTTTGTAGAGGGGTATGAATAGAGATATATTCTGCTTACCCTTGAGGTATTTGTATAACGAGCCGACGACATCAGCCATTCCTCCCACCTTGACGAAGGGTACGGCCTCAGCCGCGGCAAGGCATATATTCTTCTTCTCCATTTTTTCTCCTTTATCCTGAACTCTTCTTGTATCTCCTTCTTTGGAAGTTGTTTTTATTTTGGGTTCCCTCCTCACCTTAGTTTCTAACGGCGGGTTGGAGCATTATTCATACGGGCAGTGATTTTAAGAAATCGGCTACCTCCTCAGGAGGGGTTGGGTTAATGTAAAATCCAGTGCCCCACTCAAATCCACCCTGTTTTACCAGACGCGGCATTATTTCTAAGTGCCAGTGATAGTCTTTTTCAATAGTCTGCCAGTAGCCCGGTCGCGGATATCTGCATGGTGCAGTATGCAGCATAACATTGTATGATGGATTGTTAAGACCCTTTGATATTTTTTTGAAAACGGTCAGTAATAGTCCAGCCAGCAGTTCTTTTTCTTTTGGCGTGATATCTTCAAAGTCAGGGGAGTGCCTGAAGGGTATAACTGACAGTTCAAAGGGAAAACGGGATGCAAAGGGGGCTATCGCCAGAAAAGATTCATTTTGTTCCACTATCCTTTTGCCGCTGTCAAGTTCCTGATTTATGATATCGCACCATACACACCGTTCCTTGTATTCGTAATACCACTTAGCGCCCATAAGTTCTTCTTTCACTCTTTTGGGAACAACGGGCGTTGCTATTATTTGTGAGTGCGGATGTGAAAGTGAGGCACCTGCCTCCTTACCGAAGTTTTTAAAGACAAGGACGTACCGGAACCGCGGGTCTTTTTTCAGGTCAATACTGCGTATCTGGTACGTCTCTATGATATTTACCATCGTTGCAATATTGTAGTCTTTGATATCAACCTTCTCACTGTTCTCTTTTATGTGAAGGGGTGTTTCAATTATTACCTCATGTGCTCCTATGCCGTTCATCATGTCATACATTCCTGTACCTTTTCTGTTCAGGTCCCCTTCTATCCTCAGGGCCGGAAACTTATTCGGTACGACCCTTATCTCCCATCCTGGACTGTTGGGAACAGGAGAACCCGGTCTTTTTGCATATATCTCTGACGGTGTTTTATCCTCATTCCCCGGGCAGAAAGGACAGAAGGTTTCTTTCTGTGTCTCTGCAGGACTTGAGAAGTCTGAAGGCCTGAATTTTCTTTCTGTGGCTATAACCACCCATCTTCCTATAATAGGGTCTTTACGCAGTTCTGACATATACACCTCACCATTTGTAGTTTTTTGGTACGGCAACTATACCTTTTTCTGAGACAAAGAATCTTTTTCTATCAACTTCAATATCGCAACCGATTCTGGTATATGGAGGGATATCCACTTTTTTGTCTATAACCGCTCTGTTAATCTTTGAATATCTGCCTACGTTAACGTTGTCAAATATAATGCTGTCTTTTATTTCGGAATAACTGTGTACTCTGACATTGGAAGATAATATGCTGTGGTGGACTCTGGATCCGCTTATGATACAACCGCCTGAAATCATAGAGTCCGTTACTATGGTTTTCCTGTCTTCTCCTGAAAAGACGGTCTTTGCCGGGGGATATTGCTCCTGAAAGGTTCTTATTGGCCATTCCCTGTCATAAAGATTCAACAACGGTTCTATGTTAACGAGGTCCATATTTGCTTCCCAGTATGCGTCTATGGTTCCTATGTCACGCCAGTATTTCGTCTCTTTTTTGTTCTCATCTATAAACCTGAATGCGTGAACCTTATTTTCACCTATCATTGAAGGTATTATATCCCTGCCGAAGTCGTGCGAACTGTCCACCTTTTTGGCATCTTCCATAACTTTTTTAATCAACGCGTTCAGGTTAAAAACATATATACCCATAGAGATAAGGGAGGCCTCAGGGTTTTTGGGGTCAGGGAAAGGGGTTGACGGTTTCTCTTTGAAATCAACTACCCTGTCATCTTCAACCCTCAGGACCCCAAACCTGTGGGCTTCCTGCAGTGGAACCTCAAATACGCTTATTGTCAGGTCAGACTTTTTTTCAATGTGAGACTGTATCAGCATCCTGTAGTCCATCTTGTATACCTGGTCCCCTGAAAGGATAAGTATCAATTTAGGTTTTTCATCCTCAAGGATGTTGATGTTCTGGAAGACAGAGTCTGCGGTGCCTTGATACCAATCTTCACCTATCCTCTTTTGTGCGGGAACCAGGTCAATAAATTCTCCCAATTCTCTTGATAAGATGTTCCACCCCTCTCTGAGATGTCTTTGTAAAGAAAATGATTTATACTGTGTAAATATATAGATTTTCCTCAGGCCGGAGTTTATGGCATTACTCAGGGGAAAGTCTATCATCCTGTATATGCCGCCAAATGGTACAGCGGGTTTGGTGCGGTCTTTTGTCAGAGGATTCAGCCTCTCTCCCTTACCCCCTGCAAGTATAAAAGTTGTTATATCTTTTGAAATCATTTTACACCCAAGAGACTTTTTACCTTTTCTTTCAGCAGACTGAGGTCAGAGGATTTGGTGAGGTATGCATCTGCTGCCCATGTCAGAAAATGGTCCTTATACTGAGGATAAGCTGTATATATTATTATGGGCAGGTTTCTCTTCTTTGTTAATATCTTACCGAGGGTTTCAATTCCGTCCATTTTTGGCATCTGAATGTCAAGGATGACAAGGTCACACTTTTCTTTGCCCACGATTTCTGTTGCCTCCGTTCCATTTGCCGAGCAAAGGACTTCGAACCCTTCCTCTTCAAGTTCTTCCTTATAGAGTAGCCTGGCATTTTCTTCATCTTCCACTATCAGTATCCTTTTTTTATCCATATCTGACCACCTCCTTTACCCAGAACCAGTCCCCATAAACTCATTTCGGGCTCTAATCTTCCACTCTACCATTAGAGAGGGAGGTACACACTTATCGTTGTACCCTGTTTTTCAATGGAGTAAACCTCCATTTTACCCCCGTAGTTTTCAATAATGTTCTTCACTATAAATAAGCCAAGTCCAAAACCACTGGACTTGGTGGAAAAAAATGGTTCAGTTATACGCGGAATGTCCTCTTTAGAAATGCCCTTTCCCGTATCCTTGATAGATATTTTGACAAAGGGATATTCTGCTTCAGCCGAGATATCTATTGTACCGCTGTGCATGCTTTCTACTGCATTGGATAGAAGGTTAAACAATATCTCTAATATCTGGACCCTTTCCACTTTTGTATGTATATTTTCAGGCACATTGATACTCACACCTATATTTTTTCTTGAAATCTCCAGTTCAAAAAAGTCAAGAGACTCTTTAACAACCTCAAGAACGTTTATTTTTTCGGGTTTTGAAGGGGAAAGGAGTGTAAAACCGGATAATTTGTTTAAAATCTGTTCCATCTTTTGTATCTCTTTAAAGATAATTCCGGCATCCCTTTTGCAGGTATCAAGATTATCGGATTCAGTTATTCTTTTTGCAAATCCGCCTATGGTCGACAGAGGGTTTTTTATTTCATGGACAAAATAAGAAGCCATTTTACCAACAGTGGAAAGTTTTTCTTTTTTCAGAAGTTC
The DNA here is from genome assembly GCA_964408175.1 of uncultured bacterium. Taxonomy (GTDB): domain Bacteria; phylum Ratteibacteria; class UBA8468; order B48-G9; family JAFGKM01; genus JAFGKM01. Next base: position 11,689 of record CAYOYL010000021.1, read on the forward strand.
TTCCTGCAGGTTTTCCATAGTATCATGAAGTTCTTTTAACTCATCCAGTTGCTTTTGTATCATCATGTGGTTTGAAGCATTTTCAATAGATATCCCGGTTTGTATGCTGATTAAAGAAACAAGAATAAGCGTTGATTCATCAATGGGCTTATAGTGAAATGCATTATCCGCCATTATGATGCCGATTATATTCTTTGATGAGAACAGCGGCAGGATGATTATTTCGGCAGGTACGAAGATTCTCTTAATCTCTTCAGGCAGGTTTAAAATATTATCGTCAACGTTGGTTATATGGAATATTTTGCGTTCCTCTATGGTCTTTCTAAAATAGTTTTCTGCAGGGAGGTCATTCAGGTTGATAGATATCTCTTTGATTATCTCAGGGAACCTCTGTCCTGCCTGTTGGTTTGCAAGGTTATAGTGAAGGTAATCTTCAAGGGTTATGTAGTTTTTACTGAGGTCATCCCATATTTTAAATGCCTCATCTTTGTCAAAAGGGCCTATACCCTTCTTGCCGTATATAAGAGACCTTTCCTTATCGTAGTAGAATATTGAAGCGCGGCTCAGTCCAAGTGCTCCATTAGCAGTTAATCCTGTTAGTGAAACATCCAGAATTCGGTCTTCACTGAATGTCTCTTTTATTGCCTTTGAAATGGTATGCAGGAGGTATAACTCATAGTTTAGAAGACGGCATTTCTCTTCAAAGGTTTTGACCATATATATATTATAACCGCACAACCTTTATTTTTCAATGGTTTGCAGTGGTGAATATTTTGATAATTTTTGGGAAATTTTATATACTATACCAGAGAAAGGAGAAAAAATGGGTAAAGAAATAAGAGTGGGGATAATAGGGCAGGGGAGAAGCGGAAGGGATATACACGGCAGTTATCTTAACACTGCAAAGGACAGGTATAAGATTGTTGCAGTTGCCGACCTGATAAAGGAGAGACGTGAAAGGGCGGTGAGAGAGTATAATTGTGAGGCATATAAAAATTATAAGGATATGTTCAAAAGGGAAGACCTTGACCTGATTATAAATGCCTTACCGAGTCACCTGCACGCTCCCGTAACAAAGGAAATATTGAGTGCAGGGTTTAATGTGCTATGCGAAAAACCTCTGGCGCGTAAGGTAAAAGAGGTGGATATGCTGATTGAAACGGCAAGAAAATCTGGCAGGGTGTTTGCTATCTTTCAGCAGTCCAGGTTTGCACCATACTTCCAGCAGATAAAAAAGGTTATTAAGTCCGGTGTTCTGGGAAGGATTGTGCAGATAAGTGTTGCATTCAACGGTTTTTCAAGGAGATGGGACTGGCAGACGCTCCAGGGATATAACGGCGGAAGTTTACTTAATACAGGTCCACATCCACTTGACCAGGCGCTGAATCTTATGGATACGGATGTAATCCCTGAGGTAACCTGTATAATGGACAGGGTTAATACGTATGGAGATGCTGAAGACTATGTAAAACTTATTCTGCGGGCTCCTGACAGACCTGTTGTTGATCTTGAGATATCTTCCTGTTGTGCCTATCCCTGTTTCACCTATAATATCCATGCAAGTAAGGGTGGATTGAAGGGGAATACCACACATATAGACTGGAGGTATTTTAAACCGTCTGAAGCACCAAAGAAACATCTGCAGCGTGAACCTCTGTCAAATCCAGACGGAACTCCTTCATACTGTCAGGACAAACTGAAGTGGTATGAAAAAAGTTGGGATATATCTGAAAGACAGCAGAATTTCTTTGGGTCTATGAGTGCATCCTTTTACAATATGCTTTATAAGACTATCAGATACGGCAAACCTTTGGAAATAACGCCGCAGCAGGTGAGACAACAGATAGCAGTTATAGAAGAGAGTCACAGACAGAATAAACTGAAGAGGCTGTCAGGAAACAGATAAGAGATTCCTCTCTGCGGGGGAGTAGTTGAAGGGAGGGTTTCAGAGTTTTCTGAAACCATATAATTGAAGGTAGCAAGGGAGGTGAAGATTATGGATAAGGTTCTGGTGTCTTTATTCCTGGTGGTCTCACTGCTTGCGGTTTCGTGTAATCGTAAGAAGAAACCGGAAGAAGGGTTGACCCCTATGAATGCGGTGGAGAAATACGGCGGTGTGATGAGCAAAACACTCAAAAAATCAAAAGCGATGGATGATGTACTGTATATGAAAAACAAGATAAACACTTTTCAGATACAGGAGGGCAGATATCCGAATTCCCTGAATGAACTGGTTGAAAAGGGATATCTTGATAATCTTCCTGAACCGCCGAAAGGAATGGCATTTCATTACGAGCCTTCTACCGGGAAGGTTGATGTTAGATAAGGATTGGCTTAATGACCATCAACTGGGGTATGGGTTTTTTTCTTGGATTGAAGTTGGTTTTTGTTCTTATATCTGTGGCAATTGAGTATTATTTCCTTGTTTTTGACAAATATACCGAAGGTGAAACAAACAAAACTGAATTTACTATTCTTTCCGGAGTTACCGTACTTTGTATAATTATCCCTGCCATTCAGTTAACAAGATTTTCTGTCAGTTTATGGCCAATTTTTCTTGTCCCTCTTTCCTATGGGATATCTCGCGTCTTGGAAAACGTTCAGGTGGATAAAGAGGACGAAAAATTGAGAAATAAAGATATACGCAGCCTTGAAAAGATGATAGAAAAAAGACCAGAAATTCCTGAAACGTACAGTACGCTCGGGGACATCTATTTTAAAAAAGGTAGTTATGAGAGGGCTCTATCTTATTATAAAAAGGCATTCAGTATCAAAGAGACCACTGAACTCCAGCATAAGATTAAGGTTGCCACAAAAGAATTCAGGATACAAAAAGGTGAGATATGGATATGCAGCCAGTGCGGGGCTGACAATCCTGGGGATGTGGATAAATGCAGGGTTTGCGGGAATAGGAATAAACCCGTAACCTCCATAAAAGAAGACCTGATAAAGAATAAGAAATATATAAAGAGATGGATAATCAACGGGTTCGGAATTCCTCTCGGTGCTTTATTGCTTCTGCTCCTGTTAAAGTCTATTCTTCCTTCAACGGCTTTTATCTTTTTTGCAGTCTGTATTTCTCTGGCGGTTATATATATCCTGCTCAGGGCATTTTTTACTTGGTGACTGCATCCTGCATGGTTTCACAGTCCTGAGGTATTCTTAACATAAAGCGGTTAGACAGTATGCTGGGAGATGGGTTATTTACACGCAATAACAAGCATCTCAAAATCTTCTGTTGTAAGTTTGTCCTTTCTCGAGAACGCTCCAAGTTTTGCACCACAGATATCAATAGTTTTAAACCCGGCTCTCTTCAGCAGCCAGGTGATTTCAGACGGCACGTAATACCTTTCGTTATAATCCAACTGTTCTTTCTTCCCGGAATCGTCCTCAAATTCTATTGTATTGTGATTTCTGAAGGTCATCAAGTTGAAGGTTGCATTCGGGTGAGCCGTTTCTTCCTTATCCACCGCCGTGCCGGATGTCTTTAGAGAATGGAACAATGGAAACAATCCGTTAAGAGTCGTGAAAATGAATTTCCCGGTTCTTTTTAAGGAAGCACTCACATTTTTAAGAATCTTATAATTCATTTCGTCCGTTTCCATCAGAGGAAACGCACCCTCACATAGCATAATTGCCAGATCAAACTCATCTTTGAATGGCAATTTTCTGGCATCATACCTTTGAAAATCAATTTTAAGATTCTGTGCTTTCGCCTTTTCTCTTGCCGCATTTAGCATTGAATTTGACAGGTCTATGCCCGTCACCTTGTAACCCCTTCTTGTTAACTCAATTGAGTGTCTGCCCGTTCCACATCCTATGTCAATTATTTTCAACGATTTGTTAAAATTGATTTCCTTTTCAATGAAATCACATTCACCGATTGTTCCCTGCGTGTAAACCTCATTGTTGTATTTTTCTCCGTAGTTTTCAAACATCTTTTCATACCATTGCTTTATTCTTTTTTTGTCTTTTTTTACCATGTTATTCCTCATATCAGGGATTTTTCATTATTTTTTCTCATCGCAACATAAAAATATATCTGCTTTTCAGTCTCTTTAGCGTTGTTAATTTAAAGTAAAGATTGAAAAGTTAAGAATCGCTGCAAAAGTAACCCACAATAAATAGGGAACCAGCAGAAACGCTGAAAAGACGGATGTCTTTTTGAAAAAAAGGATGGTTGCTATTATTGTAATCCACAACAGAACTATTTCGATAAAAGATAATAAAGGATTTTTCAAACCGAAGAAAAGTAAAGACCATATGGCATTGAGAATAAGTTGTGTCAAAAACAGAATAATAGATATGCTTTTTTTGCTCCCTATCATATTTTTAGAAGACCAGACAAGAAATAAAGAGACGCCCATCATTAAATATAAAGATGTCCACACAGGTGCAAATACCCATGATGGGGGGTTGAACGACGGTTTATTAAGAGATTGGTACCATGTTCCAACAGAGGTTGCGGTAAAAATAGAACCGAATGCACCTGCAGATAAACATAACATTATTGAGGTTATAAGTTTTAAGACTTTTAAATGTTTCATCTTAATCTCCGCTGATACACACTAATTAATGATATTATTATACTTTTATTCCTTCAAAAAGTGAAGAAATTTTGAGTTGATTTCCCTCTTGATACCTGCAGAGATTTAATGAGTTGCCGAATCTTTGCTTTTTGGGTAAAATATAAGGGTTTGCGGGGCGTAGCGCAGTCCGGTTTAGCGCGCATGGTTTGGGACCATGAGGTCCTCGGTTCGAATCCGAGCGCCCCGATTTGTTTTTGAATCGGCGAGAAAAAATCAGGCAACTATACCACCCTCTTCGCTGAGGTAGATGCCTTTTAATTTCATCTCAAGACTCTGAGGATTCTCAGTAAATCTCATGGCTGTCTCTTCTGAAATGAATTCCCTGTTGACAAGGTCTATCAGTGCATCTTCAAAGTCCTGCATCCCTTCATTTTTACCTGACTTAATGGCTTTTATTATCTTGTCATCTTTTCCCTCCGCTATCAAACGTGAGACGAGTGGAGAGACGAACATAATTTCACAGGCTGGAACCATATGAACTTCAGGTTTTAGTGATGGCAGTAATAATTGTGATACTACTGCCCTGAGATGCATACTTATATTCTTCCTTACCTGCGGTTGTCTTTCCTGAGGAAAAAAGTTTAGCAGTCGGGATATACTTAAAGAAGCGTTGGAACTGTGCAGTGTTCCGAAGACAAGATGTCCTGTTTCTGCAGCCTGAAGTGCAAACTCCACAGTTTCAGAATCCCTGATTTCTCCGGCAAGTATTACATCAGGGTCCTGTCTTACCGCATACTTAAGTGCGGATTTAAAGGATGCGACATCTATACCCAGTTCTCTCTGTGTAACTATTGCCTTTTCATTTTTGTACAGATATTCAATAGGGTCCTCTATGCATAATATATGGCATGGACGGTTTTTGTTTATATTGTTTATGACGGCTGCGAGTGTTGAGGACTTACCGCATCCTGTGGGACCTGTAACAAGCACAAGGCCGTCAAGAAATTCTGAGATTCTTGAGGTTGAATCTGGAAGGTTGAGAGACTCAAAATCAGGTATGATGTTTGAGATGCGTCTTGCGGTGAGAGATAATGAACCACGTTGTTTAAAGATATTTACACGGAACCTTCCGATTTCGTGCAGTCCTATTGCTGTATCAATACTGCCCTGTTCCTCCAGCATCTTTTTGAAAGATTCTCCTTTTAATAATCTGGAGATTATTTCTTGCATGCCTTCATATTCCATAGGAGGAAATTCCGTAAGGCGGATAAGGTCCCCTTTTATACGCAGTAAAGGATTTGAACCTATCTGAAGATGTATATCTGAAGCATTTCTGTCCCGTGACAACTCCATCAACTTTAAGAGTAGATTATCGTTTTCCATCAGTGCTCCAATAAAATTCTGTTGTTTTTTTTCGTCTAAAAGTTTAACATATAAATATGAATATTTCCATAATATATTTTTCTCTGTCATTGAGAACAAAAACAATGTCAGAATTTATCGCTGAATATCTTAAGACCAGAGGATTTAATGTTAAAATTTTTCGGCTTGAAACTTTTGAAACCGGCTCATTCCTGAAAAACTGCAGTTACGCGTTCAGAAAAAAGCATGTAGTTCTTAAAAACCTGCCTGATATAACAGATTCAGAGGTTGTTTTCCTCGGTAGCCCAGTATGGGCTTTTGATATCGCTCCTGCTGTCCGTACATTTCTTGACAGTGTTGACCTGCACGGGAAAAAAGTGTTTGTTTTTACAACCTATGGAAGTGGAAGTGGAAAGGGCAGGGCGATGCAAAATTTCACTGAACTTGTGGAGCATAAAGGCGGGTTGATTATCGGCAGAGGTGAGGTCAAGGGCAGAAGGGTTAAGGAAGAATTTCCAGAATTCAAGACTACGATGGAAAGGTGTTTAGATAAACATCTGAAGGGTTAAAAAATAGGACGCTTCAATCTATTCCCCGATTATTTTTATCAAAACGCGTTTTTTCCTTCTTCCGTCAAACTCTCCGTAGAAAATCTGTTCCCACGGACCGAAGTCAAGTTTACCATTAGTTACAGCAATAACCACCTCTCTACCCATAACCTGTCTTTTCAGATGGGCATCAGCGTTATCTTCACCTACATTGTGGTCATACTGTGAAACCGGCTGATGCGGTGCAAGTTTTTCCAGCCATTTTTCAAAGTCGCTGTGAAGTCCCTTTTCGTCGTCGTTAATAAAAACACTTGCAGTTATGTGCATTGAGTTGACAAGGCACAAGCCTTCCTTTATTCTGCTCTCATCTATTGCTTTTTGAACATCATCCGTGATGTTAATAAATGCAATTCTTGTGGGTGTATTGAACATCAATTCTTTTTTGTAATTTTTCATTTTCCTCCAGCTCCCTTTTATGAAAATTTCCTTTTGTTATTATAACATATTTTGCCATTTCGGTAAAAGATACAATGTGTTATAATTAATTGAGACTATGTGGATTTAAAAAAGGAGGAAACGGAAATGAGACAGAGGTTAATCTTATGGCTGACTCTATTTATGCTTTTTTCCACTTTTTCTTTTGCTTCCACAAGGAAAGCACTTGTGCAGCGAATTGAAAGGGCTGAAGAAACTATTAAGTATATGATGGATTCTCCTGATACATCCATACCCCAGCAGTTTTTAAAAGAGGCGTATGCCGTGATTTTTATAAGACAGTACAAGGCAGGTTTTGTGCTCGGGGCAAAGGGAGGTAACGGCATAATACTTGCAAAAAACAGAGATACAGGGGAGTGGAGTCCCCCGGCTTTTATGGCAACTGCAGAAGGAAGTTTTGGTTTTCAGATTGGAGTCAAGATGGTTGATGCGATACTTCTGGTAATGAACGAAGAGGGGTTAACCTTGATTTTAAAGTCCCCTTTGAAGATAGGGGGAGAGATATCCGCAGCTGCTGGTCCTGTCGGCAGGGAGGCTGGAGCCAAGTTGGGTTTGCCAGCGACAGGCATATTGATATATTCAAGGGCACAGGGCGCATTTATAGGAGCCTCTTTTGAGGGTGGCCTGATTATGGCAGATGAAGAGGCAAATAGTTTTTTTTACGGCATTAAGGATATAAAAGCGAGGGATATACTGCTGGAAGGAAAGGTGGAGATACCGGAAGAATCTGAGTCACTTATCAATACGTTGAAAGAGTACGAAGCATCTGAAAAATGATAAATTACGGTAATTGACAATGGGAGAGGAAAGAATCAACAGGGTGCTGCTTTTCCTTTTGATAAACAGCGTCTATTTCTTTTCTTACTTTCAAAGAGTAGGTGTGCCCGGAACGGTTTTTAATGAACTGCAGTCAGCGTTTTCCCTGTCAGCGACTGCCGTAGCCGGTCTGAGTGCACTTACTTTTTTCATATACGGCGGGATGCAGATTTTTTCCGGAGCCATTTCCGACCATTTTGGCGGCTTTCGCACTTTTTTGATAGGCGGTCTGTTACTGAGTCTGAGTTCCATCCTTTTCTCTTTTTCATATTCACCTGCAATGCTTTTCATAATGCGTGCGTTTGTTGGATTTGGAGCCAGTTTCATTTTCATCAGTCTTATTAAGATACTAACTCTGGTTTATGAATCTGAAGACTTCCCTTTTTATCTGGGAATTTCCTTAATACTTGGCTATTCGGGGGGTGTCTTTGCAACATATCCACTTGAACGGGCTGTGAGTCTGTTAGGTTGGAGGAACTCTTTTTTGATTGCAGGATTACTTTGTTCTGCGTTTACCTTTGCAGGTGCTCCTGTACTCAGATTGGCAAGAAGGGTTTACAAACAGAAAAGAACGTTTTCATTGGGTGCACTTTTTACAACTCTTAAAAATAAAGATTCATTGCCCATTGTGATTTCAGGAGCGATAAATTTTGGAATTTACTTTCTTTTCCAGACAACCCTGGGGGCAAAATATCTGCAGGATTCATTTAACCTTTCTTCTTCAAAGGCATCATTTTTCACTTTTGTAATGATGCTGATGAATACTGCCTTTGCTTTTTTATCCGGATACACATCACGACTGCTCGGACTGCGTAAACCGATAATACGTGTCGCTACAGGCATTACGCTGACCGCAGTAATCATATTATTTTTGAATACAGTATTTATAGGCAGTACAAAACTTGTCTTGATGTCATACATTTTTCTTGCGGTTTCTGCAGCGGTTGCCCCTGTTTACATCACAACAATCAAGGAAATCAACAATGTTGAGGTTGCTGCTACCTCTGTGGGATTTTTAAATACCAGTGTCTACCTGTTTTTATCACTCTTGATTTACGTTTCGGGCAGAATACTTGATGCTTTCAGGTACGCTGCTGTTGAGTTGAGCAAAACAGTTATTTATCCCGCTTCTGCTTACAGGATGGTGTATCTCCTGTGCGTTATGCTGGCGCTTGTTTCTTTTCTGATATGCTTCTCAATAAAAGAGACAGGTGATGGTAGTAGAAAATAAACTTTTCTTTCTTATCTCTCCCCAGTGATTTATAATATTATATATACGGAAATCAGGCGCCTGTAGCTCAACTGGATAGAGCAGTGGGCTTCGAACCCAAAGATTGCCCGTTCGAGTCGGGCCAGGCGCACCAACGCACCTGTTTATTTTACCTGTTAGTTGTGGTAATATAATACATTATTTAGTGCGAACTCATTATCTTGTGTTACACGGGTTTTCAGTTATTTCCCGTTTGTATTAGAATTTCGGATTTAGTGTTTAGAGTTTGTCTTTATATGGTGGGTGTAGCTCAGAGGCAGAGCGCTAGACTGTGGCTCTAGATGCCGGGGGTTCGAATCCCCTCACCCACCCTGAGATTTTTCTTCTTTGAGAGGGATTCGAAGAGAGCGCTGCCGATGCGACGGGTAAGGAGCATTGTATGGCAGGCTCGGCGAGTTGGTGAGCCGAGTGACCGACGCCCGTAAGGCTCGCTGTGTTGAAAGCGAGCCCACAGGGCTAGAGCC
>CAYOYL010000022.1:0-6268 GCA_964408175.1 uncultured bacterium
CCTCCCTGCCCGGAGAGTTGTTCGTTGAGTGGGGACTGAAGATAAAAAAGGAGAGTCCGTTCAGGTGGACATATCCTGTAGAACTGGGGGGAGACTACCTGGGTTATATGGTTACTGAAAGGGCATGGCAGGAAGGGGGGTATGAATCCCTGATTGCCAGAAGTGCCAGACCGAAACGAGAGGGTGTTGAGATGATGGTTGAAGAGGCCCTGCAGATGCTTCAGAATCTCTATAAAGGGGATGAAAAATGAAAAAATGGAAGGTGGGTATTGTAGGTCTGTCGAGAGGTAGAGGTTTTGTGAACGTCTTTGCTGCACATCCCGAAGTGACTGTAACCGCTGTCTGTGATGTAAACGAGAAAAAGACTGCCGATGTTGGCGACGCATTTCATCTGCCCGATACAGGAAGATTTACAAAATTTGACGATTTCATCAATGCAGATATGGATATCGTGATGGTCGCCACCCCCATCCCTCTGCATACCGAACACACCGTCAGGTCACTACAGGCAGGCAAACACGTCCTCTGTGAACAGACTGTCGCATATACCATTGAGGAATGCCAGAAGGTGGTGGATGCCGTGAAAAAAAGCGGGAAAAAGTATATGATGGCGGAAAACTACTGCTATTTTCACTACATCAGGGAGTGGAAAAAGGTTATTGAGGCAGGGAAACTGGGGGAAATCGTATATGCGGAAGGTGAGTATATACATGAGATTGTCAACCTTCTGGTCAACAAAGAGACAGGTGAATACCACTGGAGACATGAAAGACCACCCATATGGTACTGCGCACACACTCTGGGACCTGTACTTATGCTTATGGATGACCTTATAGTAAAAGGCTGCGGCGTCACAAGCGGATTCAGGTCCTTTCCGCAGTACAAAGACCACCCCGGGTTTCTGGACTTTGAACTCGGCCTCTTCAAAACAGAAAAGGGTGCCGTTGTTAAGATTCTGCGCAGTCAGGTTCCTGCATCCCCTCACTTTGTCTGGTACTCCCTCTACGGAACCAAAGGACACATAGAGAACAAACGTGCCAGAGGTGAGGGTCTTCTTTTTATAAGAGATGAGTCACCTCAATCCGGCGAGGCCTTTACCAGCGAGACCGTTGACCCCGATGCACCTGAAGAGGCAAGACACGGCGGGCACGGAACATCAGAGTACTACCTGATAAGGGATTTTCTGGCATCCATTGAAAACGATACAAAACCTCCCATAGATGTTATACGCGCAACAGAGTGGACGATACCCGGCATCATTGCACACCAGTCCGCTATGGAGGGAGGCAGGTGGATGGACGTACCTCTTCTGGGATGAAGATACTCTAAGACAATCTACCGGTACTTCACCACAGACCATTTCCACAGAAATTCAACATAAGGGAAAACACAAGGTACAAACGAAATAATGTGAAGAAGGTATTGAAAGGGAGGTGCATTTTTGTGAAAAGGTATAACATCCTGCTTATCATTACGGAACAGCAGCGCGGTGACTGCCTCGGTTGTGACGGACATCCTGTACTTTTAACCCCAAATATGGATAATATTGCCCGCAACGGAGTGAGGTTTGTAAAATCGTATGCCAACTGCCCTGTGTGCCAGCCGGCAAGGCGCACCATCCTTTCCGGACAATATCCTTCAACCCACGGGCTGCTCTCCAACAACGACGGCGTGCAGTGGCAACCGAAGGCTACGCTGCCTCAGGTCCTCAGGAACAACGGTTATCAGACACGATGGATAGGCAGGGACCATCACCAATATCCAAAAAGGGCGCGTTTTGGTTACGATGAGATGGAGAATGGGGGATATACCCCGGGTTCTAACTACTATGACTGGCTAAAAGAACATGCCCCTGCTGACAGCGGAGGATGGTATGGCGGTGGGGTAATGCATAATGACTGGACTGCAAGACCCTGGCCTCTGGCAGAATATCTGCATGAGACAAATTGGACTGTACAACGCGCTCTTACCTTCCTTGGAAGGAGAGACCCTACCTGTCCTTTCTTTCTAACCCTCTCTTTTATTGCGTCCCATCCTCCCCTCCAGCCACCTGCATTCTATTTTGACAGGTACCTGCGCACAGGCGTCCCAGAGCCGTATATCGGTGACTGGGCGAAGCTGCCGGGGCAGGAGAAAGAAGACCTTGTAGCACCCAACAGGATTGACCTGAAGGGAGAGGCTCTTCTCAGTGCGAGGGCTGCCTATTATGGACTGATTAACCATATTGACGACCAGTTGCGCCGGGTTATCAACAACGTTACAGGCTTGAGTCACCGTCAGGATACCATTATCTGTTTTGTCAGCGACCACGGGGAGATGCTCGGCGACCACTATCTATGGCGTAAACAGGTAGGCTATGAAGGCTCGGCACGCATCCCTTTCCTTTTAAGTGCTCCTGCGGAACTGAATGTAACACCCGGAACAGTCATCAATACACCTGTGACACAGGCAGATATTATGCCTACACTTCTGGATATGGTTGGCATAGATATACCTGATACAGTGGACGGGCAGAGCCTCTTACCCTTGATGACAGGCAGGTCTGAGATAAAAAGGGAATATGTGCATATTGAACACAGCGGATACCCTCATGCGCTTACCGACGGACATGAGAAGTATATGTGGAACCCTGCAGATGGTGGTGAACAGTTATTTGACATGGACAGGGACCCCCATGAGTTGCATGACATAACCTTGGAGGATGGAGGGGATGAACGTATGGAGATATGGCGTAGACGCCTCATTGAGGTGCTGAAAGGCAGACCTGAAGGTTTTACCGACGGAGAGAAACTTATTGCCGGCAGACCCAGAATGTCCTGTCTTGAGCATGCCGGGCCGCGGGAGACCTTTGAAAGGAAATGTTTCGTTACGTAGTGAAGACCTCAGGGGTTCTAATGAAACATAAAAAAGGGAATAAAGAATATCATTATCCGGGCAAAAAAAAACCTGCGGCTATATAAAAAAAGTAGCCTGTCCCCTTTTTATTTGAGGTGCTTTTCGGCGGAGAATGCCGCTATGGCTCCTTCGCTACAGGCTGTGACCACCTGATATAGAGACTTTTTAATTACGTCTCCACAGGCAAAAACACCTTCTACAGAGGTCTGCATATCTGAATCGGTTACTATATAACCTGCAGGATTCTGTTCAACCTTACCCTTGATAAAATCCACGTTGGGGTTCTGTCCGATTGAAACAAAAATACCACTTACATCCAAAGACTGCGTATTTCCTGTTTCCTTCTGTTTCAGGACTATCCTCTTTACCAGTTTCCCGTCACCTTCTATCTTTTCAACAATTGAAGAAAAAACCGGCTTAATAGAAGGGTATTTCTTTATCTCCTCCTGCAGATGTGGAGATGCTCTGAAACTGTCACGTCGGTGTATCAGGTAACAGACCTCTGCATACCTTGTCAGGTATATTGCTTCTTCCAGTGCAGAGTCTCCACCGCCTATCACGGCAATCTTTTTGTCCTTGAAGAAGGCTCCGTCGCATACCGCACAGAAGGATACCCCCCTGCCTGTATATTCAGATTCACCTTCAACCTCAAGTCTCTTCCTTGATGACCCGCTGGCTATTATCAGAACCCTTGCTGTTATCTCTTGCCCATCTTTCAGTCTTACCTTTTTTTCGCCACCCGGTCCCCAGAAAACCTCTTCTACCTCACCCTGTAAAATCTCACCGCCAAACTTAACGTACTGTTCCTGCATCTTCTCTGCCAGTTCCGGGCCAGGAACACCTTCAGGGAAGCCCGGGTAGTTATCCACCTTCTCCGTAATCAACATACCGCCACCCGGGAAAAATTTCTCAATAACAACTGTCTCTATTCTTGCCCTTAAACAGTATATCCCTGCAGTCAGCCCTGCAGGACCTGCCCCGATAATAACAACATCCTTCGCCATACTAAAATCCCCCTATCTATCTTACAAATTTATCCCCTGTCTGATTTTCTAAAACTGATTCTGGAGTAAAGCAGGAGAGGACAACCTTATTTCTTATACCGTATCCTTATCTCATAATAAACCCTGTTCATTACCTTCTTAGGTACCTTTTTAGGCTTGTTGACCTCACGAGAAAAATAGATGGTTTTCTCAAGGGTATGCAGTAAAGAGAGACACCTTTCACACTCCTGAAGATGTTCCTCAAGCATATCTCTCATCAAAATATCAATGTCATCATCAATATATCTTGATATTAAACTGATAATCTCTTCACAATCCATAGTTCTCCCATAACTAAACAGGTACCAATCTTCTCTCCCCGCTGATTCTGAAATACTCTGAGAGTTTATCACGCAGGTACAGCCTGCTCCTGTGCGACCTGGTCTTCACAGCCGATTCTGAGAGAGATAAAATTTCTGCTACCTCGGATATAGAAAGCCCTTCTATATCATGCAAGACAAATACAGACCTGTACTTAGGGGGTAAGGCTTCTATCTCTCTATCAAGAATTTCTTTCAGTTCCTGGTTTTTAAGGTGGTCAACAGGGGTATTAGACCAGTCAGGAAGTTCTGTATCATAAATGGAATCCGCAGTTTTTTTCAGACTGGATGGAGGGACTCTTTTCCCTTTCCTCTTTCGCATCTTCATCAGAGCAAAGTTTGTTGCTATGCGGTACAGCCAGGTGGAGAAAGAGGAGTTTCCCTTAAACCTCGGCAGGTTCTTATATGCCGTCATATACGTATCCTGCATCACATCTGCAGCATCCTCCTTGTTGTGGAGCAGTCTGTACCCGAGGTTATATATCCTGCTGCTGGTATCTTTCATCAACTGCTCAAAAGCCTTTATATCACCTCTTTTCGCTTTTTCCACCAGGGACGATTCAATACTTGTACTCATTTATCTCCACTATCTTGTTCCTATTCTTCAGTCCCTTCACAATACTGAAGGATGACTTCGGCCTATTGTAATATCCCGCTAAAATCTCTATCAGTCTCTTATTGGCTTTCCCCTCCACCGCCGGCGCATCTACCCAGACCTTTAAAAGATTATTCCCCTCTTCAACTACCCTTGGTTTTCTGGAGTTGGCCGTTACCCGCACTGATATTCTCACCCTTTAATGATACCACAGTCAAGGGGTACAGTAAACACTCCTTGTGCAGAAGTTGAAAAAGAGGTGGTATGGTGTTAAAATTAAGGCAGTGAAAAACAGGATGCATTAAAAGGAAGGAATTTGGAAGGGGGGATAAATGTCTACCTTAAAGAGAGCAGGATGTTCGTTCTGGGTTGCGGCGGTACTACTGTTGTTCATATCTGCTGGATGTGCAATGAATCCAGATACCCGGGGATGGTGGAAACAGCCGGTTGTTTCTTCCGTGCTGGTTGCGCAGTACACTGAAAAACCGGTAGTGATGGATGGTAATCTAAATGACGTTATATGGAAAGACGTGCCTGTCTATTACCTTGACTTTGCGAGGGACCTCTACCTTCCTTTTGAGAAAAGGAGAGACCAGAGACCCGGAATTGACAGACTGATGGAGCCGGGAGAGGTGCGGCTGGCATGGGACGACAAATATCTGTACATAGGTATAAAATTTACTGACTCGGATATAGTGCAGGAAAGCGAGGAGAATCAGCAGCACCACTATGCCAGCGGCGACGTGGTTGAGATATTCCTCAAGCCGGAAAAAAGCACCTGGTACTGGGAGATATACGGGACCCCAAACGAGAAAAAAACGGTCTTCTGGTACCCCGGCAGAGGAAGGGCAGGACTGAAAAGTTGTTCCGAATCGGATATGAACCTTGATGATATTCTTATAGCGACACAGATTAAAGGAACCCTTAATAACTGGAAGGATAAAGATGAGTACTGGACCATGGAGATGGCTATCCCCGTCAAGGGACTCACCGCACACGGAGACATACTCGGCCCCGGGTCAGAATGGAAGATACTGATAGCACGTTATAACTATTCCATAGTTCTTCCGTGGAGAGAATTTTCAATGGTTCCGCAGTTGTCCGTGACAAATTATCATCTTCTGGAAGAGTATGGTATACTCAGATTTGAGAAGTAAACCCTAAGCAAAAAGATTGTCCTGATGATAAATTCCAATCGAGGGGGAGACATTGGTTCCCCTACTTTGTTCCTTTTTTTAACGAAGTAGGGGCGCTAGTGCGAAGAGTAATGAGTGTTGTATAGCACGAAGGGCGAGATGGTGAGCCCGTTGACCGACGCCCGTAAGACTCGCTGTACTGAAAGCGAGTCCACAGGGCAAGAGCTGGTGCGAAAGGATTTCACCTTATTCGCCTCCCCATTTAGGGGGGAGGCAGAC
>CAYOYL010000023.1:0-19827 GCA_964408175.1 uncultured bacterium
TTTGATGTCAGCCTTTTAAAAAATGAACGGTCGTCCATAATTATCTTTACTGTTTTTGAAGATTTTTTTATGGTTACGGTGTCGGTTTCATCCAGTTCCAATTCTCTCTGACCGTCAACCACCAGTGCTGCCTCTGGAGAAACCCTGACTGTAATTTTTTCATCTGACGGAATAACCACAGGACGCCAGGAAAGGACGTGCGGGCAGACCGGGATGATAAGAAAACACTCCACATCTGGAGCAACTACAGGTCCTATTGCAGAAAGGGAATGGGCAGTGGAACCTGTCGGAGTGGAAACTATCATCCCATCACCCCTCATCTGGCTGAAAATCTTTTCTTTACTGCCTGTAACATCCATACTTATAATTCTTATACCTTTTCTGAATGCAACAACCTCATTAAGACAGATGTCTTTTATCGTCTTACTACTCTTTTTGATGACAACATCCAGCAACATCCTTTTACACGGTTTGAAATCCCCCGCTACAATCCTCTTCAGTTTATTTTCAATATCTTCAACACTGTTTGCAAGGAATCCTACCTTACCATACCTGATTCCATAAATAAACGTCCCCGAATTTTCTATAAGGTGGACACCCTTTAAAAAGGTTCCGTCGCCCCCCATAGTGATAATAAGGTCCACACCTTCAGGGGAGTTTTGCACATCTTTTCCCCACTTTTTCAACAATGCCTCTATCTTTCTTTTTTCTTCTTCTATGCCCTTTATCTCTTTTTTGGCAAGAACAAAAACCTTCTGTATGCGCACTGATTTCTCCTAATTTAACGCACCTTAAAAGGTACGCATAAAACCCTTTATTTTTTCTGCAATCCCTTTGTCTGTAAGCCCATACTTCTCCAGAAGCACACCCCTGGTTCCCTGTTCTACAAAAACATCGGGCAGTCCAATCCTGAATATCTCCTTTTTACCATTGAAGTACTCAAGTATTGAAGAACCAAAACCCCCGAGCACACTATTTTCCTCCACAGTGATGATTCTGTCAAAGGAACTGACCTTTTTATTTAGCAGTTCACTGTCCACAGGTTTAACCGAATCCACGGGGAAACAGGAGAGCGGCAGTCCTTCACTGACAAGCATCTTACATGCGTTCAGTGAATATTGAGCCATACTTCCACAGGCGAGAACAGCGGCCCTACTGCCCGGAGTCTCCATCGCCTGAAGTTTTTCAGGCAGTTCTCCTTTGGGATACCTTATAAAACATGGGCATTTTTCATCAAGTGCTCTCAAAATCAAACCTTCAAGATTTTCAAGGCTGTAGGGGGTAAATATCTTCAGACCGGGCAGTGCCCTAAGAAAAGAGATGTCAAAATCTCCATGGTGGGTGGGCCCGTCTTCTCCCACAATGCCTGCCCTGTCAACAAGAAAGACCACCGGCAACCCTTGCAGAGAGACATCCTGAAATATCTGGTCATACCCCCTCTGCAGAAATGTAGAATAGATGGCTACCACAACCTTCATACCTGCCTTTGCAAGTCCTGCCGCAAAGACTATACAGTGCCCTTCGGCTATACCAACATCAAAAAAACTATCAGGGAACCTCCTAGCAAAGTCTTCCAGACCAAGCCCCTTCTCCATCGCTGCTGTCAGAACCACAAGGTGTTTTTCTTTTTCGGCTATCTTCTCCAGCACCTTGCCTGCAAAATTCCCAGGGGATGGTGTCGTATTGGTCTTTTTGATAAACTGCCCTGTCTTGATATCAAAAGGCCCTGCGCCATGGAAGTCATCAGGCCTCTCCTCAGCAAACCTGTATCCCTTACCCTTCTTCGTCAGTACATGCAGCAGGACAGGCTCCTTAATCTCCTTTATGTTTACGAGGATGTCAAGAAGTTGGGGAATATCATTGCCGTCTATGGGGCCGAAATACCTCAGCCCGAGGTTTTCAAAGAAGACCCCCGGGACCAGAAAATATCTTGTCCTCTTTTCAAGGTTTCTGGCTGCCTGCAGTATATCATCCCCCACTGAAGGTATCTTCTTCAGCACTTCAACAATTTCCTCTCTGGGTCTGTTAAAAAGGGGGGAAGAGATAACCTTGGTAAGGTAGTAAGAGAGTGCCCCTTTGGTTGAAGAGATGGACATCTTATTATCATTTAGAACTATAAGCATCTCTTTTTTCCTGGAACCGATGAAATTGAGACCCTCAAAGGTAAGCCCGTTTGTCAGAGAACCATCACCTACAACCGCTATCACCCGGCTCTTATCCTGCTGAAGGTCCTGCCCCATTTTGAGTCCTGCCGCAGAAGAGACTGCTGTGCCTGCATGACCGGTCTTAAATATATCAGTGAGGCTCTCTTCGGGACAGGGATATCCGGTAAGACCGCCGTACTGCCTCAGTCCATCAAATTCCCTGAACCTGCCTGTCAGAATCTTATGGACATAACACTGGTGCCCCACATCCCAGACTATCTTGTCAGGAGGGATATCAAACGTCCTGTGAAGGGCTATTGTCAGTTCAACAATTCCGAGGTTGGAAGAGAGATGCCCGCCATTTATAGAGACCCTTCTTATTATAAACTCTCTTATCTCTTTAGAAAGTTTATCCAGTTCTTCCAAAGAGAGTTTTTTGAGCAGTAAGGGTTCCCCTGAAACCCTGTTAATTAAGTTCATTTTTGATTCTTTCTTTCAGTTCCCCTATTATTTTAAGCAGGTCCTTATTATTGCTCATCTCATAAGACCTTACGAACCAGTACAGCGCCTTGGTATAATCCTCCAGTTTAATATACAGGTGTCCCAGATGTTCGTAAATTTCAGCATCCTTTTCTAACACCGCCGCCTCTTCAAGATACTTCTTTGAACGTCTGTAACTGCCCATCTTGTAGTAAGCCCAACCGAGGCTGTCAAGAAAAGCACCATTATCAGGGTCAATCTCACAGGCCTTCTTAATCATTTTGTAGGCTTCTTCTATATCTCTATCTTCCAAAAGATATGTATATCCAAGATAATTAAGGGCTACTGCGTTATCGGGATTCAGTTCTATTGCTTTTTTTATCTCGGTCTCCATTTTATCCTTGTCGCTGGTTTTTTCATAAAGAGTCCCGAGGTAAAAACGCCCCGAAGAATTATCTTCTATTTCAATGCCATTTCTAAAAGCCTCTTTCGCCTTTTCATAATTTTTCTCTTCAAGGTATGTTACTCCAAGAAGATTGTAAAACTCCGGATCTTTTATCTCATTTTTTATAGCCCTGTTCAGGTAGTACCTGGTTTTCTCAATATCACCTTTACTATAATAGATGCTTGCAAGGAAAGAATAAGAAAGTCTGTTCCCTGAATCCAGTTCAATCACTCTGACAAGATGTTTTATAGATTCTTCTTCTTTCCCCAGTTTATTGTATAGAAGACCGAGAGAAAAATGTGCCTTCCAGAAAAGTTCAGAAATCTCTACCGCCCTTAGATAGTATCTTTCAGCGGATTCAAAATCTCCAAGTCGTTCAAAAAGATTACCGCAGTTATAATACAATAACCAGTTATCAGGATAGGTATCCAGTAAAATCCTGTAATGACCAACAGATTCATTTAACATATTCATACCAACGTATATGTCGCACAACAACATTCTGACAGAATGATTTTCAGGTTCTAAAGCAAGACTTTTTTCAAAGTAAATCGTAGCAAGTTTGTTGTTCTTTTCCAGCAGATATGTGAATCCTAAACCAAAAAACGCTTCATTACTTTTCGGATTTAACCTTGCGGCCCGGAAAAAACACCTTTTGGCTTCTTTAGTATCATGCTTTTTCAGATACAGGTTACCCAGTTTGATATAAATATAACTGTTCTCTCCTGCCTCCTGGATGGTTTTTCTATAAGCCGCAATTGCCTCATCAGTCTTTTCAGCATCTTCATAAAAAAGCCCATCCACATACGTCCTTAAGCCTGTATCCTGACGTAAATGTGCACACCCGCTGAAAAAAAAGAGTGATAAGACAACCACCGGTAAATATCGCATTATCTTTTTCTCTTTTTATGTCTTAATGCCGCACGTCTTTTTTTCCTTTTATGCGTTTTTATCTTACTTCTCTTCCTCTTCTTACCGCAAGGCATAGATTCGCTCCTTTTTTATTTTTAAACCTTTGTTGTACCAGATTTATCTAATTTTTAGTATTTCTCTTGCTCTTTCTCCCTTTTGGGAAAGGGGGATTAAGGGGGATTCTTTTAAATCACCTTATTCAAGGGGTATTCAACAATATCTTGAGCACCAAACTTTTTAAGTTGAGGTATTAAATCCTTTGCCATTTTCCTGTCAATAATAGTCTCCACGGCTACCCATGACCTGTCAGTAAGCGGGGAAACTGTAGGATTTTTCATTGCCGGCAAAATCTTCAGTATCTTCTCAAGGCTTGTTACTTTCAGGTTCATCTTTATACCCACCTTGCCTTCAGCCTCAAGTGCCCCCTTCAACAATAAGGCTATGTTACTTATCTTCTCTCTCTTCCATTTATCCTGCCATGCCCTCTTGTTAGTAATAAGTTTGGGGACAGACTCCATTATGGTATCTACAATTTTTAGATTGTGTGAAACAAGAGTATTCCCTGTTTCTGTTATCTCTACGATGGCATCCACGAGTTTCCCGGCCTTTATCTCAGTCGCTCCATAAGAAAATTCAACCCTTGCTTTCACCCTGTTTCTTTTAAGGTAGTCTCTGGTCAGGTTAACCAACTCCGTAGCTATCAGTTTTCCCTCAAGGTCTTTGGGTTTTTTGATAGATGAGCCCTCAGGAACAGCAAGGACAATTTTCACTGGCCTGAAACCCTGTTTTGAATAGACAAGGTCACAAACCTCCACTATACTTACCCTGTTTTCCACTATCCAGTCCCTGCCTGAAATGCCAGAATCAAAAGCCCCCATTTCAACGTATCTCGGTATTTCCTGTGCCCTCAGTAATACACCCTCAACCTCCGGGTCGTCAGTGGATAGATAATAGCTCCTTGTACCTGCGTACATCTGGAAACCAGCATGTTCAAACAACATTAATGTAGAATCCTGTAAAGACCCTTTAGGTAATGCAATCTTCAGTTTATTCATTTTTAGCCTTCTCTTCAGTCCACACACCCATCTTTCTGTATTTGTGATATCTAAGTTCAACCAACTCTTCAGTATTAATGGTCTTTAACTCCTTGATATTCTTGTCAATCGCTTCTGAAAGTAGATTGAAAGATTTTTTCCAATCTCTATGTGCTCCCCCCAAAGGTTCAGGTATAATAGCATCTATTATACCCATCTGTAGAAGAGCCTTCGCTGTAAGTTTCAGTGCTCTTGCTGCTTCTTCTGTAGCCGACTGGTTTTTCCACAGTATGGAAGCACATCCTTCAGGAGAGATAACCGAGTATATTGAATACTCCTGCATTAAAACCCTGTCTCCCACCCCTATACCGAGAGCACCTCCACTACCTCCTTCTCCTATAACTATACATAAAATAGGAGTCTTCATCTTAGACATCTCAAAAAGATTTTCTGCTATTACCAGAGCCTGCCCATCCTCCTCAGCCTTGATATCAGGATTGGCTCCAGGTGTATCTATAAATGATATCACAGGCAGGTGCAGTTTCTCCGCCAGTTTCATAATTCTCAAAGATTTTCTGTAACCAGAAGGATGCGCCATACCAAACTTTCTAAAAAGGTTTTCTTTTACGTCCCTGCCTTTTTGATGCCCAACAATCACAACAGGTATACCCCTGAATTTACCGATGCCTGTCACGATAGAAGTATCATCACCTGAATGTCTGTCTCCGTGCAGTTCCACAAATTCATCAAATACATTCTTAACATAGTCAAGTGTATGCGGTCTATCGGGATGACGAGCTAACTGCACAATCTGCCAATCGGTCAGGTTGGCAAAAATTTCCTTTGTCTTTTCAGACAACCTTTGTTTAAGGGTAGCATTATCCCCATCTGTATTGAGGGTCCCGTTTTTTCTGTTTAAACCTGCTCCCTCTACCCTTCTGTCTATCTCCTCAAGCGGTTTTTCAAAATCAAGATATTTTTTTCCCATCTTAGATGATTTTTGGCACCTTAAAAAATTTATCTGTTCTCTCAGGCGCGTTCTTCAGTATATCTTCCCTATCTGTCCCGTCTTTTATCTCATCTTCCCTGAAAACATTCGTCACAGGCAAAACATGCCAGGTCGGAGATATCTTTTCTGTAGGTACATCTGCCAGTTGTGAAATATAATATATTATCTTCCCAAGTTCTTCTGAAAGATGTACCTTTTCATCCTCGGTTAGACTTATCTTTGCAAGGCTACCAAGATATTCAATGTCTACTTTTGTCACAGATTTTTTCTTTGTGTCCACCCTGTTAGTTTATGTCAAAAAAATACAAAAGTCAATTTTAGATTTTGACAGATACACAAATTTATGGTAGTTTTTTAGTCTAATCTAATTTGGAGGGGTTGATAATGAGAAGTTTGACTGCTTTGAGCCATATATCTTTTCAGAGTTGTGTAAGGCAACCATTTTTTTCACTTATTATTGTGGTTGCATACCTGTTTATTCTTTCTTCCCCTGCCTTTACTATGTTTACAATGTTAAATGCCGCACGGCTGATTCAGGATATGTCTATGGGTACCATACTGATGGTGGTGATGGCGGTCAGTGTACTGGGAACCTCTTCCATCGTAGCAGGGGAGGTAGAGGAAAAAACAGCCGCCCTGATGCTGAGCAAGCCCATATCCCGCATCACCTTCCTGACAGGAAAGTTTTTCGGGGTGGCACTGAGTCTGCTGCTGGTGGTTATCCCTCTGGGAGCAGTGCTGATTATGACACTTTTTATGGGGGTCCCTGAAGCCGCCTACAGTGAGGTAAACTATCCCACCCTGTGGTTTGAACTACTGCCTCTGGCAGGTGCTCTGGTGGTAGCCGCAGGTGCCAGTTATTACGCTGACAGGCATTTTGCCTCAACCTTCATCTACTCGCTGAACATAATGGTGTTAATCTCCCTGATAATTTTACACCTTCTCAACAGGGGGGCTCTGAAGATGGATCTACTACAGCCTGTGCTTTTTATGTGGATGGCAGGTGTGCTCATTGCTCCGATATCAGCACTCTTTTCCTTACAGGGAAGTGTACTTTTCACTTTACTGCTCTCCTTTTTCGTATTTATAACAGGCCTGACAGCCAGTTATTTCCTCGGTGATATGACAGACAAACCTTTAATACGTATAATATATCCGTTAATACCTAACTTTCAGGTTTACTGGGTTGAAGAGGTATGGACAAAAGGGGAGAAACTGACCGGTGCATATATCTGGGATGCTGTTAAGTACACAGTTATTTATTGCACGGCGATGCTTTTCCTCGGATGGAGTTTCTGGGAGAACCGTGAATTGACTTGAAGGAGGACCTTTTGGACGAAAAGAACAAACTGCGTCGTGGTTTTCAACTTGGGCTCACAGCGCTGGCTTTTCAATCATTTTTGAGTCTTGCATTCTATTACCTTTACAGCCGGCTGGGAACACCTCTGGCGTTGAGTGAAGCACTACACTCTGCTGTCGGGATACCCATTTCCGCACTGATTTTCCTTCTCTATCACCAACGGTACAGAAGTTTCCTTGAGAGAGAAGAGGCGGAGGAACTAACCAAAAGGGAAGGTAGAATGTTTAAGGGGGAGGAAAGCAGTTTACTGGTATCTTCTCTAAGGCTCAGACAGACTGAAAAGTGGTTAATCCCCATAGTTACACTGTTTCTGGCAGTAGCACTGCTGTATCTTCCTGTAAGAATTATTCTAACCTTCAAGGGAAAAACTATATCTTATACCCCCCATCAGGCAGTACCTTTATTGTTGATAGGTCTGACCTTTCTGATTTTTCTATTTTCCCGTTATCTGCTGGGAATGGCAAAGCGTGACCCATGGAAAGAGATGCGTGTTGCCGGAGCATATCTTGGAGTAAATGCACTGGTCTGCTTCCTGATTGCAGTCTCCATCGGCTTCAAAATCTTCAAACTTCCCAAGGTGGAGTGGTTCTTATTCTACCTGCTGAACATTCTGCTGTTCATTATAGGAATGGAATACCTCTTGAACCTGCTCGTCTCCTTTTACCGAACGAAAAAAGATGAGAAACGGCTTGCCTTTGATTCGCGCATCCTTCTGCTTCTCTCCACCCCGGAAGAGGTTATACCTGTATTCTCGGAAATTCTGGACTACCAGTTCGGTTTTCGTATCACACAGACATGGTTTTATCAATTTTTGAAGAAACGCATTATTCCACTACTTTTACTCCAGGGCTTCTTACTGTACATCCTTACCTGCATTATCATTATAAAACCGTACCAGCGTGCCTTCATTGAATTTCTGGGAAAACCTGTAAATCAGGGACAGGTATTCGGTCCCGGCCTGCACTTTAAGTTCCCATTCCCCATAGGCAAAGCAAGAATATTTGATGTTGACAGGGTTAAAAGCGTGCAGGTGGGACTGCGAGGAGAAGAAGGTGCTCGTTTCATATGGACAGAGAAACACTATGAAGAAGAATTCAACTGGATAATTGCCAGCAGTGAAGGGACTGATACCTCGGTCCCATCAGGTACTGCCAGAGATGTCGGAGATTCCACTCCCGGAGCCGAAGGGACTGATACCTCGGTTGCATCGGGTACTGTTCCGGTCAATTTCCTTTCCGTTACCATGTGGATATATTACCAGATTGATGAGAGCAGACTCTATGAGTACTGTTACAAGCATGCTAACCCTGAGACGGCATTACAGAGTCTGGTATACAACCAGTTTACGGCAATGGTAATGAACGTGGACTTCTTTGAAATAATGAGCGTGAAGCGTCTTAACCTGGGAGAACTTTTGAAGATACGCATACAGGAGGAAGCAGACAAACACCACCTCGGGGTAAGGGTACTGATGGTGAGTATGGAAGGGGTTCATCCCCCCGTAGAAGTGGCAGAGAGTTTTGAGAAGGTGGTCGGTGCCACTGAAAAGAAGGAAGCATACATACTTGAAGCGGAGGCCTACAAAAACCGTGAACTGACCCTTGCTGACTATGAATCCACACGCATCAGGGTGGACTCGGAATCATATAAAGATGTACGCACACTTGAATCCGAGGCCAGAGGGGCAGAATTCCTGAAGAAACTCTATGCCTACCAGAAGAGCCCCTACATCTTCAAGTACCGGTACTTCCTGAAGGCGATGGAAAACAGTCTCACAGACCCATCCAAGTATGTGATACTGTCATCCGACAGGGAAAGGAACGTAACAATTTTGAATCTGGAAAAAACGGCACTGCCCGATATTCTGTCTCTCGGGCTGGAGGCCGAGAAGGGGGAAAAAAAGAAATGAAAGGCAAAAAAATCTGTAATCCTTATACCTTTGCACTGGGTTTTCTGCTTTTGATAGTACTGCTCCTGTATCTGATTGCATTTCAGGTTCCAGTGGGAGAAAGTGCTGTTGTTACCACCTTCGGGAAACCTGTCAGGGTAATTCGTCAGGCAGGACTTTACTGGAAGGCACCCTGGCCCATACAGGAGGTCTACCGTTTTGATGAACGCATTCAGGTACTGGAGAGCAAGATGGAGGAGACATACACACAGGACGGGAAAAACATTATTCTTATTACCGCTACCTTCTGGAAAATCCAGGACCCCTTGAAGTTCTTCATCTCTGTAGGAAGTAGTGAGATGGCTGAGCGAAAAATAGTTTCCGTCGTGCGGAACTATGAAAACGGGGTGATAGGAAGATACAACCTGTCAAACCTTATAAACATAGACAGGGAGTCGCTAAAACTGGAAGAGATGCAGGAAGAGATTGGAATGGCTTCCAGTCTGGAAGCAGAGCGCACATACGGGATTGAGGTTCTACAGGTACTTCTCAAGCAACTGCAATTTCCCAAGGATGTCACCACGGATGTTTTTGAGAGGATGCGTAAAGAGAGGGACCGCATCGCAGAAAAATTCCTGGCTGAGGGAACCGGTATGGCCACTGAAATCAAGGCAAAGGCAGACGCTGAAAAAGAACGCATCCTGTCAGGAGCCCGAGCCAGTGCCAAAAGGATCCGCGGAGAGGGGGATGCTGCGGCTGCCAGATATTACGAGGTCTTCTCTCGCAACAAGGACCTGGCGATATTTCTGCGTAAACTGGAATCCCTTGAGAAGACGCTTAAGAGTAACTCAACCGTAATACTGGACTATCGCACACCTCCTTATGACCTGCTTACGGGAAAGTACCTTGAAAGCAAAAAATAGGCGGAGGATTCCTTGAAAGAAACTATGGAAAGAAAAAAAGAAGAAAGAGAAGACAGTCTGGAGTATTTTTCACGCTCCTTAAGGTTCAGTTTTGTTTTTCTGAAAGGACTGGTTGCGGTTCTGGTACTCTATTATCTTTTATTCTCAGGATTTTTCACCGTCAGGCAGGACGAGGTAGCCGTGGTACTCAGATGGGGGAGCATCAGGGGAGTAGGAGCGGAACGGATACTGCATCCCGGATTCCACTGGGCACTACCGGAACCTGTGGACAGGGTTGTGCGGATACCCGTAAAAAAGGTACAGTCCCTGCAGATTTCCGAGTTCTGGAGCCCTGACCTTGAAAAGGAGGGTGCGGTACCCCAGGAATTTCTGACACCCTATCTGCACGGATACTGCATCACCGGAGACAGCAACCTTATTCATACACGCTGGCAGGTAGAATACCTCATCAGCGACCCCCTGAACTTCATTATCCGGGTGAAGGATGAAAAGGCTCTGCTAAAAGATACGGTCTGCAATGCGGTTATTGAAACAGTAGGCAGTTTCAGTGTTGATGAAGCACTGAGAACCAATCTGGAGGAAATATCACGACTGGTACGTATGGGGGCACAGAACAAACTGGACAAACTTGAATCAGGCATCTCCTTAACAGGGATATACCTGAACCGTTCCGTGCCGCCGCTGCAAACCGAGCAGGCCTTTAACAAGGTAATCAAGGCTGAACAGGAAAAAAGCACCCAGATTAACGAGGCCAGACGCTACGCCACCCATGCCATTAACAACGCTCGAGGAGAAGCCTCACAGATTCTTTCCGAAGCCAACACCTATAAGAACGAGGTTGTGAACGAATCACTTGCAGATGCCGAATATATTCAAAAACTAACCAAAAGATTTCCTCAGGGAAGTCAGCAGATGAATACCTATCTGGCGTACTTTTACCAGGAGAGTATAGAAAAGGTTCTCAGGGAGATGGGAGAAAAATTTATCATGCAAAAACCCATACCCGGAAAGGAAAATGAACTGCGTGTCATCCTCGGTAAACAAAAACAGTGGGAAGGAGTAAAGTGATGGATGAAAAGACCTATGAACCGGCTGAGATACAGCAGGAAGAACTTTATTTAGTACGCCGGCTCATTATTGCACTGGTGGGAGGGCTTTTTATTATCAACGCTTTTATAGCAAGATATATGTTTCCACAGACGCCCCAGATAAGCGGTCTGAGCGCCCTTGCAGGGGCACTATTGCTGGGTATCCCTATGGTCATTGAGGCTATGAGAGGATTCTATACCGGCAACCTGTCACTTACGGAACTGGCCAGCGTTGCGGTGCTGGCGTGCATCGCAACAGGTGACTATCTTACAGCAGGAGTGGTTGCTTTTATACTGATACTGGGACACCTGCTGACGAACCGTACAGCACTGGGTGCCAGAGAGGCCATAGAGTCCCTCCTGAAACTAACCCCGAATATTGCACACCGCCTGGAAGGTGAGACGGAAAGAGACATCCCCGTGAGTAACCTGAAACCAGGAGATATAATCCGGGTAAAACCAGGGGAAAACATCCCTGCTGACGGTATCATCCAGAAGGGAGACACCACAGTCAACCAGGCCTCAATTACCGGCGAATCTCTGCCTGTGGACAAGACACCAGAGGACGAGGTATACCAAGGCACATCAAATATCACCGGGGTGGTTATTCTCAAGGTAACAAAGGTGGGAGAAGATACCACCCTCGGCAAGGTAAAACACCTGATTCTCCAGGCAGAAAAGACCAGGATACCCATTGTTACCATTATGGAGCGTTATATACACTGGTATATCCCTGTAATCCTTATGGTCAGTGGACTTATACTGTTTTTTACGCGGGACGCAAACCGCGCCATATCCGCCATCATTGTGGGGGTACCCTGTGCGTTGATTCTTGCCACACCCACTGCCATCATAGCAGTACTGTCAGCCGCAGCCCGTTCAGGTGTGATGATTAAGGAGACTGACAAAATAGAAGTGGCTGCTGATATAGACGCTGTTATTTTTGACAAAACAGGTACGTTAACTACAGGGGAATTGAAGGTAACCTCTTTAAATCCTGAAGAGGGTATTACCCCGGAGAGGTTCTTATATTTTGTTGCCAGCATGGAAAAACACTCTCTGCATCCTGTCTCAAGGGCGGTTAAGGACCTTGCCAGAGAGGCAAAACTGAAGACAGGAGAGCCAGAGGAATTTAAGGAAGTGGGTGGCAGGGGTGTAAAAGGAAAGGTGGACGGCAAATCAGTGATTGTAGGACGGAAAACATGGCTTGTGGAGAACGGAGGGGACGTACCTGAGATGGGCATAGAGACCGGCAGTATTCTGTATGTATCGGTTGACGGCAGATACCTTGGATGGCTCGGACTGGAAGACCAGATGCGGCTGGAGGCTCTGGAGACTACGGACAAACTGAAAAAGATGGGAATCCACAAGATGGTTATGCTTACAGGGGATAAGAAAGAGGTTGCTGAAAAGATAGGTAAAGAATCAGGGTTTGAAGAGGTCATGGCTGAGTGTCTACCTGAGTATAAGATGGAGATAGTGGAAGAACTGAGAAAGAAAGGTCATCGGGTTATTGTTGTGGGAGACGGGATTAATGACGCTCCTGCACTGACTGCCGGGGACATAGGGATGGCTATGGGTGCAATGGGCAGTGATGTGGCCATCAACAGTGCTTCTGTAGCACTGATGACCAATGACCTGACCAAGGTACCCTTTTTCCTGGCAATAAGCCGGATGGCCAACCGTATAATCTACCAGAACATAGTTTTCGGAGGCGCATTTGTACTTCTCGGTTTGGTTCTCGCTGGCATGGGAATAGTCAACCCTGTCTTCGCCGCGCTCTACCACGAAATCGGTTCGTTATTTGTGATATTCAACAGCGCACGAATCGTAAAATTTGAATGAGAAAGGTTGAGATATGGAAGAACAAATTGTCCTGCAAAATGTTACAAAAACCTTCAAGGACTTCTGGGGAAAACCCCGGGTTACCGCTGTAAAATCCCTATCCTTTTCTATAAAAAAAGGGGAGATTTTCGGCCTGCTGGGCCCCAATGGCAGCGGAAAGTCAACCACTCTTAAGTTAATCCTGGGTCTGCTGTATCCAAACAGGGGCAGGATTGCAGTACTCGGCAGACTGCCGGGGGACAGCATGGTAAAACGCATAATAAGTTACCTCCCGGAGCAGGACTATCTATACCCTTACCTTGATGCAAGAGAAACCCTTGATTTTTACGGAAAGATATTCAACCTTTCCGGTAAGGAACGCAGGCAGAGAATTGACTTCCTCATTGACCTGCTCGGTATGCAGGGCTATCAGCACCGTGCTGTAGGCGAATACTCCAAGGGGATGTCCCGTAGAATCGGTTTCGCACAGGCACTGATAAATGACCCTGACCTGCTGGTTCTTGATGAACCTACAAGCGGTATGGACCCCATAGGCAACAAGGAGATGAAGGATATCTTCCTTGACCTGAAATCCAAAGGCAAAACAATACTGGTTTCCAGTCACCTCCTGTCTGATATAGAAACCACCTGCGACCGCATCGGGATTATATACCAGGGTTCTCTGATAGGCATCGGGGAGGTTGACGAACTGCTGGCTTCCTACAGACAGGAAAGCCATCCGCTGGAAAACTTCTTTATTGATACTGTACAGAGGGAAAAGGAAAGACAGGATGCCGAGAGAAGAGCTGCCAGAGAGAGTGAAGTCCTGCCCGAAAACCCGGAAGAGGTGGACCGAAAGGTACTGGACAAACTTACCAGAAAGAAGTGAATACAAGGTTTTTCTGAAGTTTTAGCGGAATCCTGTAATTATACAATTAAGAGAGAGAGATGATTCTTAGAATCCGAACACTCGCACGGAATGTACTCCGGGGATTTTTAAACACGCCGGGGTTTTTTGTCCTCGTGATTATGCTGCTCGGTATTCCCTGGTGGGCATCCAACATGGCAGGGGATGGTACCGCTGAAGGGAAGTTCAAGGTATTTATCACCTACTCCTTCCTACTCACCTCCATTGTTCTCACGGTAGCAAACATAGGACTTTCAAGTTTTTCCATAAGCAAAGAGTGGAAGAAGAAAACCCTTTTCCTCCTTGATGTAAAACCGATTAAACGCTGGGAGATAATCATCGGTAAGTGGCTCGGGCTTCTGGAAATCAACGTTCTGCTGCTGACCTTCTTTTTCTTATCCATGGCAGGTTTCTCTCTACTGGTTTCCCGACAGGTAGGTAATAATTTTTCTGTGGGAAAAAATATTTTTGTAACCTACAGGGAGGTCTTCCCCTCACATACAGGAGAAATCGGCATGGAGAAAGGCAACATCACACCCACACCTGAAATGCAGGGTCCCAACCCTGCCGTGAGTAAAGAAAACTATCCCGTGCCGCCGAGGGGTCAGAGGGAGTGGAGATTCAGAGGACTGCGGGTTGAAAAATTGGGGAGGATTGAACTGCTCTATCGTTTTCACACCTCCCAAAAAACCGAGCAGACAGGGTCTATTGGATACTGGCTGGTGGGCGGCTACAATAAAGAGAATCCCTATGAGATGTTGACCGAGGTTACTGCCGGCAAGGTGCACCGGTTGCTCATTCCTCCTGAGGCAGTGAGTGAAAATGGCGAGTTAAAAATAACCTACCAAAACGTTGACCCACAAAACCTGAGTATCCTTTTTTCCAGAAAAGACTTTAAGGTCCTCTATCCTGCAGGAAACTACTGGTTGAATCTACTGGGAGGTATGATAAACCTTATTCTGGTTATGA
The DNA here is from genome assembly GCA_964408175.1 of uncultured bacterium. Taxonomy (GTDB): domain Bacteria; phylum Ratteibacteria; class UBA8468; order B48-G9; family JAFGKM01; genus JAFGKM01. The sequence goes on from CAYOYL010000023.1 coordinate 14,984, forward strand.
GTTTTATCTGTGCCCTCGGGATACTATTTTCCTGTCTGACCTCCACACTCACTGCTGTCATTGCCACCTCTGTTTTCGTACTGAATGGATACCTTCACAGTTTTATCTCCCTGATTTATAAAACATTACTCAACCAGAAGGGAACACAGGGGACAGCGGAGATTACTCAATGGTTCTCTCAGGCAATTCTGCGTGTAACACTGTTTCTGCTGCCACCTTTGAACAAGGCACTGCCGCACACATACATTGGAGATTCTCTCCTTCTGCCTATCACGTATCTGGCAGCGCTCCTTCTGCGCATTGTGGTGGTGGGTACGGTCCCCCTTTTGTTTTTCGCCATCCTGTATCTGTCCCGAAGGGAGTTGGGGGTGTTGAATGAATAGAAGGTGGAAGAGTTTGCTGGTTCTAATGCTTGCCCTTGTCCTTTTTTATCTTGCAGGCTTTCCACTGATGCAACTAAACAGACACATACAGAAGTTGAGACCAGATGAGGATGTCCTGAAAAAACTGCCGCCGGAACTGGTGTTCAGCACTGTGCTGCTGGGCGGTTTTAGAAGCATTCTGCTAGACTTCCTGTGGATGCGTGCCCGCTCACTTCAGGAAGAAGGAAAGTATTTTGAACTGGTGCAGTTGTCAGACTGGATATGTCTTCTTGAACCGGACATCCCTGAGGTATGGGTCTTCAATGCATGGAATCTCTCTTATAACATATCCGTAGAGTTCCCCACCCCGGAAGAAAAATGGAACTGGGTATACCAGGGAATCAAACTGCTCAGGGATAAGGCGATAGATTATATTACCGATTCCCCGCTGATTTATAAAGAACTATCATGGATTTTTTTCAACAAGGTCTCCGGTTCCATTGACCAGGCACATGCATACTACAAAAATGCATGGGCTGTGATTATGTATGATGCAATGGGCAGATTTAGCCCGGAAGAACTGGCAAAAGCACCTTCGCTGTCAGAACTGGAGAAAAATCCCCAGACCAGTAACATCCTGAATGCTTTCCAAAAAAGTGGGATAGAACTGACAGACAGTGAGGTCTGGAACTATGGTTTTGATTCGCTACCCAAAGAATTGAAAGGGTATAAAGAAAAGCCGGGTTTCAATGAGATAGAACTTTATGCAAGAAACAGGATTATCAGAGAACAACTGAAAATGGAACCTGAAACAATGTTGGAGGTAGACCAGAAATACGGTGCCCTTGACTGGAAGGCTGCAGCCACACAGGCACTATACTGGATTGAAGAGGGTAAAAAGAAAACTGATATGCAGCAGATAGACTACGAACGCGGCGTCTATTTTGCTCTCAATCACCTGCTGGAATGGGGAAAAGTTAACTTCCGGAAGGTGGGGGAAGAAGAGGTAATGATAGCCTCGCCTGACCTGAGGGTGGCAGATACCCTGAATAATTACTACAGGGGAGTACTGGAGCAAATTCCCGCAGAACAGTCCGGTGGGATAAAATCTTCGCACAGAAATTTTCTTAAAAAAGTATCGCTTCTTGCGTATACCATCAATGACCTGTCTACCGCCCGGAAGTACTACAATTATTTGAAAGGGGACTATCCCGGTGAGGTAGGTTCCTCATTCAGCAGTTTCATTTCAAAGGAGTTCTCTGAAACCATAAAAGAAGGAAGTGTTCAGGAAATAGGGAGTCTTATCTTTGGTACACTTTACCAGTCATTCTGGTACCTGGCTGCGGGGGAAGAAAGCCGTTATTCCGGCCTGCAGTCTATGGCAAGGCTCATCTATCAGAGAATCTGCGAAGAAGACAAGAGGTTTCTGGATATGTTTCCTGACTTTGAGTCTCTGTCAAACTCTGTGGCTGACAGTGCACTCGAACAACTACCCCCTGCTCTGGCAGACTCCCTTCGCAAAAAACTGGGCAGGTAGTGTCGTGTTTCATAAATCTGTATTAGTAGACGTCAACACAGACAAGAGCAAGGTCATGTTTTGCAATGTTAACCTTTAACGTGTTTCCCCCAAACTCAACCTTCTCTCCTGTCTCTTTGTTAATCGCCTGCCTGATGCCCTTAGCTCCCAACTTTGCCAGATTAATATCTATCTTATACTCACCCGCATCCTTCAGATTGCCTATAACAAAAAGGAGCTCACTGCCAGCCTTATGAAAAGTAACCATAAGGTTTTCAGGTGCTCTTATAATATCCTCATTATTCCAGTAAAAGTATGTATTGCTGTCAGGCCTTCTTATGAACTCCGAAATAATCTCTCTAACCTTAATTGCTGTTGAGGCATCTACCCTTGAATAGATAAAAATGTGGTGCGGTAGAGCCATAGCAAGAGATGTACGTGAAACACGCACATATTCTTCTTTCTCCTTCTCTGCATCAAATCCAGTCACCCCACCGAGGACAACAGGTATTGTGCCCGCCTGCTGCCCTATGTCTACCGCCCTTATATAACCAGGCGTGAACTTCTCCTGGAAGTCTGCCTTTCCGTACTTCCATTCCCATCCAAGGTTCGCCTGTGCAAAAGAAAGCATCGGTAGCATATTGGCATTGGTCATATGCACATAGACAAAAGGCTCTTTCCCTTTTTCATACATCATGGTGGCAAGTCTCTTTATCAGTTGTCTTGTCCTTGACAACAGACCCAGTCCTGGATGTATCTCACCATCGTCTCCAATGTATGCCTCTCCGGTTGGCCAGGTGTACTTAGCACCTGTAAAGGTGTTGTCAACATATATCCCACCCATACCCATATCTATGAACTTTGCTGCATACCAGACCGCATAGTCACGGAAGGATTTTGAAGAATGCATCCTTTTTTGATACTGCCACTCATCGTTGTAAACCTCACTTTCAGGTAGAAGATTGGTTCTCTCGCAAGCACAAGAATAGGGTATAAGTCTGCCCTCTTCAACACCGCCGTCATAAAAACCTTTTGCCCTATGGAATGCATGCAAGACATGGCTGCGGCAACTATCCCCGCCTCGGCTGGTTAACTCCCCTGGATGTTCCATAACCTTTTTGACCCACCCGTTAATAAACCCGGTGTCTATCTTTCCTGTTCTTCGGGTCTCAAAGAGTTTTTCAATATATCTCCAGTCTTCATCCAGAGGATACCTGCTTGCACTTCCATAATGAAAACCAGCAGAGCCTGCCCATAAGATTGTATAGTGGGCTCTGCCCGGATAGTCAAAGTTAAATACTTTTTCTCTCCATCCTTCAGGCATTGGTTTTACCGGAGATGCCATAAGCGCAAACTCTATCTCCCGCTCCCTGTCCAGTTCTACCGGACCATTGATAAGATTCACCCTTATTATTACCTCCCCTTCCCCTCTTACAAGTTCTACCGCAGACCTGTCGTCCGAATGTATCCAGTCTTTATCCCAGTCTGCTGCCCAGCAGATACCCCGTCTTTCTTCTCCTACCCATATGTATGGTATAAAGTTTGTTATATGGGACTGGGGTATGGACCTGCTATCAAAAACCACTCCTTTTTCTTCAGGTATAACACCGGCAGGATTTGCCCTGAGACCTTCGCCTGAAGCATGAAACAGACCCGCTATCTCTTCCTTTACAGGTATCTCCAGAAAAAGCCTTTCAATGCTCCTTTTTTCTTTGGGCTTTATGTTCAGTTTTATGTTCAACAGCCCATCATACTCAAATCTTCCTGTAGACCTTATATCCAGTATCTTGTTACCCAATCCTGCCATAAACCCTACTACATCTTTTTTTATCTCTGTAAATTTTATATCTTCCTTCTTCCACTCTAAAACCTTCCCATTTTCTATCACCTTCAAGGAGACAGGACGGCTAAGAATCGTCTTGTTCAAACTTGTTATCTGTTCCGGTAGTCCTAAGTCACCCAGGTGATATTCCCTCAGAACACAACTGATTCTATTTCTTGAGACCTCTATGGGGGTAAACGGCGGGATAACAAGACTGCTCTTACCCAGTTTGTTATCTGCCCAGGGATAGTCTTTCACCACAAAGTACCTTGCCAGAAACCTCCTTCCCTCCTTATCATTACCCTTTTTCTCTCGCAGGAAGGTACTGTACCTACCTTCTTTCATCTCTGGTAGTGATACTATCTTCCTTATCCGCAGTATGCCAGATGAAGTGGAAATCCAGTCGTCCTTTTCTAACGGCTGGCTGTAAAAATCTCTCTCTTCCGATGTATCGGTAACTACCAGTTCCAGAGATGCATCTTTTATCATCTCAGGTTCAACCACCCCTTCCACTACGAGATAATTCGACGATGGAAACCATGAAATCTTCCCGTCCATCGCTGACTCTCCCATTGCCAGGCGGCTTACCTCAGAAGGTGCCAAAACCCTTGAAAACATCTGAATCTCATCTACTGCCAGTCCGCTGCCTGTGAAGATAAAAGGACTCAGTTCTTTGCTCTCCAGATTTCTCTCAAAGACTGCCTGCCCTGCCTTTCTGCCATCAAGAAATACCTCTACACCTGTCTTATCGATATTTGCGAGTATGTGATACCACCTGTCCTGCTGCCACGGAAAACTACCACCATCAGCATGCCAGTTTTTAATCCCATGGAAATGGTGAAACCAGAAAAGCAGTCTGCCATAAACTGAGTCCTGAATACCTATGTATCCTGTAGGCTTGTAGTCAGTATACCAGAAATATGTAGTGGCTTTGGGCTTTCTATCTCTGAACAACCTTACCCAGAAACTAACCGCACCGGGGATTTTTAGGTTGTCTTTGTTATCATAGACTATCCTACCGGTTTCTTTGAAAAATACTGCCTGCCCCTTCACTCCTTCAATAAACTCATGCGTACCTTCTATCTTTAACGGTTCTGCTTTGCCTGCAGCCATATCAGCATTCAGGCCTTTTTTGTCAAAAGAA
>CAYOYL010000024.1:0-15163 GCA_964408175.1 uncultured bacterium
AGAGTTTTTTTCTTCGGTTATTGCAGATGTAGTTATCTCAGACGCCATAGCAATTAAAGAGTACTATTTGAATAGATATAAGAGAAAGACTGTTTATATCCCTTACGGAGCATATATTACTGACAGTAAAAATCCTGAGATACTTGACAGGTATGGCCTGAAACCTGACGGGTATTTTTTTATAGGCAGCCGTCTTGAACCGGAGAATCACCAGGATATGGCGGCAGAGGCTTTTGGTAAAACAAAAACAGATAAACTTCTTGTCATAGCAGGTAATGCGAACTGGAATAGCCCTTATGTGCATCGTATCAAAAAGACAGAGGATACGCGGATAAGATTTCTGGGCCCTGTATATGAAACAGGACACATAGAGGAGCTGCACTCCAACTGCTATGCCTACATACATGGCAATGAGGTTGGTGGAACAAATCCCGCGTTACTTAAGGCCATGGGATGCGGAAACTGTATCATCGCTCTGGATGTTCCTTTTAACAGAGAGGTCTTGGGAGATGCAGGTCTATATTTTAAAAATTCTATTGAATTAAAGGAACATATTGAATTCCTGTTGAAAAATCCACACTATGTAACGTATTTCAGGGACAGGGCGAGAGAAAGAGTGAAGAGACTGTACAGGTGGGAAAAGGTTATTGAGGACTATGAAAAAGTATTTGATGCAGTCGCAAATTCACCCCTCACCTTAATCCTCTCCCCCAAGGGGAGAGGAGAAAAAGAGGGTATATTCTCCCCCAAGGGGAGAGGAGAAAAAGAGGGTATATTCTCCCCCAAGGGGAAAGGAGAAAAAAAGGGTATATTCTCCCCCAAAGGGCGAGGAGATTACAGAGAAAAATGAACAGCAGAAAATTATTACTTGTTTGCGATGGGATTGCCATATACGTAGGTTTTTTGCTGGGTTATTACTTCAGGTTTTATACAGGGTTTTTCCCTGACAGGGGAGTTCCATCAATACGTTTTTATTTAAACATTACGTTGATTGCTGTTGCCGCGTATCTATTCATACTTGCGTCTTTCGGAATTTATAAAAAGAGGGTATTCCCTAATCTTGTAAAAGAGGTTTCAGTTATAATACAGGGGACATTCTGGACAACTGTTGCCCTAACAGCAGGAACCTTTTTTTACAGGGGATTTCTATATTCAAGACTTGCGGTGGGATTTGCCCTTGTCTTTTCGTTCATATTTTTATGGCTCGGACATTATATATTCATAAAGACCGCAAGGGCTGACAGTAAAAATATACTGATAGTTGGGACCGGTAAACAGGTTGATTCTCTGATAAAACGGTTAAGGATACACTCACCCGGGAAAATGCAACCAGAGGTTATGCGGGAATTTGATGAGGGGATACTTGACGAGAAGATAAGCAGAAAAAATAACCCACCACTAATAGTGGCAAGTATGAAAGACTACGAGGAAAACCTGAAACTGGTAAATTTTGTAAATAAAAAGAGGATACAACTTTATATGATACCAGGGGTATATCAGTTCCTTCATTCCGGTGAGATTGATGATATTGACGGCCTGCCGTTTATGGTTTCAGGCAAGATACCGGTTGAAAAATTTCCAGGCTGGGTACTGAAAAATTTCTCAGATATTATCATAGGTGGACTGATTTTCCTGTTGTTATGCATACTTATACCACTCTTTTACATTGTGATTCTTGCGGATTCAAAGGGTCCTGTTCTTTTTAAACAGGAACGGATAGGGCTCAACGGAAAATCTTTCAAGATATTCAAGTTCAGAACGATGAGGTTTCCATTTACCCATGACCATCCCTTTACAATCCCTGACGACAAAAGGGTTACAAGAATCGGCAGGTTCTTAAGGATGTACAACCTTGACGAACTGCCGCAGATTTTCAACATTATGAATGGAGATATGTCGCTCGTTGGACCACGTCCTATATCCACTGAGGACAGGTTTTTCTTTGAACACGACTATTTCAGGTTCAGACTGAAGGCTAAACCTGGACTTACAGGCTGGGCACAGGTGCATGGACTTAGGGGCGGGCACATTGAACCGGAAGAACGATTCCAGTATGACCTTTATTATATTGAAAACTGGAGCATATGGCTGGACATTGCTATAATATTGCTGTCACCAGGGGCGTTGAGGAATGCGTTTTAAATCCCCCTTAATCCCCCTTTTTCAAAGGGGGAGATGATAAGGGGAGAAGCCAAAGGGGGAGATAACAAGGGGAAAAGGGAGGATATGAGTCAAAATGTCTAATTTACAAAAAAGGAAAGAGAACAGAACAGACAGTCATAGTCTGGGAGTAACAGTGGCACTTTTTATATTCTTGTTTATCGGTCCACTGCTCGTCTTTAAACCTGCCTATGACTATACCATTATAAAGAATATTACGGGTTACCTTTTCTGCCTTCTTCTATCTGCTATTTTCATTGTGTACAAGAAAAAATTTGTTTTTGAAATAAAAAATTTTTTAGTCTTTTTAGGTTTTTCCCTCTGGATTGTTTTTTCCTCCCTCACGGCAACCTTTAGTTCTGGGGCTGCTGAAGAGATGGAGAACTACATATTGTATTTTCTGATTTTTATCTTTGCTATGAACCTCGTTTTGGAAAAAAGGGACGTTTATATATGGCTTGCTTCAGGTTTTATTGCCTCTGTTACAGCGCTGTTCAATTTCTTAAAACCGGCGAGATATGTGGTTTCAACCTTTGGCAATCCTAACTTTTTTGCGGGGCATCTTATGATGCTAATTGCAATTTCTTTTTCAATGCTTTTTGTAAAAGAGCATGAAAAAACTGAGAGGTGTTTACTATTTATTTTCCTTGTAATATCTTTCTTCAGCATTCTGGCGACAAGGTCAAGGGCTGCTATATCCGCATCTCTGGTTGCTATTGCAACCGTAATGTTCCTTGTATATAACAAGGGCCCTCTTATTAAGAAGTGGGGTGGATATGCAGTGATTTTTCTGGCAGGAATTCTGGCATATACCCGTATATATCAGTGGTTCATAACAGACATAAGATTTTATATCTGGAGAGGAACTCTTAATTTGATTAAGGTAAAACCTATTTCAGGATGGGGATTGGGAAACTTCCCTTTTTTCTATCCGTATTACCGGGTCAGGGAATATTTTCTGCAGGAGTCTGCAACGCCCGTAACAACACATGTACATAATGAGTATCTACACATATGTTCTGAAATCGGGATAATAGGACTTTTGTTGTTCATTGGTGTGGTCGTTATAGTGATGGTTAATGCATTCAGGAAGTCTTCTCAGTATTCACCCCTTACCTTAATCCTCTCCCCCAAGGGGAGAGGAGAAAAAGAGGGTATACTCTCCCCCAAGGGGAGAGGAGAAAAGGAGGGTATATTCTCCCTAAATGGGAGAGGAGAAGGAAGAACAGTTATCTCCCCCGAGGGGAGAGAGAAAAGAGAGGCAAAAATATCTCATAAGGAACGGGGAGATATAAGAAAAACGGATACGGATTCAGGAGAGTGGTATGAAATCTTCATAAAAGGATGCATGGCAGGAATAGTCGCAGTTCTGGTTGACAATATTTTCTCAACCAACCTCAGAAACCCCTCAACAGCAATGTACTTCTGGTTTTTACTTGGCTCATGCGCCGGATATGTCAGGAAAAAAGAGATAGATTTTAATATCTCAAGGATTTTCTGGTATACCGCGGGGACAGTTGCATTCATTATGTGTGTATTCACGTCTTTTTACAGGATTATGCCAGAGGTATATCTTAAAAGGGGTATATGGGCAAAGGAATCCGGTGATTTAATAACCGCCATAAATAACTATTCGGTGGTGTGTTCGGTAAATCCTCATAACTACGAGGCGTTTTATAAAATGGCGTTCGCCTATGGAGAATCCGGTAAATTGGAGGAGGCAAAAAAGATTTATCTGACAATCAACAGATATATATTTCCGCATTTTGCCAAAACCGACGCAAACATGGGAACAGTCCACCTCAGACAGGGTGATATTAAAAGAGCACTTCACTACTACAGGTGGGCAGAGTGGTTTAATCCCTATGATATAGATGTACTGTGTGGAGAGGCATCTATGTATCTTATGTTTTACAATGATGTTCCGAAAGCAGTTGCTTATTTAAATAAGGTCTTGACAATAGACCCCAAAAACGGTTATGCTAATAGGGTTATGGAACTGCTGAAGAAGGAAGGTAAGATATAAAGGAGTAAATCCCCCTTAATCCCCCTTTTCCAAAGGGGGAGACAGTAAGAGAAGAAGATAAAGGGGGAGATAACAAGAGGAGAAGAGAGGGAAAAAATGGGTAAGGTATGTGAAATATGCGGAAAAAAAGGCAGAACAGGAAACAACGTGAGCCATTCCAATGTGAAAACAAGAAGGGTATGGAAACCAAATATACAGAGGGTACTGGTAGAAATAAACGGTAAGAGGAAGCGAATAAACGTATGTACCAACTGTATCAAATCTGGCAAGATAAAAAGGCCTGTTGAACAGGAAGTCCCAGTTCAAGAATTGTAGTTATGGATTCTGAGATACAGCCTGTATAGGCCGTTATCTCCTCTCACAGAGGGCGTATAATAAATATCAATTTTTGCTCCGTCTGACGGCAGACTGTTTTCGCTATCTGTGAGAAAAGACTCAAACATCCTGTTTTTTTTGCCGACAACCCAGAAAGTTTTCTCTTCGTTTTTACTGCGCCTTATACTTTTAGCAAGAACATCCCTGCACAAAAAAACAGGTGGGGGATTATCTTTGCCGTAAGGTTCCAGATATTCATTCACTTCCTTTATCATTTCAGGAGCAAGGTTATCTATATCCAGTTCACAGTCATAATACTCATTGAGCTCTTCTGTCTGCCAGTTAATACCTTCCCAGAGATATTTTATTTTATCAAGGTTTTCTGCCGGGAACTTAAAACCCATTGCAGATGAATGTCCTCCAATGGAATACATATATTGACTGAGCGGTTTAAGTTTTTCATACAGATTGTAACCTCTGGGAGCCCTTATAGAACCCCTCAATAAACCCTCGGATGAACTGCCGACTAAATATGGTTTGTTATATTTCCCCGATAATCTTGAAGCAACTACCCCGCAAATACCCGGGGAAATAGTTTCAGATATAATAAATCCTTTGTCTGTATATTCAGGGTTTATATTCTGTATTTCTTTATTTACCGTCCTGTACCTTGTCCTGTCTATTTTTTCTATTTCTTCCAGCAGTCCCTTAAGACTGTCTTCATCTTCTTCCATCAGAAGACTGAGGGATATTTCCGGTTTCCCAAACCTGCCTGGAGAATTCAACTTCGGATTTATTTTCATCGTAATATCTCTCTGGGTGAGCGGCTGGCGGAGGTTTAATTTTTTCAGAAGGTGTTCAAGGCCTTTGATTTTTGTGAACGGAAGCCTGCGAAGTCCTTCCCTGACAAGTATCCTGTTTTCACCAGTCAGGGAAAGGAAGTCCGCAAGTATTGACAAAGTGGTTATCTCAATGAAGTTGTAAAAATATTTTTCTCTGATGCCCGGCAGGATAAATCCCATACCCTCCACGAATTTGAACGCAATCCCTGCACCGCTGAGATTTTCTGTCCCCTCAGGCCAGTTGTTATTCAGGTGTGGGTCTATGTAAACGTGACCTTGAGGTAAAAGAGCGGGGTCCCCTATGTGATGGTCCAGAACGATACATTTTATACCTACTTCTCTGGCTTTTTTAAGAGCCTCTATGGAAGAAATGCCACAGTCAACTGAAACCAGAACGGAATATCCTTCATCTTTAATATCGTTTATAAGAGACTCTTCTATTTCGTAATTTTCGTCCAGACGGTGCATCAACCGGAATGAAAACTCTGCTGAAACTGCTTCAAGCAACTTAAGTACGAGATAAACTCCTGAGATACCATCAGTATCTCCATCACCATAAATAAAGATTTTTTCTTTGTTTAAAATCGCTTTCTTAAGAGCGTTACATCCTTCAGGCATACCGGGTATAGCGAAAGGTTCAGAAAGACTGGAGATACCGGAATAAAGAAACCTCTCCATCTCTTCTTCCGTTTTAAGTCCCCTGCTGGTAAGAATCTCTTTTATCAGTGTCGGTATTTGATTTTTCTCCATTTAGTCTTCTTCGCCCCTCTTTGAAGAGGTGCGGGAGAAGGTACGGACCTTCACCCCTGCCTCTTTGAAAAAGTCTTTGGCCATACCATCCGGATAGCCTTCTTTAATTATCACCTCTTTTATACCGGCATTTATTATCATCTTGGCACAGATACTGCAGGGATGGCAGGTAACGTAAAGAACACTTCCCTTAATAGGAATGCCATAATAGGCTGCTTGTATGATAACATTCTGTTCAGCATGCAGTCCGCGGCACAATTCATGCCTTTCTCCTGAAGGGACCTTCAGTTTTTCACGCAGACACCCTGTTACCTCACAGTGCGTTATACCTGAGGGTGCTCCGTTATAACCCGTTGCCAGTATCCTTTTGTCCTTTACCAGAACTGCACCTACCTGTCTTCTCAAACAGGTTGAACGGGTGCTTACAAGTTCTGCTATCTTCATAAAATATTCATCCCATCCAGGTCTGGGTTTATGGGTAGATTTGGAACTCACTTGCGAACCTCCTTACTTTTTTTGCAATATCTTTTAAAATATTGTTGTCTGTCCTGTATTTTAATGTATCATCTATCCAGCCGGCGATAGTTTCCATATCTCTCTCTTTCATCCCCCTGCTTGTAACAAGGGGAGTACCAAGCCTTATACCACTCGTAACCCTCGGAGACTCTGGGTCAAAAGGTATGAGATTTTTATTGGTTATTATCCCGACGCTCTCCAGAACTTTTTCAAACTCAACCCCCTTTATACCCTTGTTCCTCAGGTCCAGTACCAGCAGGTGGTTATCCGTTCCACCGCTTACAACCCTGTAATTTCTTTTTTGAAATTCACTGTTCAATTTTTTGCAGTTTTTGATTATCTGCTTCTGATAACCTGCAAATTCAGGTTTCATTGCTTCCTTAAAAGCAACCGCCTTTGCCGCTATTATATGCATAAGCGGACCGCCCTGAATCCCGGGTATGATTGAACTGTCAAGTTTATTGCGGTATTTCGTACCGCAGAGAACAAGACCGCCCCTGGGACCTCTTAATGTCTTATGTGTGGTTGAGGATACAAAATCCGCATAGCCAACAGGTGACGGATGTAGTTTTGCCAGTACCAATCCTGATATATGAGCAATATCCGCAAGCATATAAGCACCGACCTCTTTTGCAATGTTATAAAACTCTTTAAAGTCTATTATCCTTGAGTATGAACTTGCGCCGCAGACGAGCATCTTTGGCTTCTCCTTAAGCGCTATCTCTCTAACCTTTTCATAGTCTATTTTTTCGCTCTCTCTGTCAACGCTATAAAAGACCGCATTATAATAGGTTCCGGAAAAGTTTACAGGCAGACCGTGGGTCAGGTGTCCCCCGGCAAGAATATTCATTGCCAGTATCTTGTCGCCTGGTTTCAGAACTGAGAAGTAACATGCCATATTAGCCTGACTTCCGGAGTGAGGCTGTACGTTCGCATGTTCGGAAGAAAAGAGTTTACACGCCCTCTTGATTGCAAGATTCTCTATCTCGTCAATAAACCTGCACCCTCCATAGTATCTCTTGCCCGGGTATCCTTCTGCATACTTGTTGGTAAAAACTGAGCCGGCAAGGCGCAGAACCTCCTTACTCACGATGTTCTCGGAAGGAATAAGTCCTATCGTGTTTCTCTGTTTCTCCTGCTCCTTCATCAGTATATTGTAAACTTCAGGGTCCGTCTCTCTGATGGACATCATAACTCCTTTACCCCTGCTCTCCGGAAACTTCTACTATCGGAATCAGGGAGAAATCGGCAAAAAGGTTAAAAAGTTTATTGATTTTTCTCAAAAGTGCCAGCCGGTTGTCGCGCAGTCTTTCATCCGGAGACATAATGAGGACATCGTCAAAAAACCTGTCAACAATCTCCTTCCATCCGCTAAGATGCTCCAGAAAACTGTCATATTGCTTGTAATCAAGCAGTCTCTTTATCACTTCCTCAGACCTGTAAAATTTATAAAGTTCCTTTTCTGTTCTCTCTACAAGCAGAGACTCGTCAAATACCACGGGTTTGAACCCTTTTTCTTCTGCCTGTTTAAGTATGTTGGCAACCCGGATAAAAGGTACAAGTATACTCTTTGCTCCCTGCCCACTCCTGAAAAACCTTTCAAGAGCATCTATCTTCTCTCTCATCATCACCAGACTATCCTGATGCACAGACACAACGGCTCTCCTGATGCCCGGCGTAATTCCTGCACCGGTAATGAGATTTTCCGCCCTCTGCAGAATGAAACCAACTATCTTCTCGCTCACCTCGTCTGAGTGTGAATCAAATACTGCCGTTACCCCGTTAATAACATTTTTCAAAGGGAACTCAATCTTTTCCTTCCAGATGATTTCAAGCAAACCGTTGGTAACTTTTTTAAGACCGTAAGGGTCTCCCGCTCCCTTGATTTTTATAATATCTTCTATAAGAAAACTGCATATTGTCTCCAGACGGACTATGACAGAAACTATGCGCGCCTCTCTAAACTCAGGTAATCTATCACCACTGAATCTCGGCCAGTAGTGTTGTTCAATCCCTGAGGAAACCACTCTGTTATAACCGTTTTTTTCAGCATATATCCGGCCAATCAGCCCCTCCAGAGAAGGAAATTCAGCCACCATCAGCGTAGGGAGGTCATTCTTGCAAAGTGAAATTATATGCAGTATGTTTTTCTCTTCCTCATCGGTCAGACTGAGATAAGAATGTAAAACGTCATGGATTTTTTTAAACCTTTCTACTCTATCATAGACACTTCCCCACCTCAAACTGTACATAATGTTTTTAAGATGTGGGGTGTAAGAGACAAAGTCAGACTGCATATCCTTTTCCATAAAAAATACTGCATCTTCCATTCTGGCGTGCAGCACATTCTGGTAGTTCTCTTTTATTTCATTTCCACTCTGACCGTCAAATATCATAATGTAGCGGGGATGCAGTTTACCATTTTCCTCCAGTAAGGGGATACCATTAATCTTTTTTATTACCGCGGTGACCACCTCGTCAGGCAGGTTCATATGTTCTTCTTTCAGGCGGCAGACCTCAATGGACGGGTATTCAACCAGAAGTGAAACCTTTCTGAGGTAATCCGTGTCAAAAGTAAGCCTGTCATCATGAATTTTTTTTAAAATAGCGGCTCTGGCAAACTCAAATCTGACATCGGGGTCAAAGATAACAAATCTCTTTAACAGACTATCCAGATAATCCATGGGGTCGGAAACGGCAAACCTCGCGGGAGATAACATTCTGTGTCCATAAGAATATCTTCCGCTTTTTACACCGCCTATCTCCATCTTAATAACTTTTCCTCCGAACAGAGCAACCAACCACCTGACAGGTCTTATAAACCGGAAATTTTCAGAGTTCCACTTCATCGCCCTTGGTATCTCGGTCCTTTTTATGCTTTCTTCTATTATACTTCCGAGGATACCGGTAACAATCTCTCCTTTTTCTTCCTTGACTGCTACAAGCACCTTCCTGCCTTTTTTTTCTTTTATAAGTAGATTATCCACCTTTGTCCCGTGAGACTGGGCAAATCTCTCCGCTGCGTGGGTAAATCTTCCTTCTTTATCTGTGGAAATTTCTACAGGCGGGCCATAAACCTCCTCTGTCACATCCTGCTGTCTTTCCTGAACATCCTTTGCCAGAAGTATCAACCGGCGGCCTGTGTAAAAAAAATTGATGTCCCCGTAATTAACCCTATGGTCTTTAAATAACTGGACAACAACAGGCAACCATCTTTCTCTGAGATATTCACCTGACCAGGAAGGTAGGTCCTCACATCCAATCTCTATGAGCAGGTCTTTCTTTTCCATTTTTTTGGTTATCTTCTGTAGCCGTTGCATATATATTATGAAACATTACATTATATATGATTTAGGGATTTCAGACAACCTGAAAAATATACCAACAATATCGGTTGTCCAATCACTCCCCTTGCGTTTTATGTCCTTGAGATGAAATTGTTAAGTATACAATCACTCCTGACAATATAAAAATATGCACCAGCCATACCCCGAGAAAAACAGGTATCTTCCCATCTCTGGCAAGGGTGAGACCGGAAGAAAATATTCCATAACAGATAAATGACAGAAGTATGGAAATTCCAAGAACAAAAACCCTTGAAATTTTATGTTTGATGTAAAAAAACGGGAAGAGAAGAAAAAGCAGGGAAAGGTTTAACAAAGGATACGAAAACCTCTCATGGAAAGAACTCTGTATTGGAACAGGAAGGATGTTTAGTACTTCAAGTTTTAACATCATATTGCGCAGTTCCACATATGAAAAATTATTTATATTCCTTGATGTATCTATAATTAATTCGGGTTCAAGCGTAATATTTAGCGTATCACTTTCAAATCTTTTAGAATTTTCAAGCTCTCCTTTATGGTTAAAAAACCACATCCTGCCGTCGTTAAAAACCCAGAGGTTATCTCCGAGATAGCGGGCATTCAGTGCGTTGACGGTAAGGATACTACCATCCGTTTCTATTTCAGAAAACTGAACCTTCTCAAATGTATCGGGATAGATAAACTTCTCACTGTAGAGCAGATAGTTAGGCGTTGAAAAATTTACTATCTTGACTTCTGACACATCATCAATCTTCTTGAGAAAGAACGGGGCTGTAAAGTTTTTAACATAAAAAGATAGAACAGAAATTATAAACCCGCAGAGAAAAAGCACAACAAGCATCTTTACAGGTTTTATCCCGGAAATTTCAAGTATCCTGACCTCTCCATATTTCATCATCTCACCTAACAGAAACATACCACTTAAAAACGTCAATACGGGCGATATTTCAACAAATATGGAAGGTAACCTGTAGAATGCCATAAGGACGTTAAACTTATCTCCGTATTTAACAGCATCCTTCATATTTTCAAATATCTCTATCAGAAGGAACATCAGCAGGAAAGATATACTTATTATGAAGAACAGTTTTAAAAAACTAAAAAGTGTATACCGTGTTTTTATTTCCATTTTAGAGAAATCCCGCCTAAGAGCATAAAAAGGAGCACAGGTATCCATGTAAGGAGAGGTGTCCCCATTGCGTAAGAGAGGGTCTCTCCCAGAATTATAAACTGAAGGAACAACAATGTGATACCTCCACCCAGACCTATATGCAGCATTTTGCTCTGCTGCTTGAGTTTGATACCGATACCAGAACCCAGTAAGACAAATAGCAGAGGCATAACAGAAAAAACTATCCTCTCGTGAACTTCCACTTTCTCTCTCAGCCCACCCTCAGCGAGTAGAGTGGTTAAACGCATCTCGGAAATCTTAATTCTCGTAGGAGTATCGCTGCTAAAACCCGATGGTAAAGGAAAAACAAACCTGTATTCGTCAAAATTCAGTCGCGATATCGTTTGAACCGAGTCGTAGATTATGGCAAAGCCTTTATGAAGATTAAAGACCAGATTATTCTTTACTGTATCATATTTTACAGCACCCGATTCAGCCTTAAGAAAATTGACTCTTTTTTTATCACGGTAGGTGATTGCAATGTTTTTAAGGTGGAAATCACTGGATATCCTTTCTGTATAAATGGTTATACCTGGTATCTTATTTACAACACTCTTTTCCTGCAAAAGTGATAAAGGGTTCTTAAATTTCATGTGGTATATCATATCACGTTTTTTGTAGTTCATTTCTGGAAGTATAAACAGGTTAAAAACAAGAAGAAAGAATACAGCAAAGAGTGCAAAAATCATAAGTGTCCGAACAAGTTTAAATGGGCTTATGCCTGTGGAAGAAAGAATGAGCAGTTCCCTGTCACCGGAAAGGCGGGAAAAGACTGAGGTTGAAGCATAAAGGAATGTCAGCGGGATAATGTATATAAACGAAGAGAAGAGTAAGATAAAAAAGACACCGATAACCAGAGAGGGATAAAAGGTCCCTTTTACAAGCAACTCTATTATTTCAAATATCGCCTGAAGAGAAAAAATAAAACTGAAGATTACAAGGGAAAAAAAGAAATTAACCAGAAATTCCTTGCTGATATAATAATCCTTGAGTTTCACGGCCATAATAAATATTGTAAAATATTGGGACGATTATGTCTATTAAAAAACTTTTCAGGCTGTTATGGAAGACAGAATGTATGGGGTGTAATGCTGCATCAGAACTGAACAGGTATGGCTTTTGCCACCTCTGCGAAAAGAAGATTGTTTTTCTTGAAAATCATTCAGGGACAAAAGAGTTCCACATACTCAGATACGAAGGCCCTGTTAAAAATGCCATATGCAGATTCAAGTATAACAGGAAGACATATTATGGGAAAAGATTTGCAACCCTTGCCTTTGATTTTATCCAGAAAAATAATCTGACAGATTTTGATGTGCTTGTACCTGTACCGCTCCACTGGAAAAAAGAGTTTATGAGGGGATTCAACCAGTCTGCAATTGTATGTATACAACTGGGCAGGTTATTGAATAAACGGTGTTTGACAGGCGTACTTGTAAAAACAAAAAGCACAGTTTCACAAACCAGACTGAATGAGAAAGAACGCAAAGAAAATGTCAAAGGGACTTTTTGCATCAGAAGGGCAGGGTGGATAAAAAACAAAAATATTCTTCTCCTTGACGATGTTTACACCTCCGGTTCTACCATAAAGGAAGCAAGGAAGACCATCCTTGCAGCAGGTGCCTCAAAAGTAACCATCCTCACCCTCTCCAGAGCCCAGACATAAACAGACTTACAGGATTCGGCAGATTCTTTTAAAAACAACTCTCTTCTGTTTTCCTCACTATTAAGATTTCGCAAAATCTATAGGAGAGAAATTCGCTTTGAAAAACCGTGTGTTACTCTTGAAGTCCGAAAATGGTGTGGGATATAGATTCTGAAATTTGATTGTTTTTGGGAAATTGTGTATAATTAAATGGTTTGGTATTAACAAATACTCATCGAAGTGTGTACATTCTCCCTCTTAATTGAGGGGAAGTATGGGTAAGGAAGAGAAAAGAATAGAGCAAAAAAACATAATCAGGTTTGGCAGGAATTTAATAAAAGGGAGGAGAAAATGGCAGTGAAGATAGGAGTTAATGGATTTGGAAGAATAGGAAGGTTGGTTTTGAGGTCAGCGCTGGAAAAGAATTATCCGGAACTGGAATTTGTTGCATTTAACGATATCACAGATGCGAAAACACTCGCACATCTTTTTAAGTACGATTCCAATTACGGCATATTCCCTGGAGAGGTTAAAGCAGCGGACAACGCTGTGGTTGTAAACGGTAAAGAATACAAGGTCTTTGCGGAAAGAGACCCTAAAAACCTGCCGTGGAAAGAATTGGGTGTTGACATAGTGGTTGAGTCAACAGGTCTGTTCACTGAAGCCTCAAAAGCAGGTGCGCATATAGAGGCAGGAGCAAAAAAGGTTCTCATCTCTGCTCCGGCAAAGGGTGAGGATGTAACAGTGGTGCTCGGCGTAAATGAAGAGACATATGACCCTGCAAAGCACAATATTATATCAAATGCATCCTGCACGACAAACTGTCTTGCCCCTCTGGCAAAGGTGCTTGATGATACATACGGAATAACAATGGGGCTGATGACCACCATACACTCTTATACAAGCGACCAGAGAATTATGGATGCTCCTCACAAGGACCTGAGGAGAGCAAGAACCGCTGGTGTCTCTATGATACCGACAACCACTGGAGCCGCAAAAGCAATAGGCAAGGTCATACCATCCCTCAACGGAAAAATGAACGGTATGGCAATAAGGGTTCCAACCTCAACAGTCTCTATTGTTGACCTTGTGGTCAATGTAGAGAAACCGGCCGATGTAAATTCTATAAATGATGCCTTCAGAAAAGCCAGTGAAGGGAGCCTGAAAGGGATATTACAGTACTGCGATGAACCGCTCGTATCCAGGGACTTCGTGAAAAATCCACACTCCAGCATCTATGACGCACCATCCACCTATGTCGTTGAGGAAAAAATGGTAAAGGTGCTCGGATGGTACGACAATGAATGGGGATACAGTTGCAGGATAGTTGACCTGCTGAAATATATAGCAGAGAAACAGTAACAACCGGGGGGAGAAAATGGAACTCAGGACGATAGAGTCTCAGGACTATACGGATAAGCGTGTGTTTATGAGAGTGGATTTTAACGTCCCTGTTGGCAACGGAAAGATTACGGATGACACCAGAATAAAATCTGCCCTGCCAACGATAAACTATCTGTTAAAAAACCATGCCTCTATTATACTCGCCTCCCATCTTGGTAGACCCAAAGGCAAACCCAGTCCGGATATGAGTTTAAAGGTTGTTGCCGAACATCTTGGCAGTCTGCTGGGGAAAGAGGTAAGGTTTACCCCGGACTGTACAGGAGACGAGGTAAAAAAAGCCGCGGAAGCACTGAAACCAGAAGAGATACTACTTCTTGAAAACCTCAGGTTTCACAAGGAGGAAGAAGAAGGTGACGAAGTGTTTGCAAAACAACTTGCAGAACTTGCAGACTGTTATGTTAACGATGCATTCGGGACGTGTCACAGAAAACATGCCTCAATATACGGCATAACAAAATTTTTTGACAGTATTGCTGCCGGTTACCTGATAGAAAGGGAGGTTAAGTCTCTTTCAAGACTTCTTGTAAACCCTGAAAAGCCTTTTCTTTTGATTCTGGGAGGCGCAAAGGTGTCAGACAAGATAGGAATGGTTAAAAATCTGCTTGACAGGATTGACACATTTATAACCGGTGGAGTAATGGCATATACGTTTATCAAGGCAAAGAACTGGGAGATAGGAGAGTCAAAGGTTGAACAGGATGCCATCCCACTTGCAAAAGAGGTGATAAAAGAAATGAACAAGCGTCATCTGGAGTTTCATACACCTCTTGACCACATTATCGCCGATAAGCCTACTGCAAACTCCCACTATTTTGCCACAGAGAGAGGAGCAGTTCCACACAACTGGATAGGGGTGGACATAGGTCCGCAGGCAATTGAGGAATATACTGATTGCATCAAAAGGGCAAAAACCATCTTCTGGAACGGACCTATGGGGATATATGAGATAGAAGCATTTGCAAAGGGAACCAAAGAACTTGCAAAGGCGATTGGAGAGACTGAAGCATT
>CAYOYL010000025.1:0-9026 GCA_964408175.1 uncultured bacterium
CTTTTTGCAGAGATAGACAGGAAAAAGAAAAGACTTATTGCAGAAGGTGCGGATATAATAGACTTCGGGATAGGCGACCCTGACCTCCCAACACCGAACAACATAATTGATGCAATGAAAAAAGGTGTTGAAAATCCATCTTTTCACCGTTATCCCATAGGTAAAGGAACTGCAAAATTCAGAAAGGTGATTGCAGATTTTTACAGGAAGAACTATGATGCGGTTTTAAATCCGGACGAGGAGATTGCAGTACTTATCGGTTCAAAAGAGGGACTTGCCCATTTCCCCTGGGCATTTTTAAATGCAGGCGATGTTTCACTTGTCACGGAACCCTGCTATCCTGTCTATCATATAGGTACCATACTTGCAGAGGGAATCCCTTTTTTTATACCCCTGAAGGAAGAGAACGGATTCTTCCCTGAACTGGGTAAAATCCCTGAAGAAATCCTCAGGAAAACAAGGATACTGTTTCTAAACTATCCCAACAACCCCACGGCAGCCTTTGCGGAACAGGATTCTCTTCTTGATGCGATAAAATTCTGCAAAAAAAACAACATCATTCTTGTATATGACGCCGCATACAGTGAGATGTACTTTGAGGAAAAACCTGTCAGTTTTCTTTCTCTCCCCGGGGCAAAAGAAGTGGGGATAGAATTCAATTCGCTCTCCAAGACCTACAACATGACCGGCTGGAGGGCAGGGTGGGCGTGCGGCAACAAAGAACTTGTAGCCGCACTTGCCAAGATAAAGGAAAACATTGATTCTGGGACCTTTGAGGCAATACAGTTTGCAGGGATAGAGGCTCTGTCAGGAAGCCAGAAAAATGTGGAGAATTTGCGTAATACGTACAGACGGCGGCGCGATATATTTGCCGCAGGTATGAAGGAAGCAGGGATTGAGGTTTCCATTCCGAAGGGGACTTTTTACTTCTGGGTCAGGATGCCGGGTAGTTCAATAGAAACTGCAGATTATTTTCTGGAAAAGGGACGTATGGTTGTAACACCGGGCATAGGCTTTGGTCCTTCTGGAGAAGGGTACATAAGGTTTTCACTGACACTTGATTCGGAAAGGATTAAAGAGGCAACAGGGAGGATAAAAGAGATATGGAAAAAAAGGTAGCGGTACTACTCGGAAGTAAAAGTGATATGGACTATATAGAAGGGGCAAAAGAGATTCTTGAGAGGTTTGGGATTCCCTATGAGGTGCAGGTTATGTCCGCTCACAGAACCCTTGACCGAGTGGTGGAGTTTGCAGGGGACGCTGAAAAAAACGGTTTTGGGGTGATTATTGCCTGTGCCGGAATGGCTGCACATCTACCCGGAATTATAGCGGCAAAGACACTACTTCCCGTTATAGGAGTGCCGCTTCCCACCAGTGATATAAAAGGGATGGATGCCCTCCTGGCAATGGTACAGATGCCTTCAGGAATCCCTGTTGCTACTATGGCAATAGGTAAGGCTGGTGTTAAAAATGCTGCCATCCTTTCAGCCCAGATACTCGCCCTTAACGATGAGGCCTTACGCCTTAGACTTAAAGAATACAAAGAAAGCCTGATATAGATGTTGACCCTTTTGTATATATTTTCACCTTTGGGAAATGGAAACTGAGGGAGATTTCTTAAAATTCGTAGTGTAGTCCTATGGTTATCAAATCTTCCACATCTTCTCCAATCCCTTTTGAAAAACCTGCATCTATATTGAATCCCTCACTTATTTTATATCGCATACCAAATAACAAAACCTGCAGGTCATTTTCGTCACCCAGAATTTCGGAGCCTATGTCAAACCTATTACCTACGGTGAGAATCAAAGATAGAGCATAGGTTGTCAATCCCTCTTCTTCATCTCCTGTGGCTTCATATCCGAGGTTTGCACTGACCTCAACCGGCCCAAATGTTTTTGTCATACTGCTGTTGAGAGTATAAACCGAGTCTCCGAATTCATGCGCAAAGGATACAGCCAAAAAGTCGGGAATGAGTGCAAATTTCAGGGAAAGTTCTGCAGGAGTAAAACGGTCTTCAGGTTCCGTTTCAATCGTATATCCGAATTCCACTCCGATATCCATTTTTTTCGTCAATCCGTGCTTAAACCCCAATCCGAGCATGCCTTCTACTTCTCCCCAGTCATAGCCCGCTTCAAGTTCATATCCGCCAGCCGGGACGGTCCCCGCATCATCCGTGGCGAACGGCCTTGCTGCTTCACTATTGTATGCCCATACCATAATCAAACCGAACATCAATACATACCGGAAGTGCTTTTTCATTTTTCATAGTCTCCTTTTTTAGTACTTCCGGTTGTCCGGTCAGCATAATTTGAAATTTTAAGTTATATTTTCACATTCCGCTTGTGCGGTATATTGCCTATTTCTTGCAGTTGTTTTTAAATAACATCACCCCCTTTCCGAACCGCTTTTTTTCTTTCCTTTCTATCTGTACAATCATGAAATCGTGCAAGGTTATTGTTATTTCTCCATATTGTATTCCCTTAGCAAATTTTAGTATTTCTTCAAGAACCGCATTGTCCGTTCCTGTTAAATGTTCGTCTTTCATTTTTCATCCCAATCCGAGAAATCTGCCTACCTGATATATGATAAAACTGACCAGCCATGCGACCGCGGTGGTATAAAGTACTGTAAATACCGGCCAGCGCCACGAGTTGGTCTCTCTTTTTATTACGGCGACGGTCGCTATGCAGGGGATGTAGAGAAGTACAAAGACCATAAGAGAATAAGCAACAAGAGGAGTAAACATTCTGCTACCATCAGGACGTCTTTGTCTTTGTAGAGTTTGACGTAAACCTTCTGATTCTTCATCTGCCTCACCTATAGAATGAAGAGTCCCTAACGTACCCACGACAATCTCTTTTGCTATAAATCCTCCAACCAGTCCTACCGATACCCGCCATTCATCAAATCCGAGAGGTTTAAATACCGGAGCAATGGCCTTCCCTAATTTCCCGGCGTAACTCTTCTCCAGTTTTTCGTACGCCTTTTGGTTTTCCAGTGATTCTACAAGTTCTTCATTGTCTCCTGCCTGTTCAACAAGAAGGTTATAGTTTTTTGAATATTGCACGTTCCAAGGAAAGTTGCTCAGAAACCAGACCAGAATACATCCTGCAAATATAATTGTTCCGGCTTTTTTCAGATAGACAGCGCCTCTCTCCCACATATGCATTAAAACTCCTTTTATTGTGGGTATCCTGTAAGGAGGTAGTTCCATAACAAACGGTGCTGCAGTTCCCTTAAAAAGAAAGATTCTGAAGACCTTGGCCATAATCACTGCCACGACAATTCCCAGCGTATAAAGAGAGAATAGAATGTTTCCTGCTAAGCCTTCAGAGAAAAAGGCACTGATAAACAGTGTATATACGGGCAGTCTTGCTCCGCAACTCATAAATGGATTGACCAGGATTGTAATGAGCCTGTCTTTCCTGTCTTCTATAGTTCTGGTTGCCATAATTGCCGGTAGGTTGCATCCGAAGCCCAGCAGCATAGGGATAAAAGAGCGTCCGTGAAGACCGATTTTACTCATAACCTTATCCATAATAAAAGAGGCTCTTGCCATATATCCTGAGTCTTCAAGAATAGAGATTGCCAGAAATAAGAGGAATATTATAGGGATAAAGACAAAAACGCTTCCCACTCCTCCGATTATTCCGTCAACTACCAGTGATTGAATGGCTCCTCCTTCTCTGAAAAAACCTCCCAGTACTGTTCCCAGCCACTCCTGTCCTGCCTCAACCCATCCCATTAAGGGCTCGCTAACCCTGAAAACAATCTTAAATAACAACCACATAAGAATCAGAAATATGGGAAGTCCAAAAACCCTGTTTATCAGAACTTTGTCTATTATGTCTGAAGTAGTCTGACGCACCTCGGATATCCTTTTTGTTGATTTAAAAACTGCATCACCGATAAACCCGTAACGCCTGTCAGCAATTATTGCTTCAGGGGTATCGCCAAAAACCTCCTGCAGATGTGAGGAACTTTTCTTTATCTGCTCCAGAATTTCAGAAGAGTAAGGTGAACCTTTTATTTTTTTGAGAGTTTCACCATCATTTTCAATAAGTTTTACTGCCAGCCATCTTGAAGGGTATCTTTGTATCATAACTTTGTCTTTTTCAATGGAGTCTTTTACATTTTTTATTTCCTTCTCTAATTCCGGACCGTAGTCTATGTGAGATTTTTGCCGGATATCTTTTTTTTCTGCCACGTTGATAATTTCTTCAAGCAGTCTATCCATCCCTGTTTTTCTGGTTGCCACCGTAAAAACAACAGGAACCCCAAGAATTCCCGAAATTTTCTCCCTGTTTATCTCAATGCCCTGTTTTTGTGCCATGTCGTACATATTGAACACCAGTATCAATGGTATACCTATCTCAACAAACTGGCATGCCAGATAAAGATTTCTTTCCATGTTGGAGGAATCAACTACATCAACCACCACGTCAGGCCTTTCTTCCAAAATAAAGTTTCTGGCGACTATCTCATCCAGTGAATAGGCAGTTAAACTGTAAATACCGGGCAGGTCTACAACCGCTATTTCATAGTTTTTATATCTCAGAGAACCTTCTTTCTTTTCAACCGTTACACCCGGGTAGTTACCTACATGCTGGTGTGCTCCGGTCAAGTTATTAAACACGGTACTTTTACCGGAATTAGGGTTTCCTGCAAGTGCGATTTTTAATCTTTTTGACATTTATTCACTCCTCACTAACCATAATTTTTTGAGATATTCCATATCCCAGTGCCAATCTTGTGTTATGAAATAGAACAACGCAGGGACCACCTCTGCCGCATTGGAGAACCTTTATCTTGATACCTTCGTTCAGACCCATATCAGTTAGTTTCGCTCTGAGCCCTCTACCTCCAAAAATGTAAACAAGAACCACATCTTTACCGGGTGGCGTCGTTGTTAATGGAAATGCGGGTTTCATTTTTCCTCTTCTACATAGATATCTGCGGCTTCTTCCTTACGCAGAGAAAGATGATAGCCTCTTACCTTTATTTCAATGGGGTCGCCAAGTGGGGCAAGGCGTTCTATTTGTATTAATGTTCCTTTAACAATTCCCATATCCATCATCTTCCGGCGGATAATATTGCTCCCGCCTATTCTGGTAATAGTACCTGTTTGTCCACATTTTAATTCGTTAAGTGTCTTCTCTGACATATTTTTTGTCCCCTTTATATAATTGCAATTGCGAATCATTAGCAATTATACTCTAAAAAAAAGACTCTGTCAAGAGTTGTCCCTTTTCATTTTTTTCTGACATTCTTCACAGTATCCTCTAATGCCCAGCCTGTGCTCAACAGGTTTGAAGTGAAATCTCTCGCAGACCTTGTTCAGTAATTTTTCTATTTTGTCATCCCTGAACTCAATAATCTTACCACATTTCATACAGACTATATGGTCATGATGGGACGCCCCCATATCTAATTCATATTGTGGACGGTTTTTACAGCACATAACCTCTCTTATTAATCCGGAGTTAATAAAGTGTGGAAGACTGCGGTAGATGGTTGCTATTGATATTTCTTTATTTCTCTTACGTAGTTTATTATGAAGTTTTTCTATATCAAAGTGCCCGGTAAAAGAAAGAATGGTGCTAAGAATTAACCTTCGTTCCGGGGTGAACTTAAGTCCCTTGGACCTCAAATATTTCTTAAAGGCATCTTCTCTGTTAACCATTGATAGCCTCTTTGCTATGATTTTGATAAATTATACCCCTTTCAGGCCTAAAAGTAAATCATGCTTATACAAAAATTTGACATTTTCAAGACAGTGTTTTATTCTAACCGCTTAAAGAAAAGAGAATATAAAAATGGATATGACAGTTATATATAGTGACGAACTTAAAAATTATGATTTTGGAGAGGGGCATCCATTTAGAAGTGATAGATTTAACTCTTTTTTAAAATTATATAAAGAGAATATCAACAGAAAAAATTTTGAATTGTTAAAAAACAGTGAATTAGCCTGCGATGAAGAACTGAAATACTGGCATACTGAAGATTATATAAAAACTGTAAAAATGGCATCATGCGGAATGGCTCTCTTTAACCTAAAGAGATTTATCAGCCAGGATAATATCAATCCTTTAACAGGCAATTTCCCAAAAGGTATAGAAAAAGCAGCAAGGGCAGCAGTCAAGAACTCAATTCTTGCTGTTGATTATGTTCTGCAGAATAAAAGCGAAAAAGCCGTAAGTATCGGAGGAGGACTACATCATGCCAAATCCAGTTATGGAGAAGGTTTTTGCATTTATAATGATGTGGTAATAGCCGTAAAACACGCAATTAAAAAATATAATTTAGAAAGGGTTCTGCTCATAGATACAGATGCTCATGCAGGAAATGGTACATGTGAAGCCTTCTATTCTGACCCTACCGTTCTGTTTATTGACCTACACCAGAGGGGAATCTATCCGGGGACAGGTTTTATTGACGAGATAGGTGAAGGAAAAGGCAAAGGGTTTACTGTTAACATCCCTTTGAAGGCAGGGACAGGCGACAAGTCATATGAATTAATCTTTGACAAAATAATTTTACCTTTATCCGAAGAGTATAAGCCGCAATTGATCATAAGATACGGTGGTGCTGACCCACATATTGATGATGGATTAACCAGTTTAGGATTAACACTGAACGGTTTTAAAATGATAGGCGGTAAAATTAGAGGGATGAGTAAAAATCTCTGCAATAACAGGTCTGTTGATATGATATGTTCTGGTTATAATCTGAAGGTTCTGCCTGCGGCATGGCTAAATTTAATTGCAGGTTTGGCGGGAACCGAAAATGATTTCAGTTTTGAAGAGTTGCGTCCACCAGAAGATGACGGTTTGGTCAATGAGATACAGGGTCTGATAAACAATGTCAAAAAAAATTTAAAACCGTACTGGGCAAGCATGACCAAATAAAGATTTTTGTTGTATAAGTTTGTTTGCAAAAAGAGAGCAGATATGGTTAAATAAAAACGAGGGGGTGAAAAAAATGGCAACCTATATCATGCTAAGTAATGTGACTTCAAGAGGGGCTAAGACGATAAAGACCAAACCGGAAAGGATAAGAGAGGTGAACCATGAGGTTGAAAGAATAGGCGGGAAAGTAATTCAACAATATGCCCTGTTAGGTCCTTATGACTTTCTCACCATTCTTGAGGCACCGGACAGTAAAACCATAGCAAAGATTTCACTTGAAATAGGTGCCCGTGGAAGCGTCAAGATATTGACCCTTGCAGCTATACCGATAGATTCTTTTATTGCGAATCTCAAATAATAACTGTATAAGCATTGCCGGTTCAATAAATTAGTTCAATATACAGAAAGAGGGGGGAATTGCATTACCCATATTTTTTTATCTCCTGCAACTGGGTAGAAAATCCTCAAAAGAATATATTGCCCCATTATATAAAAAAGTATCGTTATAAAGTGTAAAGCACGGATAAGGATAAAAGATATGTACAAAGAAGAGTCATTCTCCATAACAGACAGGATAAAAAGTTTTTTGTATCTATTTATATTACTTCTTCTGTCATGGCTGACACTTACCTCTACTGTAAATCCACAGGAACTTATTACAGGAGTCGTTATAAGTCTGGTTCTCGCATCTTTTTTTGTTAAAAACTACCTTGCACTCGGGCTGCCGCCTTTTGGGCTGAAAAGGTTATTTTTTTTCATAGTATTTCTTTTTATACTCCTATGGGAGATGACACGAGCAAACCTTGATGTGGCATACAGGGTGCTTCATCCGAGAATGCCCATAAAACCAGGGATTGTAATTGTAAAAACAGGTTTGAAGCAGGAGATAGCAAAAACCATCCTGGCAAATTCAATAACCCTGACTCCTGGAACCTTTACACTTGATATACTGGGTGATACTCTCCTCATCCACTGGATATATGTAAAAACAGAGGATGTGGAGGAAAGAACAAAACTTATCGCAGGAAAGTTTGAAAGGTATCTCAAAATTATATTTGGATAAAAAATGGGAATAGTACTTTTTTTAATGCTGATAGGTGGAGGTATTATACTGTGTATTTTGAGAATACTGAAAGGTCCAACCTCTCCGGATAGAGCGGTGGGGCTGGATACCTTCTGCACGGTCAGTACAGCCCTTCTGGTACTTCTCGGCTATTTTTTCAAGAGAAGTATATATCTGGATGTATCTATGGTTTATGCCGTTTTAACATTTGTGGGTTCTGTTGCCATAGCCAGATTTCTGGAGAAGGGTATATAGCGAAAAATATCTGAGGTGAAATTTAAAATGCAACTGGCAGGAGAAATTGTTACGGGGATAGGAGCGGCTTTTTTGTTTCTGGGGAGTCTGGGTATATTCAGACTGCCTGATGTTTACAACAGGCTTCAGGCAGGTACCAAGTGCACAACCTTCGGGGCTCTATTCACCATTATCGGTGTGGGAATAATGGAGCCTGCATGGTTCTGGAAGGCCCTCATTATATCTATCTTTATTCTCCTTACAAATCCCATATCCAACCATGCTCTCGGCCGGGCATCAAGAAAGGTTAAGGTACCTTTATGCAGTAAAAGTGTAACAGATGAAAGTGAAAGGTTTGAGGAATATAAATAGGGAAATAGATAGAGAAAATTTATGATAATTTTTATAACGCTTCTGGTAGTTGTTATGCTGGCAGCCGCTGTTGCTGCATGCTTTTTCAAAGACCTGTTAAATGCGGTAATTGCTTCAGGCAGTGTAAGTCTGTGTGCAGCGATTCTTTTTTATTTTCTGCATGCTCCGGATGTAGCAATGGCTGAGGCATCTATTGGAGCCGCTCTGGTCACGGCTATTTTTGTTATTGCCATCAGAAGAACTGAAAGAGAAGAATGAGAAAAATAATAGTCTTCTTATCTTTGCTGATTATATCTTACGCCTTTGTATTATCTGTTGCAGATGTCCCATTTGGCATTTCAAAGACAAAGGTTGGTAATTACTACATCAACAGAGGTATAGAGCAAACCGGCGCGGCAAATATAGTCACATCGGTAGTGGTAAATTACAGGGGCTTTGATACT
>CAYOYL010000026.1:0-2645 GCA_964408175.1 uncultured bacterium
AACCAGTTTTACGATTAAAGACCTGAATGAGGCAATCCTGCTTAACCCGAGAAACTGTTACCAGAACCATGAGGTTGCGGTAAACCTTTCAAAGAAGACCATCTATACCTACCTCGGGATACTGAAGCCGGAGATGGAGAGTGCAAACTATGCCACTTCGGGACAACTCTCGCCTCTCCTGAAGGACCCCTATCTCAAAACGATAGGATTTGGCACAAGGATATTCCTCGGAGGGGGAACAGGCTACGTTGCCTGGTGGGGGACACAGTATAACCCTTCGGTCAAAAGAGAAAAGAACGGGGTTCCTGTTGAAGGAGGGGCAACGCTTGCCTTAATCGGTGACCTGAAACAGATGAAACCGGAATATATCAAGGGTGCGAGTCTCACAGGCTACGGAACGAGTTTAATTGTGGGTATTGGTATCCCCATACCGATTCTGAACGAAGAGATGGTAAAATGGGCATCCATTCCTGATGAGGAGATATATACATCTGTTATTGATTACAGCAGCGATTATCCCCAGCGTACAGGGAAAGTTTTGGGTAAGGTGAACTATGCCCAGTTGAAGAGCGGTGAGATAAAAATCAGAAACAAGAGGGTGCTGACAGGCTCGCTTTCAAGTTATAAAAAGGCACGTGAAATTGCAAATACTCTTAAGGGATGGATAAAAAACGGCAGTTTTCTTCTTACAGAAAAGTTGTTCAGTTTCCCGCCGGCTGAAAGCGGTTATAAGGTTAAGAATATGAAGGAGGGAGGTTAAGGTGGAGAGAAGATATGTTATGCACTTTCCCAGAACACTTGTTGACAAGCCCATTATGTCAAATCTTGTAAAGAAGTTTGACCTGGACTTTAACATACTCAAGGCATACGTTACTCCCGAGGAGGAAGGCACACTCATCCTTGCTCTTCAGGGGCCCGAAAAAAATCTTGACGATGCCATAAGGTGCCTGAAGGAAAAGGGTGTGGAGGTACAACCGCTGGCAACAGATATAAAGATGGTGAAGGAGTTGTGCACGGACTGTACTGCCTGTATACCTGTATGTCCTGTAGGCGCCCTGTATCAGGATAAAGACCTGACAGTAAGGTTTGATGCAGAGAAGTGCATCACCTGCGGTTTGTGCATTGAGGCGTGTCCAACCAAGGCGATGGTCTTTACCGCCTGAGGAAGAGAAGAATGATATATATGGACCACAATGCAACCACCCCCTGCGACAGAAGGGTTCTGGAAGAAATGCTGCCTTACTTCACCGATGAGTTTGGCAACCCTTCGGCTCTCTATCAGATAGGACGGACAGCAAGAACTGCAGTGGAGAAGGCGCGTGAGCAGGTAGCAGCCCTTCTGGATTGTTCTTCAGAAGAGATATTTTTTACCTCAGGTGGAACGGAGGCAGACAACTGGGCTATCAAAGGAGCCGTTTACAGAGGCAGGCATATCATTACAACCAGTATTGAGCACCACGCAGTTCTAAACGCCTGTGGGGCGCTTGAGAAGGCAGGCTATGAGGTCTCATACCTTCCTGTTGACAGATACGGTCTTGTTGACCCTGACAGACTTAAAAATACAATAAGGAATGATACTGCCCTCATAACGATAATCTATGCCAACAACGAGATAGGAACGTTACAGCCAGTGAGAGAGATGGCGGCGGCAGCCAGAGATAAAGGTGTCTATTTCCATACAGATGCAGTACAGTCGGCAGGCAAGATGCCGCTATCTGTCAGGGAACTGGGTGTTGATATGCTCGCCCTTTCGGGACATAAGTTTTACGGACCAAAAGGCATTGGTGTCCTGTATATACGCAAGGGTGTAAAGATTTCACCCTTGCTCAACGGAGGGGAACAGGAGAGAGACAGCAGGGCAGGTACTGAAAACGTGCCCGGGATTGTGGGTATTGGCACTGCGGCAGAGATTGCTGCAGAGGAGATGGAGGAAGAGGGTAAGAGAATTAAGAGTCTGCGGGACAGACTTGAGGGGAAACTGAAAGAGGGTGTACCTGAGATAACTGTTAACGGACATCCTGAAAAACGGCTGTACAATACCCTCAGTCTGTGCATAAAAGATGTAGAAAGCCGCGATGTCCTGCTGCACCTTGATTCTGAAGGCATTTCTGTTTCTTCAGGCTCTGCCTGTGCATCGGGTTCTCACCAACCCAGTCAGGTCCTGCTTGCAACAGGACTCTCTGAAGGTGTTGTACGCGGGTGTATCAGGTTCAGTCTGGGCAGAGAGAATACAGAACAGGATGTTGACAGGGTATCTGAGGTTCTGCCCGTTATCGTTACAAAACTGAGGCAGAGGTCTCAGCCCTGAAATTTTGAAGGGAAGAATCTCCAATGGATAAGGATATAGAAAGACTGAAAAGAGAGAAAGGGGCGGTGATACTGGCACACAACTACCAGTTGCCGGAGATACAGGACGCGGCTGACTTTCTCGGGGACTCCCTTGAACTCTCAAAGAAGTCATCAGAGATTGACTGCAAAACAATAGTATTTTGCGGGGTGAGGTTTATGGCTGAGACGGCAAAGATTCTGTCCCCGGAGAAGAAGGTACTTCTTCCTGAAACTGATGCAGGCTGTCCTCTGGCAGATATGGCAGTACCCAAAGAGGTGCTGGAGATGAAAGAGAAACATCCGGATGCATGGGTGGT
>CAYOYL010000027.1:0-14093 GCA_964408175.1 uncultured bacterium
AGTAGAGCCATTGATTTTACATCTTCTCTATCTATTGACAGAAGGCTTGCACTATATGATGTTGATGGCAGTATTGCCCATACAAAGATGCTTGTAATGTCTAAAACCATAGATAAAAAGACCGGAAAGAAGATACTGGCAGGTCTTGAGAGGATAAAAAAGGAACTTAAGGACAATAGATTCAGGTTCAAGTCTTCAGATGAGGATGTACATACTGCAATAGAAAGGCGTCTTATAGAGATTATAGGTAAAGACGGGGAGCGTTTACACACAGCGCGTTCAAGGAATGACCAGATAGTTCTTGATGAGAGACTTTTTCTGAAGGATGCGATTAAAGATTTAACTGATAAAATAGTATCACTGCAGAAGGCACTGGTCAGTAAAGCCGGAGGTTCTTTAGACCATATTATGCCAGCATATACACACCTGCAGCAGAGTCAGCCTGTTCTTCTACCCCACTATCTGCTCTCTTTTGTTGAGATGATTGAGAGAGACAAAGAGAGGTTGAAAGATGTATATAAGAGGGTGGATGTTTTGCCTTCAGGTGTCTGTGCCTGCTGTGGAACATCGCTGGGTATTGACAGGCAGTATCTGGCCGGACTGCTGGGGTTTTCAGGCATCTCAAGGAACAGCCTGGATACCGTTGCTTCCAGAGATTTTCTGGTGGAGTTTTCGGGTCTCTGCGTGATGTTGATGTTGAACCTGTCAAGGTTCTCTGAAGACCTGATTATATGGAGCACCTCAGAGTTTATGTTTGTTGAATTGCCTGACAGGTATTGTACAGGCTCAAGCATAATGCCGCAGAAAAAAAACCCCGATATACTTGAACTTATTAGAGGAAAGGCATCTTCAGATATTGGAATGTTTACAGGACTTCTGACACTGATGAAGGGACTTCCTATGTCTTACAACAGAGACCTTCAAGAAGACAAAAGGCCGCTCTTCGCAATATTTGATGATGCTGTATCTTCTGTAGATATCCTCACATCCCTTGTATCTGGAATTAAATTTAATAAAGAGAGGATGAAAGAGGCACTCTCTGAACTGACACTGACAACAGACATTGCTGAATACCTTGTGAGGAAAGGCATTCCCTTCAGGCAGGCACATAGGGTGTGCGGAGAGATAGTAAGATACTGCCTTGAAAATAACAAAAGTCTATCTTCCCTGAAGATGGATGAGTGGAAGGGGTTTTCTGAGAAATTTTCTGCGGATATAAAAAATGTTTTAAGTCTTGAAGGTTCTGTTAATACCAAGGTTTCTGTTGGAGGTACTGCCAGAGTTCTTGTGAAGAAGGAGATTGGTAGATGGAAAAGGGTATTGAAGTAATATTTGAAGGGTTCTTTGGGTATAAAAAAGGTCTCCTGTATGCAGAGGACGTTCCAGTAACCCAGATAGCAGAAAAATATGGAACCCCCGCATATGTCTATAGTAAAAACTCCTTGCTTTCAAGAGTGAGAAATTTTCAATCGGCATTTGACGGTATAGATTCACTTGTATGTTATTCAGTGAAAGCGAATTCAAATCTGTCTATCTTAAAGGTTCTGAAGGAGAATAGTCTGGGTGCTGATGTGGTTTCAGGTGGTGAACTTCAAAGGGCAATCCTTGCAGGATTCCCTCCGGAAAAGATAGTCTTTGCTGGTGTGGGCAAAAAAGAGGATGAGATTGAACAGGCAGTCAAGAAAAATATAACCTGTATAAATATTGAAAATGAAGGCGAGATTAAGATTGTAGAGAAATTTGCAAAGAAATATAAAAGGAGAGTCTCCTGCAACCTGCGTTTGAACCTTGATATAGATGTTGATACACACCACTACGTAAAGACATCAAAGAAGGAAACCAAGTTTGGTCTGGATATATATGCGGCAGAGGATATCATCAAGAAAAACAGCAGGAACAGGTATGTGAAACTGAAAGGTTTTCATCTGCACTTAGGCTCACAACTGAAAGATGTCTCTCCTTATCTGAAGGCACTGGAGAAGGTTAAACAATTTTCACAGGAAACAGGCTTTCATCCGGAGATAATAGACATCGGTGGTGGTTTTGGTATTCCATACACCCCAACGGATAGTGTGAAGGATATAGGTACATTCGGAAAGTCTATAGTAGATGGTATAAAGGATATGGGGATTAAGACCCTGATACTTGAGCCGGGAAGGTATATCATAGGCAATACAGCTGTTCTGCTGTCAAGGGTTCTATACGTAAAGAAGAGACAGGATAAGGTCTTTGTTATTATGGACGCAGGAATGAATGACCTTATAAGGCCTGCCTTTTACGGAAGTATACATACGATTCTACCTGTAAAGATAGAGAACAGAGCAGGCAGTATGGTTAAGGCGGATATTGTTGGGCCTATATGTGAAACAGGAGACTATCTTGGTAAGGATGTGGAGGTTCCCGCCGGTATCAAGCCGGGTGACCTTCTTGTTGTGGCAGGTGCCGGGGCATACTGTTCCAGTATGTCTTCTAACTACAACAGCAGACCAAGACCGTGTGAGGTAATGGTAGAGGGTAAGAAGTTGCAACTTATAAGGAAAAGGGAAGTTTATTCTGACTTATGGTGCGGTGAGGTATGAGAAGTCTTTGCTTTGATATACCTTCCTGTTACTGTCCACTATCATAACCTCTATATCGTTTATCCTGTCGGAGACCTCAAGACTTTTTGCCGCACCGAGAACGGAAAAGGCTGTTGCCAGTCCATCTGCTGTTGCGGTATCCAGAGCAATTACTGTAACCCCCGCGGGAAAGTTCTGCACAGTCCTTCCTGTTGTTGGATTTACTATATGCCCGTATTTCCTTCCCTTTATTGAGATATACCTTTCGTAGTCTCCTGAGGTTGCTACTGCTATATCAGACAGGATAAGGGTTTTCATAATAGTGTTTTTTTTAAACGGGTCTTGTATACCTATACGCCACTTCCCTCCGCCTGGCGACCTTCCAAAGCAGTATATGTCACCACCCGCATTCACAAGTCCGTTTTTCACGCCCTTTGACCTTAGAAATTCTGCTGTTTCATCAACGATATATCCCTTTGCAATGCCTCCCATATCCAGGATGCAAGGGATAGTCACGGTCTTCCCGTTTATCTGTATCTTCTCCCATCCAATGTCTTTAAGGGTCTCTTCTATCTGCTTTTTGGAAGGTGGTATATTCACCTTTCCTGAGTTTTTATAAAGATTCACAAGAGGCAGTACAGTGATATCAAATGCTCCGTCTGTGATTTTACTTATATGCAGACTTTTCCGGATGAGGTATAACAGTGTGTCTGAAACCTCCATTTTCTTAAGTCTGTTCAAACTGCTTATTTCGCTGTCGGGGTTGTAGACGTTAAAGACCATCTCCAGTTCTCTGATTTTCTTGAATGCCCCATCAAGGATTGTCTCTGAACCTGCAGTGTCTTCTATGGTTATTTTTACAAATGTTCCGAGTGCAGGTTCTTCTCTTGAGACGTAAAAGGATTTCTCTCTTTTATGTACCGTGAATATCAATATTAGAGATATACATAACAGACTGAGGAATATCAGAGATTTTTTCATGGTTATCGCGAGGTGATATTATATCACAAATGGATTATTGACTGTGGGGATAAAAAAAGGGGAGGGTGGCCCTCCCCTTTTTCCGTTACTGTATGTTTATCCTGACTTCCTTCTCTTTCTCTTCCGGAGATTTGGGAAGAGATATCTCAAGAATTCCATCCTTATAAGAAGCCTTGGCCTTCTCCCTGTCTATGGCGCAGGGCAGCTCCACGCTTCTTGAAAATGCTCCTTCCCTGATTTCTTTCCGGTAATAGTTGCCCTTCTTCTCCTCCTTCGTTTCCGCTTTTTTACCGGTCAGTGTCAGGATATCGCCAGAGATGGAAAGTGATACCTCTTCTTTTTTAAACCCTGGAATCTCCGCTTTTACAAAGACGCTATCTTTGTCTTCGTATACGTCAACCGCAGGTACCTTTGAACCTTCCCAGATACCTAATCCCGGCTGAAACATACCCTCCACGATTCTGTCAAAGTCATCTCTTACATCCAGTAACTCTCTGAAAGGATTCCATCTTGTCAGTTTGTCCATAAATCTCACCTCCTGTCTTTTTTCATACTTTTAGATGCAAGAGAGTGGGGTGAGGTTTCACATCTTTCTTATTCTTTTCAGAAGGTCTTTTTCGTCAGAGATGTTTGCGGTATCTATATCTTTATCCATAAAGGCGTCTATAAATACACGAATAAGCGTATTTTTCGTTATGCGTTCTTTTCTGTATTCAGATGTCCTGTTTTTTCTGATGTCCCTGATGAGTCTTTCAAGAAACTCCAGTTGGTCATCCCTTAAGAGAGATGTCAATCTTACATCAAAGGTTTTGAACTTCGGCAGGTATTCCCGCTCTTTCTTGTTTTCTCTTGACAATACCCGCTTCTGAATCTCTTTTTCTACAGGCTTTTTCTTCTCTGACGTGGGTTTTATCCAGTTTAGCGGGTCCCTTCCCAGACCTGTTTTTTTCATTTTTTTCTTTTCTCCTGCCGTATTATTTCTGCAGCAAGTTTTTTGTAGTCTTCCTCTCCGTGGCTGCCCGGTGCAAAGTCCTTTATGGTCTTTCCGAAACCCGGGGCCTCAGCCAGACGGACATTCTCTCTTATCTTTGTTTTGAAGACCTTGCCCTTAAAATGACCTTTTACCTTTTCCGCTACATCCCTGCAGATATTTTTCCTCTTGTCGTACATAGTGATTATAATACCTGTAATCTTTGTCTCCGGGTTCAGCCTATCTTTTATTATCTTTATGGTCTGTATCAGTTTCGTCAGCCCTTCCAAAGCAAAGAATTCTGCCTGTATCGGGATGAATATCTCATCTGCCGTGGTAAGTGCGTTAAGTGTTAGGAGTCCGAGTGAAGGCGGGCAGTCTATAAGAACGTAGTCAAAGTCTGACCTGTTTTTCCTGAGGGCATCTCTCAGAATAATTTCCCTGCCTATCTCATTGACAAGTTCTATCTCTGCACTTGCCAGTTCAATGCTGGCAGGGATAAGAAATAAATTTTTCTCATAGACAGGAAGAATTACCTCTTCCGCCGGGACTTTATTAATTAGAAGGTCGTAGACCGATTTTTTTATTTCCGGGGGTTCAAAGCCCAGATGGATGGTTGTGTGTGACTGTGGGTCAAGGTCTATCAGCAGTACCTTTTTCCCTCTATGGGAAAGGAATGCCCCTGTGTTTACGACCGTTGTTGTTTTTCCTGAGCCGCCCTTCTGGTTTATAACTGCTATTTTTCTCATCTGTGTCTCCCGTGACAAAAAACTATGAAGTTCATAACTTCGGAATAGTATATGACAGGATTCTATTTTTGTCAAGAGATATTTAAAATGATATTATTCTCCTATGAAAATAACCGGCACGACAAAGATTACGGGTGTTTTTGGATATCCTGTGGAGCATTCACTATCCCCAGTATTTCAGAACGCAGCATTTGAGTTTTTAAAACTTAACTATGTATATATCCCTATGAGCGTTTTGCCTGAACATATAGAGAGGGCAGTGGGTGGTGTCAGGGCTCTTAACTTTATAGGAGTGAATCTTACAATACCGCACAAAAAAAGAGTCTTGAGATATCTTGACGAGATTGACGAAGAGGCAGAGTTATTATCTTCTGTGAATACAATCGTTAATAAAAATGGCAGGCTGAAGGGTTACAGTACGGACGGAAAGGGTTTTGTCCGTTCACTGAAAGAGCATGAATCTAAATTTACATTTTTGGAAAAGGCTGTATTTTTTCTCGGAGCAGGAGGTTCCGCATATGCTATTGCAGGTGCTCTTGTAAGAGAAAAAGTTTCTAAAATTTACATATCTAACAGGACGGAAGAAAAAGCGGTCCTTTTGAAAAAACATCTATCAGAAAAACTTGGATTTGAGAATATTTTCATAGTGCCTTTTGGTGAAATAAACGATGAAAAATACTGGAAAGAGATTGAACTTGTTGTCAATACAACCTCTGTCGGGATGAAAGAAGGGGACCCAGTGCTGATAACAGAGAGAAATCTCAAGAGGGCTAAGTTCATCTATGACATAGTTTACAACAGAAAGACCGAACTGGTAAAGACTGCAGAGAAGAATGGTATACCGTATCTTGACGGTCTCTCTATGCTTGTATACCAGGGGGCGGTATCTTTTGAACTGTGGACAGGAGAAAAAGCTCCTGTAGAGGTTATGAAACACGCTATTCGCAGGTAAATTTTTCTTTAGGATTTATGGTTGACTTGACAATTTATAAAGAGGTATGTTATATTTACTGAAGTTATACAGTAAAAAGTTAAATACTCAGTCAACACCGTTATTCCTCCCCCTTGAGGGGGGAGGATGTAGGTGGGGGTGAGTGGAGAAACATAAATTTCACCCTCACCCGGACCCTCTCCTCTTAAGGGAGAGGGGAAATATATGCAGTTCAGTGAATATGTACGTAAAAAGTTAACAACAGGTGATATTCCCCTACTGTACTTTTGTTTGCGAGAAATCAAGGATAAATTAGTTTCATCTGTTAATGGGAATCGGATACACTTCGCAAAGACAAATGTCAGGGGCAAAAGGAGGGAACAATGGGTGCATTGATAGGTGGAATAGTGGCTGTAATTCTTGGTATTTGGGGACTTGCTGCGTGGTGGGGACTTTTTGTGAAGGCTCTTATGGCAGCGGTTCCTTTTTTACTGCTTGTCGGTGGGGTAATTGCTATTGCGGCAGGCATAAGCGACATCAAAGATAAGATGGAAGAGAAGAAGGAGAAAAAAGAAGAAAAACCTGAAGAAAAGACAGAAGAACAGAAAAAAACGCAGTAAGATAGAAAAAGATTAACTATTTATGGGGGAGATGATATAAAATCTCCCCCTATTTTATTTCGTGACAAGGTTAAGGATTCTATCCTGTACGTATATCTGCTTATTGATTTTTTTATCTTTAAGCCATTTTGAAATACCGGGGTCATTGATAACTCTTTCAAGCACCTCGGATTCAGGGGAACCTGCAACCACTGTTATCCTGCCTCTGACCTTTCCATCTATCTGAACCGCTACAGATGCCTCTTTTTCGACCAGATATTCTTTTTTTATCTCTGGCCAGGATTCACTGAAGACCGATTTTTTGTTACCTGTCATCTCCCATAATTCTTCACTTATGTGAGGAATAAAAGGAGCCATAATCTTTATAAACCTGTGCCAGACATCCATTAACTTTGCTTTTGAACATTCCCTCTTTTCTATTATTTTGTGTATGTCACTGGTAAACTCCATCATCTTTGCTATGGCTGTGTTGAAATGGAAGTCTTTCTCTATATCTTCAGTAACACCTTTTATCATCCTGTTTATAAGTTTTTCAGCGGTAATATCACCTACATTTTTACCTGTATCTTTATATCCTGAGATGTTAGAATTTAATATCCATATTCTGTTTATAAACCTCCAGGTGCCTTCAATCCCTTTCTCTGACCATTCAAGGT
Source organism: uncultured bacterium (assembly GCA_964408175.1). GTDB lineage: Bacteria > Ratteibacteria > UBA8468 > B48-G9 > JAFGKM01 > JAFGKM01. Next base: position 7,466 of record CAYOYL010000027.1, read on the forward strand.
CAAGTTCGGGCGGTGCAGCAAAGAGGATAAAAAGCCGCAGCGTGTCCACCCCGTATTTTTTTATCACGTATTCAGGGTCAACTACATTACCTTTTGATTTTGACATCTTGAACCCGTCTTTTATTACCATACCCTGACATAACAGGTTTTCAAAAGGTTCTTTAAAATTTAGGTAGCCCATATCGTTTAAGACCTTTACGAAAAATCTGCTGTAGAGAAGGTGTAATATGGCATGTTCTATTCCACCGATATACTGGTCAACAGGCATCCAGTAGTTAACCTCCTCTTTGTTGAAAGGCCTTTCTCTGTTATCTCCGGATGCATATCTCAGGAAGTACCAGGAAGAGTCCATAAATGTGTCCATAGTATCGGTTTCTCTGACTGCCTCCCCACCGCATACCGGACACTTACAGTGAAGAAATTCAGGGGTGTTTTTGAGAGGGGATTCTCCCATGCCTGTAATTTCAACATTGTCAGGCAATTTAACCGGAAGGTCTTTTTCAGGAACAGGGACAATGCCGCATTTTTTGCAGTATATTATCGGAATAGGGGTTCCCCAGTATCTTTGCCTTGATATGCACCAGTCTCTCAAACTGTAGTTGGTTGTCTTTTTACCTTTACCATTTTTCTCAAGGTATTCTGTTATAGATTCAATACCTCTGGTGTTGTCCATTCCGTCAAAGATGCCGGAGTTAACCATAATGCCTTCACCCTCGTAAGACTGTTCTAACCTGTCTGGTATCTTTTCCCACTCAGGGGCTTTTATCACTGTTTTTACAGGGAGGTGATACCTATTTGCGAACTCAAAGTCTCTCTGGTCATGAGCCGGCACAGCCATAATGGCTCCGGTTCCATATTCCATAAGGACATAGTTGCCCAGCCATACAGGTATTTCTTCATTATTGACCGGATTTACCGCGTTAAGACCAGTGTAAACACCTTCTTTTTCCATCTTTACGGTGGATTCAACCGTTACATTCTGATTTCTGAACCTCTTCAGAAAGTTCAAAATTTCCTCTTTTGACGGACTTTTGGATAGAATATCCTGAACAAAAGGATGTCTTGGAGATATCACTACGTATGTTGCTCCGAAAAGGGTGTCAGGCCTTGTGGTGAAAACCTTAAGGTCTTTATCCAGTGCAGATATTTTGAACTGCACCTCGCATCCATAACTTTTACCTATCCAGTTTTTCTGCATTGTAATAACACGTTCAGGCCATTTCCGTATCCCCGAAAAATCCAGTAGTTTTTCCGCATAGGCAGTGATTTTAATGAACCACTGTGAAAGTTCTTTTTGTTCAACTGGTGTACCGCATCTCCAGCAGCGACCGTCAATGACCTGTTCATTTGCCAGCACGGTACGGCAGGAAGGACACCAGTTGGCAGGCGACAGTTTTTTGTATATCAACCCCTCTTTATAAAGTTTCAGAAAAAAATACTGGTTCCACCTGTAGTATTCAGGGTCGCAGGTAGCCAGTTCCCTTTCCCAGCAGTATGAGATACCGAGTTGTTTCAGTTGTCTGCTTATAGTTGATATGTTTTTGTATGTCCACTCTTTAGGGTGTGTCTTCTGTTTTATGGCTGCATTTTCAGCAGGCATGCCAAATGCGTCATAACCGATGGGATGCAGAGTATTAAACCCTTTCAGGGTAAGGAATCTGGAGACTACATCCCCTATGGTATAATTTCTTACGTGCCCCATATGTATCTGGGCTGAGGTATAGGGAAACATTTCAAGAACGTAAAATTTCTTCCTGTCTTCAGTAAATTTTGCCCTGTATATTCCAGATTCTTCCCACTTTTTCTGCCACTTACTCTCTACATCTTTAAAATCATATTTTGCCATTACTCTCTCCACGTATTATTCACATTGCACCCTACAAGTGTTTTATAAATATACTGCAAATCAGTTTTTTTTTCAAATTATTGACATATTTTTTAATTGGCATAAAATAAGATGATTAACAAGATTTTATATCAAGACTTTTATATTGAGACATAGAAGGGAAGATATGAATAAATCCCCCTGTGTTCCCAAAAGGGGACACATTGATTCTTCCCTCTTTTATTCCCCCCTTTGCAAAGGGGGGTTAGAGGGGATTTGGGAGGAAAAATATGAAAGTTGCAAGTCAATTAGGGTTGCTTCCGGGAAGGGATAACAGAGAGAAGTTTGAAAAAGCTAAAGAGATTGGTTTTGAAGGGATAGAAGTAACGGGCAGGGTGATGCTGGAAAACCCTTCAGTGGTTGATGAGTATATCAGTCTGTCAGAAAAAACAGGGATTAAGGTATCATCCATATGTGCAGGGTATAGAAACTACCTGCTTGAAGAATCTCCAGTTAGCAGGGAGAAGTCAAGGGATGATATAAAAGGACTCCTGAAGATGGGTGGAAGACTTGGTGTTGAGGGTTTGATTCTTGTCCCGGTTTTTGGACCGCCAAAGATAAGCGACCTGTCTCCATATAAGAGCGCAGTTGAACTTGAGAAGGAACTTCTTCTGTCACAACTTCCCGAGATTGTTGAAAGTGCAGAAAAGAATAATTGTGCGCTTCTCTTAGAGCCGCTCAATAGATATGAAACGCACTTTATGAACAGACTAAAACAGGCGGTGGAGTATTGTGAGAAGATAGGCAGCCCATACCTTAAGATTTTAGCAGACTTTTTCCATATGTCTATAGAAGAGGCGTCTATTCCAGACTCCATAGAGAAGTCGGGAAAATGGATAGGGCATGTACACCTTGCAGACAGCAACAGGATTCTGCCAGGAACAGGACACACAGACTTTTCTGCTGGTTTTAAGGCGCTGAGAAAGATAGGATTCACGCAGTATATGGCACTTGAGTGTGGTGTTCCTGAACCAAAAGAAGAAAACCTTAAAAAGAGTTTGGAATATCTTAAGAAAATAATTGGGTAAACTCAAAAAATAAAATCATAGCCCCTCACTGATTATCATTGCGAGGAATGGTTTATATGACGAAGCAATCTCAGGTTGCCATCCGCAATATGCTCGCAACGACAGAATATGTGGGTTCAGGCTAAAGGAGAGCAATGGACAAGGTGAAAATAGGATTTATAGGGTGTGGTGGTATTTCTGGTGCTCATATGCCAAACCTGCAGAAGATGCAGGATGTTGAATTTGCAGGGATGTGTGATGTTGATGAAGAAAAGGCGAAAAAGGCATCAGCACTTTATGGCGGAAGGGTCTTTACTGATTTTAACCAGATGCTTGAGGAGGTCGAACTGAACGCATGTTTTATCTGCGTGCCGCCTTTTGCACATAAGGGACAGGAGATGAAGTGTGTGGAGAAGGGTATCCCTTTTCTTGTTGAAAAGCCGATTCATTTAGACATCAAAGATGCAGAAGGGATAGCCGCCGGTGTTAAAGAAAAAGGGCTTATAACCGCGGTAGGTTATCAGGACAGGTATCAAAATATTATAGACTATATAAAACCTTTCTTCAGTAAAGATACACCTGGTTTTTTTACAGGCTGGTGGGTGGGTGGAATGCCGGGTGTCTACTGGTGGAGAAGAAAAGAGATGTCGGGTGGTCAGATTACGGAACAGACCACACACATCTTTGATATGGCAAGATATCTGCTCGGGGAGCCTGTTGAGGTTACGGCTGTGAAAAGGACCGGTTTGATGAAGGATATAGAAGAATATAACGTTGAAGATGCCTCGGCTGTTTCCGTATATTTTGGAAGTGGAGTTTTTGGAACAATCTTCTCAGGATGCTTTTTAAAAGTGTCTGGAACTGGAAAGTCAGGGCTGGATTTTTATTTTAAAGACAGGATAGTAGAGTATACAGAGAGACAAAAGGTTAAGATTAACTACGGCAGTAAAATAGAAGAAATCTCTGAGAATCCCCAGGAGATTATTTATAGAGAAGACAGGGCATTTATAGAAGCGGTTAAGACAAAAAAACCTTCTCTTATAAAATCATCCTATGAGGATGGATTGAAAACACTGAGGTTTACCTCTGCGGCTAACAGGGCAATAGAATCGGGAAAGACAGAAAGGGTGTAAATTTATTCCTCCCTTTGCAGTTTTTCCCCTTTAAGAAAGGGAGGTTAGAGGGGATTGAGAGAGAAATCAAATGTCCACTTTACACTTCAAAAATTATAAAGAAAAGTTCTCTCCGTCTTATTTTCAGATGGGACTGATGAAGAAGGCACCAAAAGAGATATCTTTTTCTGAAGATGTGGTATATGAAATGTGGCGTAGGAGGTTGAAGGAAAAACTGCGAGAATTGATAGGTCCGATGTATAAGGAGAAAGGGAAGGTGGAATTTAGAGTCTTGAAAGATGATGAAACAAAGGACTATACAATTAAAAAGATTATCTTTCCCACCGCACCTGAAACAATGAATATGGCATATCTTCTTGTCCCTAAAGATGGACAACAAAGGCATCCTGCTATGGTTTGTTTACAGGGGCACAGCCAGGGGGCTTTCATATCAGCAGGTAACTATTTTGGAGAGGGTGGTAAAGATTTCAAGATTGATGGTGACAGAGACTTTGCTATACAGGCGGTTAAAAACGGCTTTGTCGCCCTTGCGATTGAACAAAGATGTTTCGGGGAACGTGAGGAAAGACTGTTGAAACAAAAGATTGATAACAGATGCTGGGATGCAACCATGCATGCCTTGATGCTTGGCCATACCTTGCTTGCAGAAAGGATTACTGATGTTGTCAGAGGCATTGACCTTTTGCAGCAGTTCCCTTTCGTAGAAAAAGGCAGGATAGGGTGTATGGGGAATTCAGGCGGAGGAACCGTTACATATTATGCCGCCTGTCTTGAAGACAGGATTAAGTTGGCCGTGCCTTCCTGCTCATTCTGCACGTATGAGGATTCCATTATGCAGATAGGCCATTGTATGGACAACTACATTCCCGATTCTCTAAAATATTTCGGTATGGAGGACCTTGCAGGGCTTATCGCCCCGAGGAATCTGATTATTGTTGCAGGTGAAAAAGACCCTATTTTCCCTATAAGCGGGGTTAGAAAGGCATTCAGAAGGTCAAAAGAGATTTATAAGAAATCCGGATTTTCTGACAGAATAAAACTTATAATTGGTCCGGAAGGACATAGATTTTATGCCGCTCTTACCTGGCCGTACATAAAAAAAACAATGGCTTTGTATAAACATGGAGGTGTCTGATGGACTTTTTTTTCGGAGGAAAGAAGAACAGGGTTCACGCTATGACTGAGAGATATCTGGATAAAATATTTGAAACTATTGAGATGTTTAAAAAGACAATGGAGAAGTATTTTGATGCAGGCATATCAAGAGAATTTAAGCAAATGATAGAAGAAACACACCTTTCAGAATCAATGGCGGATGACATCAGAAGGGAGATAGAACTGGAGATGTATCAGAAATCCCTTATCCCTGAATCCAGAGGAGACATACTGGGACTTATTGAGGCAACAGATTCAGTTCTCAACAAAGCACAGTCAGTATTGTATCAGATTGAAACTGAATCTCTTAACATCCCTAAAGAGTTAAATGACAGTCTCCTGGAACTTATCAACGACAATGTTGCTGCTTTTAAGAATGTAATTGAGGGATTCAGAATACTGTTTCACAGTTTAAAAGATGTCAGGGAAAAGGTAAAAGAGGTTGACAAGAGGGAAAGTTCTTCGGACAGAATGGAAAGAGGAATAATAAGAAAGATTTTTTCCACTGACTACGATATAGGACAGAAGATACTCCTTAAAGACCTCGTTATTGAAATTGGAAATATCTCGGATATGTCCGAAGAGGTGACTGACCGTTTGAACATTGTGGCAGCCAAGAGGATGGTTTGATATCCGCCTAATTTCTACTGCATTTGCTGAAAATCTAATATGGATATAAGACTACTTGGATCTCTGTATATGGGATGGGCACTCGGCTCAAATGACACTGCCAATATATTCGGCACTGCAGTATCTTCTTATATGCTAAAGTACCGAACCGCAGTTACATTAACTGCTTTATTTGTTCTCGCCGGTGCTTTAATCGGGGGTAGACCAGGGATGGAGACGCTTTCCGGTTTAACGGCACAGACTGAAAACACTGCTTTTATAATCACTGTCGCTGCTGCGATAACTGTTACACTGATGACACTGATGAAACTTCCGGTATCAACGTCCCAGGCAGTTGTGGGTGCCATAATGGGGATAGGAATTATCAAAAGGCAGATAGACACAACGGGACTGACAAAGGTTTTTATATGCTGGATTACAACACCTGTAGGTGCGGCTTTGGTTTCCATAATTCTCTATCTGACAATAGCAAAGGTATTACGGAAAAAAAATCTGCATTTTCTAACCTATGACAGGTTTATGAGGACCCTGCTTATTCTTGCAGGTATCTACGGTGCATATTCTCTCGGTGCCAATAATGTTGCTAACGTAACAGGTGTTTTCTACAGTTCAGGTATGCTGAATATCAACTCTGCATTATTTATGGGAGCGTTGAGTATAGGGATTGGAGCGATAACATACAGTAAGGGGGTAATGTTTACAGTTGGCAGGGGAATTATACCTGTAGATGCTTTTTCCGCATTCATTACTATTCTGGCACACTCAATTATACTGCACTTTTATGCACACATAGGAGTTCCTGTCTCTTCATCACAGGC
>CAYOYL010000028.1:0-4448 GCA_964408175.1 uncultured bacterium
AGAAATACAAACAGGTCAATGCTGTTAAACATCTGTTCAGGGACGGGGTTATCCGTGCATATCTGTCTTTTTGCCGCTTCATAGGTGTCCGCGTGCAGGTTGGAGGCGATGATGTGTCCCTGTTCTTTAAGTTTGAAGAGGTGTGTCAGTTGTTCACCCCATAGATAACAGTAGTAGTGTCCTGCTCCTATCTCGTGGCAGAGGAAGCAGGACCTTTTTTTTATCGCAGCATCCCTGAGGATGCCAGTATTTTCAGCGTGTATTATATCCGTATTCAGAGGCAGAAAGTTTAATAGTGCACACATAACCGTGGTCTTGCCGGCTCCCCCAGGTTTTGCTCCCACAATGAAAGAGGCACCTTCAGATATAACCCTCATAAAGAAAGATGCCTGCAGGATGGATATGGTTCCTGCCTCTATCAGGTCAGGCACCGACAGCATCCTTCCGCCTCTCTGTCTGCACCTTTCAATCTCTTCGCAGTGCTGGAAAACCTCCCTGTTATAGTCAACCATTCCTCCCTCCTTTTCACCAGAATTTACAATTTTATCCGATAACTGTCAACCTTCAATGGAATTCAACAACCTCTGATTAAGAGCAAAAAGTAGCCTGTCCCCTTTTTAAAAAAATCTTTACAATATTATAATTTAAGGTAAAATATGTGGGTATAAATAGGAAATTTTGCGTAAAAAATAAAGTTATGGGAAGGGGTAAGAATGTATATCTGGATAAAAGACGAAGACCATTTTCAGCAGGTAAAAAAAGAACGTGGAGACTTTCTCGTCCTTGCCTTTTACGGCAGTTTTTCACCGTCTGCCGAGAGGTTTCTGGATGAATTGAAGGTCTTCAGTGAAGAGAATGAGAGTCTACCTGTTTATGTCGTTGATGTGGGAAAAGTCAAGGGGATACATAAGGAGTTTCAGGTTACGTCTGTCCCTACAGTGATAAGTGTTGAAAAGGGAGTGGTCACCAGAAAAGTGGAAGGACTGGAAAACGGCAGGTTCTACGGGAGGGTCTTCGGAGGTGGGGCGGCTCCCATTCCGGGTAAGGGAGAGAAGAAGAAGTCCCACAGTGTTGTAGTATATAGTGGACCAGGATGTCCGGCCTGCGGTATTGCTAAAAGTTATCTGAGGAAGAGGGGCGTCAACTTCAGGGAGATAGATATATCTACAAACCAGAGTGCGGCAGAGCGACTTGTGGCACGCAGCGGACAGATGGCAGTTCCCCAGATTGATATAGACGGACATCTTGTGGTAGGCTTTGACCAGGTGAAGATAGAAAGACTGCTTGCAGGTTAAACCAGAGAAGGAGGAGAAGATTATGAGGAAGATGAGACCGATAAATGGAAAGGTGGTTGTTAAACCTCTCAAATCAGAGGAGAAATCGTCAGGAGGAATCTACCTTCCTGAGACAGCCAAAGAAGATATCAATGAAGGGGAGGTAATCGCAGTAGCCAAGGATGCAACTGATGAAGTGGCGGTGGGTGACAGGGTGGTTTATAAAGGTTTTGGTGGCAGTGAGATAGAGATGGATGGAGAGAAATACATCCTTCTGACAGAAGATGACCTCCTGGCTAAGTATGAGGCGAGTGATAAGATACCTGAATAAGAACAATCTGTCTGAAAGACGGCGTCAGGTCTTGAGTAAAAGGGGAAACAGTGGCAGAGAAAGTGGGATGTAGATTCGGGTTCGGTTTTGCCGATACACTTGTAGCCAAAATGGGAGGGGTCCCCCTTTATCAACTTCATTATAACGCAAAGGATATTGTAAAGGCATTTGAGAGTATGAAGCCTCTCGCTGAGCGTCTGGGTGTTCCTGCCCCTGTTCCGAGGCTGGCGGGTTTCTGCTACACACACGTTTCAACATTCGGGGGAAGGATTATCTGTCCCGAAGACTCTGAGCCCACCCCTACCCCTGTCATAAAAACGCCTGAAGATATCGAAAGACTTGAAGAGCCGAAAAACTACCTTGAGACCCCTTTGATTAAAAAGAGACTTGAGGTTCTTGAAGAACTTCAAAGATACCGTCCAGATGCTCCGAAGTTTATTGGACATCTTCTGGAAGGGCCCATAACGACAGCAGTTATGCTTATGGGACCGGACTTTTTGGTTTTACCTTATGATAACCCAAAAATGGCACACAGGTTTTTATCTTTTTGTACTGAGAGTGCATTAAACTATGCATATGCAATAAGCGATTATTTCGGACAACCTATTATACCAGGTGAAAGAGGGATACCTGATGACTTTGCAGGTATGTTCCCGCCGGCTCTTTTTGAGGAGTTTGTCATACCTTACTGGGATAGGATGTATCAGGGTCTTAAAGCAACGGAGAGATACCTGCACAGCGAACTGCTGAGGAAAGAACACCTTACATTTCTGGGTTCTCTTAATATCAAGGTCTTTGACCCGAGTGCCGACCAGTACGTCACTCCTGAAATACTTGCCGAGCACTGTCCCTGTGACTTCACACTGCGCATACAGTCGTGGGAGATAATAAATTTTTCAGCGGATGAACTTGAGGAACGTTATATCTACCTGCAAAAGCACAAACCTGTTTCTGTATCTTTTTATATGGACTTTGCGGGAGAAGAACCTAAGATAAAAAGACTTCTGAACGTTGCAAGAAAGATGGAGGCGAATTGAGATGAGTAAACTATCTCTTTTTGGTGGAGAAAAGGCAGTAAAGTCTGAGCCGAAAGACATATTCAAATGGCCCATTGTAACGAAAGAGATGGAGGATGCAGTACTTGATGTCCTCAGGACGGGTAATATGTCCGGTACAGACGTAACGAAAAAGTTTGAGAGGGGCTTTGCGGACTGGCATGGTATGAAGTACGGGCTGGGATGTAATACCGGGACTGCAGCACTGCACTGTGCTTTTTACGGTATCGGCATCGGGAAGGGTGATGAGGTTATATCTCCTTCAATTACATACTGGGCTTCCTGTCTGCCTCTCTTTTCTCTCGGGGCCACTGTTGTCTTTGCGGACATAGACCCGGAAACACTTTGCATTGACCCTGATGACATTGAAAAAAGAATTACAGAAAGGACAAAGGCGATTCTGGTTGTACACTACTGCGGAAGGCCTGCTGATATGGACAGGATAATATCTGTCGCACGCAGGCATAACCTGAAGATAGTTGAAGACGTCTCTCATGCACACGGTGCACTCTATAAGGGAAAAATGGTGGGAACATTCGGGGACGTCTCTGCTTTCTCCTGTATGAGCGGGAAGTCTTTTGCTATAGGCGAAGCCGGGATTATGCTTACCAATGACAGAGAGATATATGAGAGGGGAATAGCATTTGGACACTATTCAAGGCACAACGAACTTACAATCCCGGAATTAAAAAAGGGTGCGGGTCTGCCGTGGGGTGGATATAAGTACCGTATGCACCAGATGTCTTCTGCGGTGGGACTGGTACAGTTAAAAAAATACCCTTCTGAGATGGCTGAAATAGACAGGGCAATGAACTACTTCTGGGATAACCTTGAAGGACTGCCCGGTATCAGAGCATACCGACCTTCAAAGGGGTCAGGTGATACAATGGGTGGGTGGTATACTCCACTCGGTCTCTACAGAAGTGAAGAACTGGGTGGTCTATCTATCACAAGATTCTGTGAGGCAGTCAGGGCTGAAGGGGTAGGTATAGGTCCTGGTTGTAATATCGCCCTGCACTCGCATCCTCTGTTAAACAGCCTGGATGTTTACAAAGACGGCAGGCCTACGGTGATAGTTAATTCCTCACAGGATATAAGAGGGTTTGGGGGACCGCTTCCCGTTACTGAAGGGATACAGTCCCGTGTCTTCAGGGTACCCTGGTTCAAAAAATACTATCCTGAGGTTATAGGTGAGTATGTAGATGCAATAAAAAAGGTGATTAAAAACTATAAGGAACTGCTCCCTGATGACCCGGGAGACCCTGAAAATCTTGGAAGTTGGGGACTCTCGTTCCACTGATGAGAAGGGGGATACATTAATTCCCCCCCACCTTACTTCCTCCCCCACAAGGGTGCTAACACGAAGAATAATGAGTGTTGTATAGCACTGAGGGCGAGTCGGTGAGCCCGTTGCCCGAAGTGCGAAGCACAAGAGGAGGATAAAAGGAATGAGTGAATTTATCGAGCCCGTTGACCGAAGCACGAAGTGCAAGAAAGGGAGGATTTAGCACGACTATACATCAAGGTTGTGTCAAGAAACAGACGTAAATACTTGCTGGGTAGTGTTATCTTTTTATTGAATAAATTATTGCAATTGTTAGTCCTCACTCAACCACGTCATTGCGAGCCGTATGAGGCGCAAGAATCCGACACTTTTTGTCATTGCGAGCGATTTTTGCGCGGCAATCCAGATTGCGGAGTCTGTTCCGAGCCTGTCATGTAGATTGCGGAGCCTGTTCCGAGATTGTCATTGAGATTGCTTCGTCATTTGAAGCATTCCTCGCAATG
>CAYOYL010000029.1:0-9567 GCA_964408175.1 uncultured bacterium
TAAATCTGGTATTCAGTGTATTCATCAGAAAAAGAATGTGCAGTTCCTTCCTTTGACAGGTCTATGGCACAATATTTCCACCTGTCTGTTCTTATCGCCCGTCCAGTTCTGTATTCACTGAGTTGTATTAATACATCATTTTCCCAATTTTCAGCGTCTCCATCCATAACCCTTTTCAGACTCCTGCCTTCCATAACTTCCGGGATTTTCAGCCCGCCTATGTCAAGGATTGTAGGGGCAATATCTACAATCTGTGCAAACTCCGTGGCTACCCGGGGCCTGTTACATCCATACCCGGCCATTATAAGAGGGATTTTTATGGAACTCTCATGGCAACTTCTTTTGTATTCTGTATTACGCGTTTTGAAATGACAACCGTGGTCACTCATATATATGATAAGTGTATTTTTAAAGAGACCGTTTTCTTTAAGGGTACCGACAATCTTTCCCATGCATTCGTCGAGCCTTTTAATCCCTCCGTAATAGTCAGGCAGTTGTTCCTGCCAGTCACCCGGCAGTGCCTTCAGGTCAGCAGGAACGTAGGGGTTTTTAAACTTCTCCGCATAGCCTTCCGGTCCTACCATCTTTCCCCAGTCATTCTGCTGGTGAGGCTCTATAAAAGAAAGTGCAAGAAAAAAGGGAGAATTCCTGTCAGTTCCCTCTATGAATTTTATAGCCCTTTCGGTGAGGAAATCAACCCTGTAGATGTCCTTAAATTTTATCTCTTCTCCGCTTTTGCCATAGATACTGCCTTCATAGGGATGTGAGGTATGTTCTAAGACGTTAGAGGCCTCCCAGAGGTCTTCAAAACCGCCACGGTACTCCTCCGGGACAAAACCGTGCCCCTTTTCACGTGGGGAAAGATGCCACTTGCCTATGTATCCTGTCTTATAACCTGATTGTTTTAAGAGTTTTGCGACCGTTGTCTCATCGGTCTTTATTCCAAACCCGTTCCTCCAGACACCTGTCGTTGTTGCATACTTTCCCGTCCAGAGGCAACTTCTCGCTGGACCGCACAAAGGCTGGTTTGTAAAGGCATTTTCAAACCTGATACCCTGTTCTGCAAGACCGTCAAGGTTTGGTGTTAAGCCCATAGGGTTTTTGTAACAGCCGAGCGTATCCGCTCTTTGCTGGTCACTGAAAACAAGAACCACATTTGGATGTTTCTGAATCATCTTACCCCCCCCAGAATTAAACCCGTCCTGTTTATTAAAAGACCTGCCTGTGTTAAGAGTTAGTGTGCTGTCCTGTAAGGTCTTTACAAAATACCATGATGATTTAAGGGTTGTCAAAAATATTGAGCAGGGGACAATATGAATAAATCCCTCTGTGTCCCCCTTTGACAAAGGGGGGATTAAAGGGGGATTTAGAAAGGGAAAATGGCTGCTGCAATAAATAATGATGTATTGATAATCTGAATCTTTGGTGTATAATGCATACAGTAAGTGAGTGGAAAAGATTAGTTCCCCCCTTTGCAAAGGGGGGTTAGAGGGACTCTGAAGGGTCAGGTAAGACTTAAGGGAGAAGAAAATGGGAAGATTGAAGGCGGCGGTTGTGGGGACAGGAGGGGTTTCAGGTGAGCATATGGCAGCATACAGGGCAAACCCTCATACGGAACTTGTGGCTGTGTGCTCAAGGACGAAAGAGTCTGCCGAGAGAAAACTGAATCAATACGGGTATTCGGCAAAGATATATACCGACTACGAAGAGATGCTGAAAAGAGAGGATATAGACATAGTCTCTGTCTGCACTCCGCATTACCTGCATCCTGAAGAGACCATTATGGCTGCTGAATACAAAAAACACATACTGATAGAAAAACCTGTGGCACTGAATGAGAAAGACCTGAACTCAATGCTTGAGGCGATAAACAAAAACAGGGTAAAGACACTGGCGAGTTTTGTTCTGCACTGGAATCCTCTACTGGTGACCATAGACAGTCTGCTGAAGGATGATGCCATAGGGGATATCTATTACGGAGAGGTTGACTACTACCACGGGATTGGTCCCGGTTCTAAACAGTATCGGTGGAATGTAAAAAGAGAGTCCGGCGGCAGCAGTCTTCTCACAGCAGGATGCCATGCGGTTGACGCTCTCCTGTGGTTTGTAAAGAGAAAGCCGGTTGAGGTCTTTTCCTACGGGACAAGAAGCGCATCTCCTTACTACAAAGAGTATGAGTATGACCCGACCAGCGTAACACTGATAAGGTTTGAGAACGGCACAATAGGCAAGGTTACCTCATCCATTGACTGCAAGACCCCATACATCTTCAACATAGGGCTTTTCGGTTCAAAGGGCACCATAAGGAACAACAAGATTTTCTCACACAAGTTCCCCGGGCAGACAGGTTATGCGGATGTCCCAACCATACTGCCTGACAGCGGAGACGTAAGGCATCATCCATTTAAAGAAGAGATTAACCATTTCGTTGACTGCATATTAAATGATAGTAAGCCTTTTCCTGACATTGAAGACGCTGCAGTTGTGCACAGGCTGATATTTGCGGCAGACATCTCTGCAAAGGAAGGCAAACCTGTAAAACTGTGAGACCTTGATTCCCCTCCTTTATTCCCCCCTTTTTCAAAGGGGGAAAAGACAGGAGAGAGAAAGGAGTACTATGAAGATATATATTATGACGGATTTAGAGGGGGTAGCAGGTGTTGTGGATTTTGAGTCACAGACCTATGCAACAGGTAAGTATTTTGAAAAGGCAAAGGAACTGCTGACCGAAGAGGTGAATGCCTCCGCACAGGGGGCGATAGAGGCAGGGGCAAAGGAGATACTGGTGGTTGACGGACACGGGTATGGAGGTATTCTGCCTGAAAACATACATCCCGGGATAAAACTCCTGCACGGAAGACCTATCCCGAAACTTTGTGCTATAGACACTGAAAAGTGGGATGTAATGTTTCTTCTCGCACACCACGCAATGAACGGTGTGAAGGATGGCAACCTCAACCACTCATACTCAAGCAGGGATGTTGTGGAGATGAGATTAAACGGCAATCCTATCGGAGAGATTGGGATGAATATCTATCTCGCCGGCTGGTTTGGCATACCCTGTCTTCTAATTACCGGAGATGAGGCGGCATGCAGGGAAGGGGAGTCATACGTTCCGGGCATAGAAAAGGCAGTGGTAAAGTGGGGCATCAACAGGACCTGTGCAATATCCCTGTCTCCTGTCAGGGCGCGTCAGGTTGTCAAAGAGAGTTCATATAAGGTATTAAAAAGGATAAAAGAGTTCTCTCCGGTAAAACTCAAGGGCAGGTGTGAACTTGTCATTGAATACATCTCTTCCTCCCAGGCTTTTACACACGCCCAGAAATCTTATACTGAACTTATAGATGGAAGAACGGTGCGAATCAGGGGAAAGAATTTCATTGACCTGTGGGGAAAGTGGCGTGGCTGAGAGTTCCAAACAGAGGGCAGGGATTTACGTTGAGGGCAGGGTGCAGGGGGTAGGCTTCAGACCTACGGTGTACAGGTATGCAGTTAAAAATCACCTTGCAGGTTTTGTCCTCAATACCACAGATGGGGTCTACATTGAAGCGGAAGGGGACTCTTCCGATATAAAAACTTTTCTGGACAGCATTAAATACCACCCTCCGAGACAGTCCGTTATAAAACACATCTCAGTCTCCTATATCCCCGTTAAAAATGAGAAGGGGTTCAGGATAGAAAAGAGCCGTCAGGGCAGGGGTCTAACGGTCAGGACAGAACTCTCCCCTGACATAGCCACCTGTAAAAGGTGCCTGAAGGAGATGTTTGACCCTTCAAACAGGAGATACCTTTTTCCTTTTATCAACTGTACCGACTGCGGGCCAAGGTTTACCATCACAAAAAGACTTCCCTATGACAGAAAGAATACCACTATGGAGAGGTTTATGCTCTGCCCTGACTGTTATAAGGAGTATACCAATCCGCTTGACAGGAGGTTTCATGCCCAGCCGAACTGCTGTTTCGCCTGCGGTCCGGAGTTCTCCCTCATTAAAGGCGGAAAAGGTATTGCCGCAGGTAACGAGGCAATAAAAAAGACTGCTGAGATTATCTCAAAAGGAGATATTGTGGCAGTGAAGGGTACAGGCGGCTATCACCTTATGTGCGATGGTAAAAATCCGTCGGTAATAAAAAATCTCAGGGAGAGGAAGAAAAGAGGCGACAAACCCTTCGCACTTATGGCAAAAGATATATCCACCATAGAAAGATACTGTACTGTGAGCCGTGCTGAAAAAAAGATACTTGATTCCTGGCAGACGCCTGTTGTAATACTGAGAAAGAAAGAGGGATGCAAAATACCAGAAGAGTCTGCACCTTTTAACAGGCACCTCGGTTTTTTCCTCCCCTATGCCCCCATACACCACCTGCTCTTCTTTTACGGTGTACCTGATGTTATTGTTGCCACAAGCGCCAACTTTTCTGATGAACCCATCATCTTCAGGGACAATGAAGCATCCATCAAAAGACTTGCCGGTATTGCAGACTATGTGCTGACAAACAACAGGGAGATACAGACAGGCTGTGATGACTCTGTTGTGAAAATGATAAAACCGGGAAACAGTTTTTACTTCCTGCGCAAGGCAAGAGGTTATACACCTGACCCCATTGCAGCCCCTGCGTTCTTTAAGAAAGAGGTCTTCGCAGCAGGGGCAAATGAAAAGAGCACCCTCTCTTTCGGCAGGGCGCGGGAAATTATCACCAGCCAGTATGCCGGTACGATAGACAGTCTTGAATCCCTGAACTTTTACAAGGACCTGTACGCTCATTTTAAAAGACTCTTCGGTTTTCATCCTGAGGTTGTCGCATATGACCTGCATCCTGACTACCTGACAAGCCGGTTTGCACTGGAGGTTGCGGAGAAGGAAAAACTGTCCACTCTCGGCGTACAGCACCACCACGCACACATTGCCGCCTGTATGCTGGAAAACGGACTCCCAAACCGTAAGGTCATAGGCGTTGCCATGGACGGTACGGGCTACGGGGAAGACGGAGACATAAGAGGAGCGGAGATTATGCTGGCTTACTATAAGGGTTACGAGAGGCTTGCATACCTTGACTACATACCCCTGCCCGGTGGAGAAAAGGCGATAAGGGAGGTGTGGAGGATAGGACTTTCATACCTTTATAAAACATTCAGAGAGGATGCCTTCAACCTGAAACTGCCTGTCTTCAGTAAGGTTGAAGGTAAAAAGATATCCGCTGTCAGAGAGATGCTGGTAAACAATATCAACTGTCCGCCTGCCTCAAGCATGGGACGCCTCTTTGATGCGGTATCAGCCATAACAGGGATAAGAACAAATATTACCTACGATGCACAGGCTGCAATTGAGATGGAGATGGCGGCTGAAGCGGGGAAAAAGAAGATGTCCCCCTATATCTTCGGTACTCTACAGAAATCAGGGAAGGTTGTCATTGATACTGCCCCTGTGATAAAGAGCATGGTCGGGGACGTGGAAAGGGGTGTCTCCCCTGACATTATCTCTTACAGGTTTCATGCGGGGGTAGCGGAAATAATTACAGAAATATGTAAAAGAATAAAGGAAGAAAAGAACATCTCTGAGGTTGTTTTATCAGGTGGGGTATTTCAAAATACAGTTCTGCTCGGTATGACTGTGAGAAGACTCAAAAGAAGCGGGTTCAGGGTATATACCCACAGGCGTCTGCCGCCAAACGATGCCTGTATATCAGCAGGTCAGGCTGCCATAGCGGGGTCAACTCTTGACACTTGACAGATTCTCTTCTATCTCTTTATCTATTTTATCAAACTCTTCCTTTACCTTGTCCTCGGCAATGTATCGCATCTTTACTATTTTTTCTCTTACAGTCGTCTTCATTATCTCTTCAAGGGGAACCTTCTTTTCAATTGCACTGCCTGCCATATGATGAAAGTGGAGTATTGCCTTCAGCATCCTGTACTGCTTTTGTAACGTGGTATATGCATCCCTGTCATCAAAGGCGCTCTGATGCAAAAAATCCTCCCTTATGGAACGAGCGGTTTCAAGGGTGAGCCTGTCCTGCAAAGAGAGGGTTTCCATACCCACAAGCCGCACTATCTCGTTCAGTTCTGACTCCCTTTCCAGTATTGAAAGTGCCTCCTGTTTTATATCCGGAAAGTCTGGTGCAACCTCTTTCTCAAGATGTTTTCTGACGTTATCCTCATACAGGGTATAACTGGTAAGCCAGTTGATTGCAGGGAAGTGCCGCTGATACGCAAGACGGTCATCAAGTCCCCAGAAGACCTTTACCACCCGCAGTGTCATCTGTACCACAGGGTCTGTCAGGTCTCCACCAGGAGGACTGACCGCACCCACGACAGAAAGAGAACCTTCCCGCCCTCTGGAAGAGGACTCTCCGGGATTTTTATCCTTCCCCAGACAGACAACCCTGCCTGCCCTTTCATAAAAAGAGGCGATGCTGGTGCCGAGATACGCAGGATAGCCTTCTTCCCCGGGCATCTCTTCCATTCTACCGGATATCTCCCTTAACGCCTCTGCCCACCTGCTGGTAGAGTCAGCCATAAGTGCTACTGAGTACCCCATATCTCTAAAGTACTCGCCGATTGTAATGCCTGTATATATAGAGGCCTCCCTTGCGGCAACAGGCATATTAGAGGTATTTGCTATAAGGACG
Organism: uncultured bacterium; assembly: GCA_964408175.1. GTDB lineage: Bacteria > Ratteibacteria > UBA8468 > B48-G9 > JAFGKM01 > JAFGKM01. The sequence continues at coordinate 6,628 of CAYOYL010000029.1, forward strand.
GTTCTTTCCATAAGGGGGCGGTCTGAGGATGGGTCTTTCAGTTCAGGGAACTCAATCAGCACATCTGCCATCTCATTCCCCCTCTCCCCGCATCCGATATATACGACGACCTGTGAGTCCGCCCACTTCGCCACAGCGTGAAGAACAACCGTATTATGAAAAAATGACGGAATGAAACCACCAATAAAATTGTGATACTTTTCAATCTGCAGGTCATAGACAGGTTCATTATAATCCTCAACATCTATCCGGACTATCTTATCCTGATAGACATGCGACAAGCAGTTAAATGCAATCTTTTGCAGAAACGGGTCTCCCGTTATCCTTGCAAAGTTCTTGAATCTTGACAGGGTTATCTTTTCCCCTGCAAGGAGGTTGAACACCTCCACGCCAGCATCTTTCAATCTCTGGTAAGGTCTCCCGCAACGGTTGTAGACATCTTCACAGAAAACAGGAGAAATCTGCAGGGCATCGCATCTTTGATACCTTTCTGTGTCCTGAGACAGGTATTCTTTCATCAATGTATATTTTGCAAAGGCATAGTCTCCGGTAAGGGCGTAAAATTTACCTATCTCTTCGCTCCCTCTGACAAGAATCCTGAAATAGACTACCCCGTTTACGGACTTCTCCATTACCTTGCATACTATGTTAAGGCGTGTTAAAAGGTACGAGAGATGGGAAGCCAGCATCCTGCTTGCCGTTGCAATTTCAATCTCCCCCTTTTTAAGACTGAAATAACCGTCGCACAGGAAGTATCCTTTCAGGAAACTGCTCAGGACCCTTCTTGAACCTTGCAGCAACACTGAAGGCAAAACCAGGTTTCTTGATTTCTTTACCTCCGGAAATTGTAAAAATCTCAGCAGTTCAGATACCACACGGGATTCAAGCCATAAACAATTCACGGTCCCTGCATATCGTTTCAGGGGTTTTATGCCAAAGAGTTCCTCTGCAAGAGAAGAGTAAAGTTGAAGTATACGCTCATCGTTGTTATAGAACCTAATGGAACGACCTTTGAGCATCCCGTCCGACATCAGGAGTCCGAGAAACAACGAAAACCTCTCATCAAGAAAGGCAGGGATTTTACAGGATAAACTGTTGGCGTGCCCCTTAATTGTTTTCGGGACACTCAAGGACAATCCGTTCTTTTTGTAAACCTTCTTTATGAATTTCAGGGTAGGGTTATTGTTTCCATTATAATATTCTCTCAGCATCTCCCAGGAAACACCCAGTTCATCGGCGACCTTCTGTAAAGTACCCCTTTCCTCCTTCATCTTATGTATCAGGCCGCTCACCTTCCGGTTCAACGACCTATCGGAACTTCTATAGTCCCGGAAGATGCTATAGACGGGGAATCTATACTCTTTGCCTCTGCATGGGATTGTTCTGGGGGCAGCAAGATACTCCCCTTTTCTCAGGTCTATTGCGTGAACCTCCTCTATCTCCATACTCTCGGTAAACCTGAAAAGTTTGTGTGCCGGTGTAACCTCCATAATCCTGCCGGCATCCGTATAAATCCTGACAATTTTGTCCGTATATCCTTTATAGACAACAGTGGCAGCCCCCTCAACTATCCTGCCGTCATAAAAAGAATTCACCTTAATGGGACTCTTCAACCTTATGAATTCTTCTCTGTCCTTTACCTCCTTTTCTCCGCATCTTTCAGCATCTCTGTATATCTCTTTTATGGGTTTTACAGTCCCGTTAGCAAGCAAAACAGGGGTATTTCCGGTCACACACTTCCCGGAGCCAAAGGGCCCGGGTATGCAGGCGGTTCCACCTTTAAGCACAGGGAACAGGGTATCTACCACTCTCTGTCCTGTGACGAGTGGTTCTTCCGGCGGCTTCTTACTGCTGACAGGACGGCGTTCGCGGACAGGCCATTTCTGCATAAGATAAAGCGGCTGTTCCCCCTCATTTTTTGTTTTTATCTTCCCTATCTCATCCTCTACCGTAAAGATGCCACCTTTTAATTCCGTTATCTCTCCGCTGAGTCCCGGGGGAACCATTATCTTGTGGACAAGCAGCGGCGTCTCCTGTACCTCTCCTATAATATCTCCTCCCTCAACACTGCTCCCTTTTTTAACAACAGGCTTGAACTCCCATTTTTTATCCCTGTCAAGAGGAGGCATCTGTATGCCTCTCTGGATAAAGTCCCCCTTTTCCTCCAGCCTGGACAGGGGTCTCTGTATGCCGTCAAATATCTTTGAAAGCAGTCCTGGTCCGAGTTCAACAACAAGAGGCGCACCGGTTCCGAAAACAGGGTCTCCTACCTTCAGTCCTTCGGTCTCCTCATATACCTGAATGGATGCTGTATCACCGTCCAGACGTATTATCTCGCCCACCAGTTTTTCTTCTCCCACCCGGACAACATCATACATCCTGGACGTTGTCATACCCTCAGCCTTTACCAGAGGTCCGCTTACCTTTATTATCTTCCCCTTATCCATTTATTCCGAACTCCTTATCCCTATTGTCACTGCGAGCATCCTTTGCATGGCAATACCATTGAGATTGCTTCAGCATACAGAACATACTTCGCAATGACAAGCAATGAGAAATGTCAGCTTTACTCCTTCATGCCTGTCGCTTTTCTGATAGGTGCCTCCACCTATTACAAAAAGCCCTATATAATTTACAATAAATTGACGGAAATTACAAAACTGCATCTACGGAGGTCGGACCTCAGGGGAGGAGCCATGCACCTTCTGCACGGAGAAATTTCGTGAAGAGTTGTACACCTTTACTTGTACCCGTGCTGTCAGGCCCTGCAATGAAAAACCCTGTGGTTTTCCCTTCAGGCAGTTTTCGTTCCCTGATGAAATATCCATTCCTGCCGGGATAAGACTGGTCGGCATCGAGCTCTTTCATCTCCCTGAAGAACGCTGCAGTGAGAGAATTTTTCTCTCCGTTGCCGATGATGACTGCAGTTTCAACATTTAC
>CAYOYL010000030.1:0-3722 GCA_964408175.1 uncultured bacterium
CTGTAGAAAATAAAAATCTGCTTCTGCTCAAGCGCGTTAAAAAGCAAAAAAGTTTTAAAAGCAGGAAATTTGTATTATAATAATAGAAGGAACGTGGACTAAAAATCACTCGAAATATCTCTGTAACCCTTACATGACAACGCTTTCAAGAGATGTGGGTAAGGGATAGCTTGAGGGGGGAAGGAGAGGGAAAAAGGAAAGAAACAAAAACATAGCCAAGTTTGGCAGAACCAAAACAGTATAAAGGAGATTAAGATGTGCCTTGCAGTCCCTATGCGCGTTAAGAGTATTGGAGAGTCAGGTACCGCAACCGTGGAGTTTGGAGGCATCAGAAAGAAGGTGAACATACAACTTCTGAATGACGTTAAGGACGGTGAGTATCTGCTCATCCACGCAGGTGTGGCAATTGAGAAGGTTGACGAGAAGGAGGCAGAAAGGATGCTTCAACTTCTGGGCACCCTGCAAAGATGAAACATATAAATCCTTTCAGGGACAGGGAAGCGGTGCGCAAACTTGCCCGGGAGATAAAGGAGGAGGCAGAAGATATCTCCGGCGCTCCTCTCAACTTTATGGAGGTCTGCGGCACACACACCATGGCAATCGGGAGATATGGAATCCGAAAACTCCTGCCGACAGGCATAAATCTTCTCTCAGGACCGGGCTGTCCGGTCTGCGTGACTCCTGACTCTTACATAGACAAGGCAGTACTCTTCTCAAGGATGCCTAATACCATCATCGCCACATTCGGAGATATGATGAGGGTTCCGGGTTCATTCTCTTCATTAGAAAAGGAAAAAGCAGAAGGGAGCAGGATTGAGGTCATATACTCTCCGCTTGACTCACTAAACATATGCGAAAAAAATCCAGAGAGTAACGTTATACTCCTCGGAATCGGGTTTGAGACCACTGCTCCTGCCGTCGCACTCACTCTAAAAAAAGCACACCAGAAGGCAATAAAAAACTTTTATCTCTTTTCTGGGCATAAACTCATCACCCCTGCCATGGAGGCACTCTTAACAGATAAGGACGTACGCATAAACGGGTTCTTATGCCCCGGTCATGTGAGTGTCATCACAGGCAGCCGCCCCTACGGTTTCATACCGGAGCGTTACGGAATACCCTGCGTCATTGCCGGATTTGAGCCTGTGGATATCCTGCAGTCGGTGCTGATGCTTCTAAGGCAGAAAAACGGGAATAAACCATCGGTAGAGGTAGAGTACACGCGGGTAGTAAAAAAAGAAGGCAACAGGAAGGCACGTGAGATAATGGAACAGGTATTCCAAAGAACTGACTCAGAGTGGAGGGGTCTGGGTCTTATAAGGGACAGCGGACTTGAGATAAGGGGAAAATACAGCAGTATGGACGCTGAAAAGGTCTTCCCTGTTGATGTAAAAAAAAGCAATAAGGATACGGGATGCATATGCGGCGAGATACTGAAGGGCAAAAAAACGCCTGTTGACTGCAAACTTTTCCGCAGGGTATGCACTCCGGAAAACCCTATAGGCCCGTGTATGGTCTCCTCGGAAGGAACATGCGCCGCCTTCTACCGTTATGGTGAAACATAACAGGAAATCCCCCTTTCTCTCAAAGGGGTAGAAAAACAGGAAGTCCTCCGCAAAGGAACAAGGGAAGGTTATAATGAATACTAAAAAAGAAAAGATACTTCTGTCACATGGCAGTGGAGGAAGGATGATGCACGATTTGATTAAAAAAACCTTCCTTGCAAGGTTCAGTTCTGACATACTCGGAAGACTTGAGGACTCAGCCGTGCTGAAAAATCCCGGCACACAATATGACCTGTGTTTAACCACGGACACATACACCGTTGACCCGCTGTTTTTCCCTGGCGGAGACATCGGCAAATTATCTGTATGCGGCACAGTCAACGACCTGTCTGTGATGGGGGCAAAACCCTTGTTTATCACCTGCGCGGTCATCTCCGAAGAAGGGCTTGAAACCTCTGTTCTGGAAAAGACAGCAGGCTCCATCGCCGCCGCTGCAAAGAAGGCAGGGGTTGAGGTCGTCACCGGCGATTTCAAGGTAGTTGAGAAGGGAAAGGCGGACAAACTCTTCATAAACACCGCCGGTCTGGGCATACGCAAAAAAAAGAGGACAATGGACAGAAATTTGATGAGGCACACCGATAAGGTTATAATTAACGGCTGTATCGGGGAACATGAACTTGCGGTCCTGTCGGCAAGAAAAAAGTTCGGCATCCCCTCCGGCATAAAGAGTGACTGTGCCCCACTGAACGAACTTATAGATGAGATACTGAAGGTTTCCAGAAGGATGCGTTTTATGCGGGACCCCACAAGAGGAGGTCTGGCAACAACCCTTAACGAAGCGGTTGAAGGACTGGATGTCGGCATCATCATCTATGAGAAGTACCTGCCGGTCAGCGACCGGGTAGGCTCAATGTGCGAGATACTCGGATTTGACCCTCTGTATCTGGCAAACGAGGGCAAGGTTCTCGTTGTATGCCCGGCAGAGGAGACAGACGCAGTTCTCTCAGTAATGAAGAGGCACCCTTACGGCAGAAGAGCAGTAGTCATAGGTGAGGTGGTAAAAGAACCGGCAGGGAAGGTGGTAATGGAAACTACCATAGGTTCAAAGAGAATCATAGATATGCTTTCGGGGACACAACTGCCGAGGATATGCTAAAGGGGAGAATAGAAATATGAAAAAGATACGCGCTGCCATCTACGGAGTGGGACCGATTGGGACAAAGATTGTGCAGTTAATCACAGAGAGAGAAGAGATTGAGATAGTATCGGCTGTTGACATATCTCCGGATAAAGCAGGCAGGGACCTATCATCCATTACCGGCATTGAGAAAAACAAGGGGGTAATAGTAGAGGGTGATGCAAAGAAGGCGCTTGCAGGCAAAGATATTGACGTTGCAGTGCTGGCAACAACATCTTCCCTCTTAAAAATCAAGCCGCAACTTACAGAGATAATATCTTACGGTATAAATATTGTATCTACATGCGAAGAACTCTCCTATCCCTGGATTACTGCACCGGAAATATCTATGGAGATTGACAAGGCTGCAAAGAAAAACAGGGTCTCGGTCCTCTCCACAGGCGTCAACCCCGGATTTCTGATGGACTACCTGCCTCTGATTATGACCGGTGTGTGCCGCAGTGTTGAGCATATAACCGTTGAAAGGATACAGGATGCGGCAAACCGCAGGGTCCCCTTCCAGCAGAAGGTCGGGATAGGGCTGACAGTTGAAGAGTTTCAGACGAGGGTAAAAAATGGAACCATCAGGCACGTGGGACTCACAGAATCAATGCATATGCTCTCAGCACGTATGGGATGGGAGACTGACAGCACCACAGACAGCATTGAACCTGTTATTGCGGAAAGAAAAATAAACATTAACGACAGGGAGATTGAAAAAGGCAGGGTAGCCGGCGTTCTCCAGACAGGGCACCTGAATTCAAGTGGCAGGGAACTGATAACACTCCTGTTCAAAGCGGCGGCAGGTATTGACAATGCCTATGACAGGATAGTGATTGAAGGTTCACCGAGAATAGATTCTACTATCAAGGGCGGGGTGAATGGGGATATTGCAACCGGTGCAATTATCACAAATGCAATACCTGTGGTTTTGAGTGCGGAACCGGGACTGAAGACCATGGCAGATATTGAACCGATAACATTTTTTGGAGGGACAAAATTCTAAATCCCATTCACTAAATCCCCCTGTGTCCCCCTTT
>CAYOYL010000031.1:0-3551 GCA_964408175.1 uncultured bacterium
TGACTCTATCTCTTCTTCGGTTGCAAATTCTTCTTTAATGTTGAAATATCCGAGACTGTATCTGCGAAGGCTATCCTTTTTGAAAGACCTGATGTCCATCTTCAACGGCATATCAACCCTGTATGCCACAGCCCTTGCCACTGCATACTGAAACATCTGATTTCCAAGTCCACCGCGAAGCCTGGTTATTATCATCTCATTTATGACTTTTCTTATTTATATAAAACTCATCCCCTGCCTTTGAATGGAACCTAAATCCATTGTCTATTAATAACCTTGGTATTCTGTAATCTGAATATTTATTTTCCACACTGATAACCGATATGTAAATACGGGTAAAATCAATGTTGTCTAATATTTTATACTCTGAACCCTCTATGTCAATGCTCAGATAGTCAAGATAAAAAATACTATATTTCTTCAGCAGTTCATTAAGATTATAACAATTAATTTCAATATCATTATATTTGCCGCCGTGCAAACCCAATTCTCTTTCAATACGTTTTATGTGTTTCGGATGATATTCATCAACCAGTCCACTGAGCATTTGTGCATATCCCGATATAACTCTGAAAGTCCTTTTTCCTGTTTCTGGAGATATACAACCGTTAATTGTTATACATTTACGGTTATTTACAAGTTTCTTATAAGCCTCCGGTAAAGGTTCAACTGCAAGTCCTGTCCATCCCATTTTTTCAAGGAGATAGGTATTACTGAAGGTTACACCATCATTGCTACCAATATCTACAAAGACTCCTTTCTTCTTACCCGGGAAAATCTTTTCTATAATCCACTTATCCTGTCCTTTTTGACTGTAATATCCCTTCATCTGTTCCGATGTAAATAAAGGCTTCTCTATTTTGGTAATTAAGTAGCGATATCTGCATAAGTTAATTCCTTTTAAAAACTTATTTCTTATAGTTCTTAACATACTACATGCCTTTAGTTGCTGATAAATCAGGGGTTATCCGTATTATGTCATCGCAAACTACCGTTTTGTAATTTATTCTCTTTGACTTAACGAAACTTTTAATTTCATCCAGACTGGGATAATCACGTTCCGTTCCAAAACATCTGGCATCATCAATAAGAATCACATGCTCTATATTTGTAGCATTCAATATATGAGAAAGTTCCTCGTAAATAGGTGTATCTCTTTTACCTCTGGCTGTAGAACCTCCAGAATAATGTGCATCAAGCCAGAATAGAGCAGGTTGGTTCAGTTTTCTTATTATTTTCTCTATTTCTTTTCCACTGTCACCCTGTATCAGTACTATAGATGCTATCCCTTTAAATCTTCTCACATTTCTGTTATATAAATGGTAGCTCAACTCAATTGAATATATTTTATCAAAATACATCTTCATTGCTTCAACCATATTCCCATGATATGTCCCAGTTTCAACCAAAATTTTTAAGTTGTATCTTATAGAATATTCTCTGACTACACCCGACTTAAATATAAATGGTGGAGGGACAGGCCTTTTTGCCTTCTCCCAATTAAAAAGTTCTCTCTTCTGTCTATGTATTGCCCAATAATCTCGCGACAGATAACAAAAGGGGACTTTATTAAAGACCTGTTTTAATTTATTTCCCATAGTTAATGTGTTCCCTTTATATTATGAACGATAAAACCTTTTAACTTACCTGGTAAAACCTCCTTTATTGTGGTTTCTATTGCCCTTGCACCGTAGTAACATGCTGGTTTGAGTATTATCTCAGATTTTTCTTTGTTTTTATTCTTATCTGTATTGATAAATTTATCCACTATGGTTGGAAACAGGTTATACTCATCCAGAACCTTCATTTTACTCATGCGTATATTTGATATATATTTCCCATAGTAGTTACCTTCAATAACCATTTCTATTTTCTTAACAGCCTCTGATGGTTTAAGAATATCTATACAGGTTAATGAATCTTCAGAGAAATAAGAATATACATTACCCGCACCATAATATATAGGATAGGCTTCTCCTAAAAATGCATCAGAGAGTTTTTCCGTAATGTAGTCATCAAAGCGGGAATTCTCAAGAACTATATGATACTTATAAGGAGCAATTGCATCCCACTTATCCTCAATCTCATTAATCCCTCGTCCAAATACATCTATCCTATCCTTAAAGTACTCTTTCAAGAAAGATATAAATTCAAGTCTGTCGTAGTGCCCTTTTATCTTTTTTTTGTTGGATGAAATTACAGAAAGTAACTTTGCTTTTTGAAGAAAGTCCATAGTTTTTAGTTCATCATAATTTTTAGAGAATCCTATATTTCTGTGTTCAATCTGTTTCCTTCCGATATGCCAGGGTTGTGCTTGCTGCCAGTATATCTTGTTGTTGTGTTTCATCCTTCTATCACAGGTAATAACTCTTGCAAATTGTTGTAAAAAACCGCGCTTATAACTCTTTTTACTTGGTGGCTCTCCAGTGATTAAACACACATTATTTTCAGGACAGAAAGCCTTTTCTATATCTGGTAGGTTCTCATAAACTATCCAGTAGTCATATTCCCTTACAGAGTTATCATTCATAAAAAACTGCACGTCCCCCCACATCCCTTTTTCCCCTGGGGTTTGTCTGAAAAACTGCCATTTTGTGGAGAAAGTTGAAAGTTTAACTTTAATCATTTAGTTCTGCTCAATTCTCTTCCAATTTTCCCATACATACTTATACTGATATGTTAATTCATGGGTTAAACTTAACTTTTTTTGAATGGATATCATTCTACTATCTGCATTTTCAACAAAACTATGAAACTGAATTTGTATGTTTTTTATATTTTTTATCAAATCTTTTTCAAGAAGACTCTCCAACAGGTCATATTCAGCCCCTTCAATGTTTATTTTTAAAAGGTCTATGGAACTTATCTTGTTATCTGTCAGAAAATCTGAAATACTGATGATTTCAACTTTGATTGACCGTCCACCATTCTTCTTAAATAATGATGATTTATCTTTATCAACGTTTATTTTTAAAGTCCCACTGACATTGGATAAACCAAATTTATGGACAAATATATCGGGATTTCTGGCAAATCTTTTCTCTATTTTGTCAGCATAGAAAGGGACAGGTTCAAAAATGTGTATCTTGCATCTGTACATAGAATAGATGTTACTTGACCAATTTCCTTCATATCCACCTACGTCAAAAACGATAGAATTTTCATCTATGCCTTCATAAAAAAGTCTGTGTGTTTGGTCACCCTTATCTGCATACCATCGAGCGATTTCTTGTTTTCTTTCTGAAGGACGGCCTAAGAGTTTTGATGAAAGGATATAGAGATGCAAAAAATATTTTCTCAGAAAAAACCTTTTTGTATGACACCGGTGCAGATGCATCTTTGCCAGACTTATCTCACCTGCCCTGATTGACTGTGCCGCAGAACCGAGGATAAATTTGTTTGCATATTCTTTGATATATTTAACTTTTGATGCCGGTAGATTGTCCCTGTTTAGAGCCTCGTTCAGCGAATCTACAATCTTATATCCATATATGCATTTATACCTTTTTACACTGCTTCCCTGGACATCTTTGTGGTAAACAGCCCCTACA
>CAYOYL010000032.1:0-32778 GCA_964408175.1 uncultured bacterium
TTTGTTTCTTTCTTTTTTCCCTCTCCCTTGAGGGGAGAGGGTCCGGGTGAGGGTGAAAGTCAGTCAATCTTTACCTGGAACTGCAGTATGCGTACACCGCCCGGACCGCGCGTCGCAGGGTCGGTTACCACAGAATTGGAAGCCGAGATATAACTGGCTCCGTCGTCATCCTGCTCATCCGTTCTGGAATGCAGGTCTGCAAGAGATGTTCCTGTCTTCAGTGAACCTGCCACGTAGGTAGTATATTCAGGTACCGTATCCGCTATAACTATGGAGGTTGCAGTCCCTGTGCCTATGTTCGTTACGGTAATCGTGTATGTCAGAACTGTTCCTGGAGGTTGTGGCCCTTCAGGGGAAACAGTCTTGGATATTGTTAGCACAGGTGCCGTAACAGTGGTGGTAAGTGTTATGCTGTCTGATACACCCGGGTCCCTTGTAGAGTTACCCGTAACTGTCATTATACCAACAGAGCCGTCGACTGTACCGACAGGTATTGTGGAAACAGCCAGTAACGTTAAACTGCCTCCGTTGGGTGTCAGGACTCCGGTGTCTATGACGCCGTCACTGTCGGTATCCGTGAGTATGTAGTCACCGTCTGTTCCAGGCGTACCGTCACCGTCAACATCCGCCCATATAACCCAGGTCCAGCCTCCCGTCGAGTTCGTTGTTATGTTTATCCTGTCCGCCGCGTTTCCGTTGTTGGTAGCAGTAAATGGATAAACAATCTCATCTCCAGGATTGCCCGTTCCCGTTCTGTCCGGGTCAAGGTCAACCGCAGCAAGGAAGCCAACAACGGTGCTTGTCGTATTGCTGGTGGCGGTATATTCGGTTTCAACCCCGATATGCTTGTAATACGCTGTAAGGTGGTTTGTTATGTCAGTGTTCTCAAGGACTCCTGCATTAACTGTTACCTGAAAGAAGAAAGCACCTTTCTCTCCTGCACCGAAACTATCCTTCGTATATACCACCTTAGTGCCGTCGAAATACGCTCCGATATCACTACCGCCCTCATTACCGTCGTTGGCATCTGTAACAGGCGTTGCGTCTCCATATCCGTGCGTTACATCGCCTATCCTCATACTGTTGGGAACATAGGTCGTACCTGCAGGTATATAGTCTTCAGCCCTGATGGCTTCAGCTCCTGTGCTTCCTATGTTTTCTCCTGTAATCTTATAGGTGATGGTATCGCCCGGTTTCGGATTTTCAGGCGTATCCAAGACATACTTGTTGACCTGGAATACAGCGCTCTCCGCAGTTGTGGTATACGTGCCGCTGTCTGTAACACCTCCGTCAAACTGCGAGGTGGCTGTGAGCACTACGCTGTCAGAAGCCCCATCAGCCGCGTCAGAAGGTACATCAACAACCACAACAACGTAATACGAGGTATCAGCCGCAAGTACTCCCGTATCTGTCACCACAGTTGTTTCCGTTCCTTCGTCCCATATGCCGTCGCCGTTGGCATCAAGGTATATAACCGATGTCCATGTATTTACGGACAGTGCAAGGTCAATGGTGTCAGGTCCGTTTCCCGTGTTGGTTATGCTCACTCCGTGATAGGCCTTTGCTCCCGCGATTCCTTCTTTGAAGTCGGTTTCAGGCGTGACTGATACCCCGGCTACCTGGCTGACCGTTGTCGTAACCGTGTTTGAATAGACACGCGGCAGGGGATTGCCGTTGGCATCCGCATAGTCCGCAAATGCCTGGTTCTCAATAACCGTACCTACCGGAGTTCCGACAGCCGTGGCAGATGGTGCGAAAAGAAAAAGACCTAATGCTAATGCTCCCATAAAAAACAATACTCTCTTTACCATTTTTCCACCTCCTTTCTGTTTTTATCTGACCTTCTTTTTTTACCTTCCATTTTCACTTTCCTCCTTTATTAACTTCTTGTCCTGATTATCTTTTACTGTACCTTCACCTTAAACTCCACCTCTCCGGAGGCACCTGCAGGAATAGGTATTTTAATAAGCCACCTGATATGTGTGTACATCTCGGGCGTTGCTACCTTCTCCTGCGTTGTGCCGTCAGCCTTTTTTACCAGATACACCACGGGTGCATTCTGGTAGTAGTTGCCTCCGTCTATGCTGTAGGATATCTCGGTGCCTTTTCCCTTTGCACTTTCAGGTATGTAAACCGTACCTTTCGGTATGGGATTGCCTATACTGGCTCCCACGGCAGGCGAGATACCCTCATTTTTATATGTAACAGTGTAAACAAGAATATCGCCCTTGACGGCAGTTCCAACAGGCACCCTTTCAGTCTGATACCTGCCGTCTTTCTTTATCTTAACCTCCTTTTCCACCTTTGCGTTCAGTGTAACCTTCGGACCTTTCTCCTGTGACAGCAGCCCGGTTACACCGATAAAAAAGACCAGAAAAACTGCTGCTCTTAATACCTTTCTCATCCTTCTTCCCTCCTTTTTTCAGTCAACTGTTACCTTGAAATATATTTTCCCTTCGTCTGTCCCTGCATTCTGTGACCCATCATCTGCACCAACCATACCTATGTTGAAGAAGACTGTTGAGCCGATTATATACCCTGCATCTGCATCCTCAGCATCGGTAAGTACCGCTGCGTCTGTGTATGTGGAACCTGCTCCTCCTGCCCGCAGACTACCTGCAACGTAGGTGGTGTTAAACGGTATGTTATCCATAATGATGAGGTTATGCGTCTCCCCGTCGCCTGCATTGTGATAGTGTGTGGTGTATATAATCTCTTCGCCGGGAGCGGCAGAACCTTTGTCCGCTGTCTTGGAAAGGGTTATCTGCGGTGCCCCGATTGATACAGGTGCCGTATCTCCTGTATAAAAGGCAGTGAAGTTCATCCCGTAAACCGCAGAATTGTTGTAGAATATTCCTGAAGTACTCCCTGCATAGGATTGAAATGTAAGTTCTGCGAAGCCTCCTTCAGGGACTGTCCAGTTCCCGTTCCATACGAGGATTTCCCCGTTGACATCCGGGTTGTCTGATGTCAGACCCGAGGTTGTTCCGCTGATATAAGAGAATCCTGTGGGGAGTGTGTCGTGAATCTCGGTTATATGTGCGTCGTCAGTGCCTGCTGTATTGTCAATCTTGATGGTATAGGTTATTGTTCCGCCTGCGGGAGAGACAGAAGGCACAACGGTCTTTGTCAGTGTTATCACAGGTCCGCAGACAACGAGCGTGTCGGTACGCGGCTGGTTCAGCAGGATACTGGCGTCTATGGCATCAATATAGGTGGCAGTGACCGTTGAGCCTACCGCCGCCCTGAACGTTCCGTCTTCAGGGACGGCATCTCCATATGTCAGGGCAATATAGCCGGTAAAGACCCCTGTATTGGCGCCTGTTTCCAGAAGGGTAAGGGTCTCAGTGTCTCCATTTGGTACCGACAGTGTTATTTCAACGACATTGACAGCAGTGGAGTTATAGTTCTGGTCTCCATCATCCACCCTGACGTAGATTGTATTTCCTATGCACTGCTCTGTAACATCTCCGTTGCCCGCCGCATCGGCAACAAATCTTACTGTACCTGTTGTCGGTTTCGCACCATAAGGCGTGACATAATCGGAAAACCCTGAATAAAGGTCAGATGCCCCGACAAGGTCTGCCGACAGAGAGTTGGAACTGTTGGATGTGCCAAAGAACATCCTCATGGGTGAGGTATCCGTCAGGCCTGTGTACTGCTTAAATACGTCATATGGGAACCTCCAGTCAAGAAAGTAGTCCGCGTCCCCGTTAAAGGATGTATCGGCAGGGATAACTTGATAGTTTCCGTTTACAGGGATGGAATAGGCAAGGATTTCTGCAGAGTCTGAAGGAGAGCCGGGTGTGCCCTGAACAGTATTATGCCACAGGTCTATAACCTCTGTTTTGCTGATGCCGTCAACCATAAACATCCACTCGTAGTCAGCATAGTTAAGGTTGGTATCTATCAGCACTCCCCATCCGTAAGGCTCCAGAAAACCCTGTCCGCCTGTACCTGAAGGGTCATTGTCAAGCCTTAAACGGAAGTAGATGTAGGTACCGTCGTTGTACATAAATGCTGCCGAATACCCCGGACCTGAGACCACATTGCGTGAACCCTGAGTATCGGTATTGTCATCCTGCAGGTATGCACCGTCTTTCAGGATAGGAATCCACTGGGATGTTGTGGGCCAGGCAGAGAGAAAACTACTGGTTAGCAAGAGAAACAAAAGGATAAAAAACTTCTCCCCCAACCTGATAAAAAAATAATACCCATTATTTTTTTATACATAATTTAATTGTTTATCTCTTTTGTGGATATTGTAACCCAAAAAAACTGTCTGTCAAAAATCCGGGAGTTATTTGTGATATTTCTTTGACTGTTAAGGTTCAAGGCCTATGGCTTTGCGCAGGACAAGTATCACATCCGAGATGTCAATATCTTCACTGTAGTTCATATCTGCCACGCTTTTGAAGAGGTCGTAGGGAGTCTCGTATGTCTGCCCGTCAATGGTTATGGGCAGTCCTATCGCCATCCTCAGACATAGTATCACATCAGATATGTTTACCTCACCGTCCCCGTTGATGTCCCCCTTCAACAGGGATGGATTTATCTTGAGGAGATAGGTGTTATTACTGTCGTCAAACTCTGCAACAACGTCCACTGCATCGGCAATGAGATAGAGCCATACATTATCCATTATGATACCTGTTACGTCCCACAGGCAGGTAACCTGCTTAATCTCGTTGGGCTCAAGATTGTCTATCACCTCTGAATGAAGTATCTGCCCGTCTGTCCTGTCCTTGCGGATTTCCACAGTAAACTCTCCTGTATCCAGCGCGCCGGTGTTTCTAACCGTGCCGGTAAGAGAAATAAGGGTATCAGTTATATTTTTGCGGGTAAGAACTGCCGTGTCAATATCCGGAAAAAGACAGGTCAGAGTCAATGTATTATTTGACGTAGTATCCCCTGCTATTAAGCCTTCAGGGTCTGCCACCGCATAAAGAGTAACCGGCTCCGATACTTCCGGTACCGTCCATTCCACGGAAACAGTCCTTTTATCACCAGGTGTCAGCATTGGTATAGTAACTTCTTCTATAAGAACGCCACCGTTCTGCGGGTCTCCATTGTAGAATGATACGGCGATATTCTGTTGTGCGGTGTTGCCTATGTTAATTGCGGTGACAAGAATATCCGCAATGCTTCCGCTCAAAGGATTGACAGGGGTTACGGCAAAAGACCCGGGTTTCAGGGCAATATCCGTGTTTATTGTATGCATAAGGGATGCGAGGTCTGTGGAACCGAGTTGTCGTACAGGGACCGTAACTGTTTTGCCAGTAAGAGTCTGTCTTTTCTCGTATGATATATTCACATCAACCTTGTCGTATAAACTGACAAGCGTATCCTCGCCGTAAAATGCGAAGACAGGAGCCCTTTCTGTCTGGGTGTCAAAGGTCAACTGCTGGGGGTTGCCCCACACGCCGAGAGCCGGGTCGTAAAAGACAACCCACAGGTCTGAACTGAACTCCGAAGGTTCTGTCCAGATAACCGCCAGTCTGCCCCCCTGACTGCGGGCTATGCTGAAAGAAGAAACGTTGCTTGAATAATCTCCTTCAAATACGTATATTGGAGTGGGGGAAGCCATGTTGTATTCGGTGTAAAGCAGGGTGTTATCTCTTATCCAGTATAGACTCCACAACATATTTGATACCATTCTCGGGTTTTCGTCAGGGACAGAATTGGTTGTTCCGTTCCATGGGTCCGAGGGGTCAAACCATGCTCCTCCGCTTCCTGACAGTCTGAAAATTTCCCTGTCATTGATAGTGGCAGTGTTATCATCCATATCTATGCAGAAATATGCGGCGGCACCTCCCGTGTAACTGAAATCGTAATTGATAATAGCCCTCTGGAAGTGGTTAACTGGAAGTGTTGCCGGCACTGCTATAACCGGAACTGTCCATGATGTTCCGTTCCATATTGACGAGTATATCCTGTTGGGCAAACTCTTATTTCCCGTAACATGCTCCCACGTATTTGAAATCCACATTACCATAAGATTGTTTATGTTGGAACCCCTGATTTTCGGGCTTCTGTCCATGCTCGAGCTCATCGGATAGGTGTTTGTAAAGTTGTGGGGTGCAGACCATGTCTGGGTTCCGGGGTTATAAAGGGACACGTATATATCAAGGCCGGCTTTCATATCCTCAAAGGTCGCATCATCTGATAAAACCGTCTTTTCGTTTTCCCATACAACTGCTGCCGTGCCGTCAGAAAAAGCGATAAGGTTGGGATGGAAATCCGCCGTTCCGTCGTCTGCAACCGTCTGAGGTGCGGACCATTCTGTTCCGTTATAGTATGAAAAGACAAGTTTTGTGCGGTTGAGGGAGGTACGTGCAGGGTCGTCATAAAGCCATGCCGCATAAAGATATGTGCCTGCAGAAGAAAGTGAAGGTTCAGAATAGGGGAATATATCTTCCTGTAGTGTGGAGTATCTTATGGTTGCTGTTTTGTCATCCTCCTGCACTGTTTTAACCTGAAGTGCTTTGCCTCCGGTAAACAGCCCGTAATCCGGGGAATTTAGATAGTCTCTATGTAATATCTTCGGAGTTTGTTGGCCGAGAAAAGGCATCTCTCCAGACTTGCTCATACTGTCTATCAGAGACCAGTCCCAGCGCAGGACCTCGTTTTCCCATGTGAAAAGAAGAGCATAAACGGTGAAGCCGCCGTTAAGATATATGGTCAACTCTTCAAGGGTTGGCTCTTCAGGGAACTGCAAACCTATATCTAACCCACCGCCTATCCACCCTTCCACTGCCAGCAGTTCATCAACACCTGCTCCCAGGGAACCACGTACATACGGACCGATGGAGAGTTTCCCGTTTATGGCAAGAGGGTCAAGTTCAACGATACCCAGCATTGCCTCTGCGGATAATTCAAAACTTGCCTTGGCATACATAGGCACGGGTACCGGTCCCACCATAACAACAAATGGCCAACTTTTACTGAATCCTGCCTCTCCATGCATCCCTGCGTACCCATCCCAGTTCCATGCCTCTGCTGAAGGAAAATACTGCCCGCTGATGTTTACCAGTGGATATAAACTGAATGAAAACCCTGCAAGTTTGCCTGAATCTATCTCTTTCTCTGCAGTAAGTCCCTCATACTGCAGGCCTATGGAGGCGCTTCCGTCGCAGGTAACCTCTGCCGATACCGTGGGGATAAGTTTTAGAAGTACAGGATTGCCTCCGAAAAGAGGAATATCCGAAGGAATCGCGCTGCCGTCCACCCCTTCGCTGAATAAATTCCAGTTCAGTCCTAAAGAGGAAGAATAAGAAAAATACCCGCCTTTATCAAGTGCTATGAGGGGGAAAAGAGTAATCCATTTGATAACGACGAAGTCTGCCTCTTTCTCTTCAGAAAAAGCATCAGTATCTGTTACCGCCTGCACCTTCAGTGTTCCCCCGACTCCGAAATCCGTACCCATATTGAATGTTTTTGACACCGTATTTTCAGTTGTATTCTCTTCAAATGTACCCTTAGGCGTGATAAATTTAACCTTTGAAGGGGTATGTCCTGCCCAGTCTATGTTGACAGTATGCTTCACATTGAAGTTCACGCCGTCTATGTAAAAGACCCTGCCTTCATATTTTGAGGAGATATCCGTTATGGTCGGTTCGTCAAAATCGGAAGGATATATAATAATATTGCTGTAAGTATTGCTTGATGCCGGAAGTTCTACCTCTTTTGTATTGGGGGAATAACCGTCCTTGATGACTTCAACGGTGTAGAGTCCCGGGTCAAGAGGAGAGAAGATACACCTGCCTTCGGTATCAGTTACAAGGGTTTCCCCGTTAACCGTAACGCTTGCACCCTCAACCTTCTGCCCGTTTGAACCGTCGAAAATCACGGGGATTAAAGATGCTTCACCGCCGCCGCCTCCCGTGCCGAATACCCCGACAGATAAGACCTTGCTTCCGAAAGGAATTTTCACCGACGTGCTTCTCCTGCCGTTAAGGACAGGACGGAAAATGACAGTAAACTGTAGAGACTGTCCCGGGGCAATGGTCTGTCCGGAGCAGTCGTCGGTAATGAGAAATTCCGTTTCTGACTGTTCGCTGTCCGACAGTTCTATCTGCCCGAATTGATAAGAAACAGTGGATATGTTTGTGAGTGAAAAGGTTTTGGTTGCCTCCATGCCTAGGTTGACATTGCCGAAGTCATAGATACTCGGCTGGCACTTCATAAAAGAATTGTACATACTGTTGCCGGTGTTAAAATTGTCGTGGCGGTACTTTGGAAACGGACTGTTTTGCTGATATCCCGTATTTTCTATATATATCGCATATACATAGCCGTCAGTCGTCCCTATGTATGCGGTTCCGTCTTCTCCGATTGCAGGAGACGAGGTCATCTGGTGACCTACAAGATATGACCACTTGACTGAGAATCCGGGCGACAGGGCATAAAAATAGTAGGTATGTTGGGTTGTCTGGTAAGAAACGCCCAGATATATCGTTCCGTCAGTTCCGATGGCCGGGGTAGAGTAGGTTGCCCCCTGGAGTCCTACATACCACGCGTAGTCTCCTGTTGTTGGATGAAAACCGTTCAGATAGGAATTGGTACATCCTGCTATGTTATATCCGTTGTTGTAGATTGCAGACTGGCAGTCCATTTCAGAACGTTCTATAAAGGCCGCCCATTCCCTGACAAGAGCACCCGTTTCCGGGTTAACCTCGCGGAAGTAGCCTGCCTGGTCTCCCACATAAACCTGCCCGGCGGCTCCGACAGACGGGATGCCCAGACGAGCAAAGTCGTCATAGGAGTTGCCGAAAGCGACAGGATATTGCTGTTTGAATTTCAGAGTACCGTCAATATTGACACCGTAGAATGTGCGTTTCGTCTGGCAGGAGAGATATATACTTCCGTCCTGTCCTATGACCGGCGAACTGTGGAGGGTATCGCTGGCAACATATTCCCAGACAGTTTCAAGTTCAGGTGAAAGGCAGTAGAGGGTGTAGCCGTAAGCAAGGAATATGTTGCCGTCTCCGCTGACCGCAACCTGCTGGTTGATGGAACTGCCCCCGAAGTTTCTTGAATACCTGAGAGTGCCGCTGGGATTGACTATGTAGAGGGTTCCGTTCGCCCCGGCTATGCATATGCTTCCATCCGGCATTATCACAGGTGCCGCATTCAAAGCAGTGCCGGGTTCGTAACTCCAGATGATGTCTCCGGTGGTTGGATTGAGGGCTTTAAGCCTGCTGCCCCCTGTTACATAGACCGTGCCGTCTTTTGCAATGGCAGGTGATGGGATATTGGAGGTTTCAGGCTTTATGCTCCACTTGAAAGTCTCCGGGGTGCCGCAGAAGCCGAAAGATGTTAAGACTATAAAGAATACAGGTACAACCCACCATTTTAGGTGTTTCATAAATTAATATTCCTATAAATAATTTTAATATACTTCCCTATAATACACTAAAATGGAAACCCTGTCAAATTTATTTCAACTCTGTCCCCATAATGGATTTGAAATGATTGTAAAGATACGTTGGCTTAATTAAATTCAGAAAAAGAGGAGATTGCCCCCTTTTTTTATTTTCTGAAATTCCGACATAAGAATTATAGAATGATACGGAGAGGAAAGGAAAGAGTTGAGGTGCGAGTGTGGAAGCACAGAAGAAAGACAAGGCGAAGAGCGGAAGCGTTCTGACCAATAACCTTGCCCGGAGCTGTCTGAACTCTCCGGAGCTTGTTTTTCGGGCGCAGGAGGGTGAGTTCTCAGGGTGTCAGACTTCGCCGTAGTTCTTACCTGTGCTGGAGCCAAAGCCCGAAGGGCTGTTTCGAGCACGGAAACTGCTTTCTTTCCTCTGCATTTCCTTATGTCGGAATTTGAGTTCTCTACAAAAACTTGACAGGGGATTTTATAAAGGGTAGAATTGACCTTTAGACTATTTTGGTCAAATGGTTGGTAATAGATAATGGACGGAAAGATACAGGATGTACGGGATAGTATCATTGGGACCGCACGGGAGTTGTTTGCCCGCTACGGTTTTAAGAAAACCACCCTGAATGATATTGCAAAGGTTCTGGGTAAGACAAAGAGTTCTATATACTACTATTTCAAGAACAAGGACGAGATATTTCAGGCGGTGGCGTATATGGAGATTGCCAAGGGGAAGGAGGAACTGAAAAAGGTTGCTGTCTTGCAGGTACCCCCTGACGAAAGGTTTGTTTTCTATATCACTGCGAGAATCTCTGTGATACAATCTATCTCGTCTTATTACAACTTCCCGGCGGATGTATACTTTGAAAACTACAGGCTGATTGAAAGGTTAAGGGATGAGATTAATAAGGAGGAACTGCTGATAATCAGCGGTATACTGGAAGAAGGGACTCAGCAGGGACTGTTCAGCATAGAGAATGTGGCTCTTACAGCAATGAACATACTCAACATCTTGAAAGGACTGGAGTACCCCTATATGAAAGAGGAGAAGGAGGGTCAGAGGCTGAAGAGTGAAATTGACAACCTGTCTGTCCTCTTTCTAAGGGGGATGCTTAAGAGAT
Organism: uncultured bacterium; assembly: GCA_964408175.1. Lineage (GTDB taxonomy): Bacteria > Ratteibacteria > UBA8468 > B48-G9 > JAFGKM01 > JAFGKM01. The sequence goes on from CAYOYL010000032.1 coordinate 10,504, forward strand.
AATGGCCTTTCAAGACGAATGGAGGATTAAGTGAAGAGGATATTTTTATTTCTGTGTCTTTCTTTTACCGTATCGGTCTTTGCAGGGGAGACCCTGACGATTGAAAAGAGCATTGAGATTGCCATATCAAACAACCTGCAGGTAAAGGCGGTTGAAGAGAAGATTAAACAGGCAGACTACTCAAAAAAGGAGGCATATACCTATCTTCTCCCACGGTTGTCTTCCACCTTTACCTATACCCGACTGAATGAGGCAGGTGTGATAGACTTTGCAGGGACCTCTTTCCCTGTAACTGATGCGGACCTTTATAACCTCGGATTTGCCTTGAGCCAGCCACTATATACAGGTGGTAGGCTCAGTGCCTTATACGAACAGGCAAAGGAAAACCTGAAAGAGACAGGGTTTGAAAAAGATACTGTTATACAAAACCTGATACTTGATGTTAAAAAGGGATATTTCTCAATACTGAAGGCAAAAAAAAGCGTCCAGACCGTTAACAGTCTGAAGGAGATGGCTGAAGAACATCTGAAGACTGCAAAATCTCTCTTTGAGGAAGGGGTGGTCACGAAGATGGATGTCTTGAAGACAGAGGTCTTTCTTGCTGATGCCGAACAGCAGATACTACAGGCAGAGAATGCGCTCGCACTGGCAAGGTCGGGCTTCAGTTTTCTGCTAAACCTGCCGCTTTCATCTGACATTGATGTTGAAGATGTACCTGAACGAGAGAGGAGAAGAAATACCATTGAGTACTGGACCGCACTTGCTTGTGAGCAGAGGCCCGAGTTGAAGGAACTGGAAAGTGTTGCGAGAATATACGGGTATAACATAGAGGTTGAAAAGAGCGGTTACAGACCGCAGGTCGCTCTTTTTGCCAACTACCTGTGGGACAGAGGAACGCAGAATGCTGTGGGTGAATGGGTGGACAGTTGGAACCTCGGCATCGCCCTTGAACTGGATATATGGAACTGGGGAGAGACAGGTTACAGGGTTCAAAAGGCAAGCCACCAGAAGGAAGAGATAGAAAAACAGTACGCACTTCTTCACAGGTCCATTGAACTTGAAGTGAAAGATTCCTATCTGAATCTGGAGACATCCGGCAAGCAGATAGTATCGTCAAAAAAGTCACTGGAGAAGGCGGAAGAAAATCTTCGTGTAACAAGGATTCTTTACAAAGAGGGCATGGCAACGACGACTGATGTACTTGATGCACAGAGTGACCTGACTACCGCCAGAAGTAGTTACTACCAGGTATTGTATGACCATCAGATTGCATATGCCGAGCTTGAAAAGTCAGCGGGGGTGGTAACTAAAAAATAGGCGGGAGATATTAAATAGGAAACCCTCTTTACAAAAGGGAGGACAAAAGCACCCCTCACCTTAATCCTCTCCCCCAAGGGGAGAGGAAGATGCGAGAGGGAAAAGCAGGGAGGATTCAGGAGATAAAAAGATGCATACTTCACAAAAAAAGAAGGTAGTATTTTTAGTCTTGGCTGTGCTTATAATTCTATTTGTGCTAATGATGAAACAGCGGGGGCAGGAAATCTTGAATGAGGAGAAAGAGGCGACCGGAATCCCCGTCAGGGTGGCGGTTGTGGAAAGTGCTGATGTCAGGGGGACCGTCTCTGTTTCCGGAGACGTCAGGCCTTGGGCTGAGGTGACGATTTTCCCTGAGGTAGCAGGGATGGTTGAGAAGATTTTCGTAAAAGAGGGTCAATATGTCAGGAAAGGTGACCCTATCGCCGAAATAGACTATGAAAAGACTGCCCTGGCGGTAAGACAACTGGAGAGTAATCTGCATTCTGCGGAGATTAAGATTGAGAGCCTGCGGAGAGACTATGAAAGGATGAAGAGACTCTTTGAACAGGAGGTTGTCGCCGAGAAGACGCTTGAGGATGCAAAAACCGCACTTGAAGCGGCAACCTACAGTGCTGAGAGTCTAAAGGCACAGATTGAACTCGTTGAGATACGGCTGAAAGATTCAAGGATTACTGCTCCCATAAGCGGAGTGGTCTCAAGGAAATATATAGAGGCAGGGGAACTTGTCACTGAGGCATCAATGACGAAGAGTGACCCTCTGGTGACCATAGTGGACATTAATAAGGTGAAGGTGGTTGTCCCCGTGGGGGAAAAAGAGATAGGAAGGGTGAAGAAAGGTCAAAGAGTAGAGATAGTGCTTGATGCCTACCCGGAGAGGCTCTTTTACGGAGAGGTCTATAATATCTTCCCTGTGATGGACCTTCAGACGAGAACTGCACAGGTTGAAATTCTTGTGAACAATTCCGGTGGAAATTTGAAGCCCGGGATGTTTTCAAGGACAGATATTATTATATCTGCACGCAGAGGTATTATTACTATTCCCGTTGAGAGTGTCATTGAGGAAGAAAACAGGAAGCATGTATTTGTAGCAGAAGGAGACAGTACCAGATACAGAGAGATTATAACCGGGCTGGAAGAAGGGGAGAAAATAGAGGTTGTATCAGGACTTGAAAAGGGTGACCTGCTTATTGTTGAAGGACAGCATACGGTAAAGAGTGGTGAGAGAATATATGTTGTGAACAGACAGGAGACAACAAAATGAATCTTCCGGGGATAGGAGTAAAGAAACCAGTTACGACTGCAATGATTTTCTTCGGGATTATCATCCTCGGGGCAGTTTCTCTGTCACGTCTCGGGCTGGAGATGCTTCCTGATATTGAAATCCCTACCATAATGGTTCTTACGACCTATGAAGGAGCAGGACCTGAAGAGGTTGAGGAAAGAATTACCCGGGTTGCTGAAGAGGGTCTTGCCACCGTTGAGGACCTTGACAGGATAGAAGCCTTCTCTTCTGAAGGTATATCAGGGATAACACTCAGGTTTAACTGGGGGGCGAACCTTGACAATGCTATCAATGACGTGAGAGACAAGATTGATATGGTTAAGGCGGCTCTTCCTGAGGATGCGGACGACCCTATGATACTGAAACTTGACATCTCAATGATGCCTGTCCTTGTATATGGAGTCAGTTCTGACGAAAGGACCTTTCCCCATCTCAAAAAAATCCTTGAAGATGAGATAGGAACGCCTCTTGAAAGTGTTTCCGGAGTGGCGAGTGCATCGGTTATGGGTGGTATGGAAAGGGCGGTCCTCGTAGAATTAAACAGCCAGAGGCTCAAAGCATACAACCTCTCTGTAAGCCAGGTGAAAGACATTCTGAGGGCATCAAACCTTTCCACCCCCGGCGGAAATATCAGGACAGGTAGTACAGACTACATTGTCAGGGTCCCGGAAGAACTTGAGTTGAGAGAGATAGAAGATGTTGTTATATTCAACTATAACGGAGTCCCTGTAAAGATAAAAGATGTAGCTGCGGTAAGGGACGACTACAAGGAGATAACGCAGGAAACTCTTGTGAATAGACGGCCCGGTCTTATATTGATGGTTCAGAAGGAGTCTGATGCCAATACGGTAAGTGTATGCAGGGGCGTTTTCAAAAAAATGGAGGAGTTGAAGCAAAATATCCCTTCCGACATAAAATTTCACATTGCAATGGATACTTCCGACCAGGTTATCAAGTCCATAGCAAATCTTAAGAATACGCTCTTGACGGGAGGTATACTTGTACTTGTTATCATCTTCATGTTTCTGGGCAACCTGCGGTCTTCTCTCATAATAGCAAGTGCAATCCCGATATCCCTTATAGTTACCTTCATCTTTCTTTATATGGCAGGATATACAGTAAACATTATCTCTCTCTCTTCTCTGGCGATAGCCATAGGAATGGTTGTTGATGCTGCAATCGTGACCCATGAAAATATCCACCGGCACCTTGAGAATGGAGAGGAACTGCAGCACTCCTGTCTTGCAGGTGGAACAGAGGTATCTGGTGCTCTCGTTGCATCTGTTTTGTGTATTGTGGCAATATTTATCCCCATAATCTTCACGGGAGGCATCACAGCTATCTTCTTTAAACAACTTGCCTATGTAACCTCAATGGCACTGCTTGCCTCACTCTTTACTGCACTTATGCTCATCCCCATGCTCACCTCAAAATTCTTCTCTTCCAAGAAGGCCGAAGTTACCGGTTCAAAAAAGAAAAGCATTGGAGAGAAGGTATCTCTCTTCACTGATGCGTGGTTTGGGAAGATGGTCAATACTTATGAGATGTTTCTTCTCTGGGCACTCAGACACCGCAAGACAGTGATTTTGTTAAGTCTTTTCTTTCTTGTTGGAAGTCTATTTCTCACAAAATTTGTTGGTACTGCATTCATCCCTGAAACGGACGAGGGTTCAGCCGAGTTCAATATTACACTTCCTGTAGGAACAAGATATGAGAAGACAGGAGAGGTGGTTAAAAAGATAGAGGATATTATATACGAAGAGGTCCCCGAAACCGAGATGTCATACTGTCGTTATGGAGTGGGGGAGGGGGGGCTCTCTTCTCTCATAGGTGGGGAAGAAGGCTCAAATATCGGCTCGGGAGGAATCAAACTTATCTCAAAAGAGAAGAGAAACAGAACCCCCCGGCAGATAGCGTATGACCTGAAAGACAGGCTGAATGTTTTCCCTGATACAGATGTGTTATACAGTGCAGGCGGGATGCGGTCGCTTATGTTCGGTGGGGCAAAACCAGTCTCTGTGGAACTGAGGGGGTATGACCTGATAGAGGCAAGGGAGACCTCAAGAAGAATAGCAGAGATACTTAAAGGCATAGAGGGTGTGGATGACGTGGAAATATCAAGAAAAGAGGGAAAGCCGGAACTTCAGGTACTGATAGACAGAGAGAAGGCATCCGCTCTCGGACTGAGTGTGGCGGGGATATCCGATACCGTAGCAACCTGCTTTCAGGGTTCTGTGGCAACCTACTACAGGGAAGCCGGTGAGGAATACGATATTGAGGTAAGACTGAGAGAAGAGGACAGGAATACGCTAAATGCTCTGGGAGACCTGCTTGTCACCCTGCCTACAGGCAGACAGATATCCCTGTCACAGATAGCAACCATAGAAAAATCCACAGGTCCCTTGAAGATAGAAAGGAAGGCAAGGGAAAGGCTCGTAAAGATAGAGGGGGAAATCTACGGGAGGGACCTGGGAGGCGTCATAAATGAAGTAAAAGGAAGTCTGAAAAGATTGAGACTGCCGCCGGGCTTCTCCATATACTTCGGCGGAGAGTTTGAGGAACAGCAGAAGAGTTTTGCACAACTGACACTTGCTCTTATTCTGGGCATAATACTGGTATTTATGATTATGGCAAGCCAATTTGAGTCTCTGATTGACCCGTTTGTTGTTATGTTTGCCATCCCTTTTTCCCTGATTGGAGTGATATGGGCTCTTTTTCTGACAGGCAATACACTTTCCATTATTTCGTTTATCGGGCTTATTATGGTGGTGGGCGTAGGAGTGGAAACTGGTATTGTACTGGTAAGTTTCATAAAACAACTTAGAGAGCAGGGTGTAGAACTGCATCAGGCGGTTGTGGAGGCCGGGAAGTTAAGACTCAGGCCTGTTCTTATGACTACACTCACCACTGTTTTCGGGCTTATACCGCTGGCACTATCAAGGGGCGAGGGCTCGGAGATGTGGGTTCCTCTCGGGTTCTCAATCCTTGGAGGACTGGCTGTAAGTTTTTTCTTCACCCTGTTCTTTATCCCGGTACTTTACACCATCTACGAAGAGAGAATTCTGAATAGGGTGGGTAGAAATAAAAAATAGGTAATAGGTCTTCGTGTTCTCCTTTGGGGAAAAGGGGAAAAGGAGATTTGGGAGGGGAACGAGATGTCTGCTCTACAACTTTTTGATGTAAACGGCTGCATAGGAGAAGGTGCATACGGTATCGCGGATTTCCCTGAGGCATCTGACCTTATAAGACAGATGGACTATCTCGGTATAGACCGTTGTCTTGTATGGCATGTGCTGGCGCGTGACCTGGCCCCTGCGTACGGTAACAGAAAACTTCTTGAGATGATTTCAGAAAAGAAGGAGTTTTCAAAGAGGTTATTGCCGGCCTTTGTTATCACGCCCTCCAACTTTTATGAATACGGGGTGATGGACTTTTTGCAGGAGTCTTTCCGCAGACATGGTCTTAAGGCCTTGAGGATATTCCCCCGGACATCAAGGTTTGACATCCGTACGATTGAAAGGATTCTCGGGGAGGTCTCAAAGTTTGAACCGGTTGTCCTGTGGGATTTCAAGGACTCAAACGGTCCTGCTGACTGTATGGGACTTGTGGAACTATCTGAGAAATTTCCTCAGGTAAGGTTTGTTCTTACAGGAGCGATGTGGGGACAGTTCAACAACGTTGTTGACATTATGTGGCGCTCAAAAAACGTTTTTACGGATATCTCATGGCTGCACATGCGCGATACAATTGAACTGCTCCGTGATGAGTTCGGAGCAGAGAGGATACTCTTCGGAACAGGTTTCAGGTCTCATTACGGGGCATCTATCGCCGCTTTGCAGCATGCCAGAATTACTGATTCAGAACGTTCTCTCATATCCTGCGGTAATGCCGGGCGGCTGCTGGGGATTACGCCTCTTTCTGAAAAGATTTCAAGTGAACCAGTCATCATAAATGATAAACCTGTTTGGAAGAGGTTTAGTGAAGGTTTCCCCGTTGAGGGTGTGGAGGTGATTGATGCGCATGCACACATAGCCCCGTCTACGAGAGGATGGATTTTAAGGGATGTAGAAATTGAAGACAATGTTTCAAACCTCATTTTACAGATGGATGCCTGCGGTGTGAGCAAGACTGTTGTGGCTCCCGAAAGCGGTCTTTTCTCAGAGCCGATATCCGGAAATCTGGAGGTGGAAAGGATTATGCTTAAACACCTTGATAGATTTGCAGGCTACCTGGCTTTTAATCCGTGGTACAGTGACAGACTTGTCCCCGAACTTGACGGGTTCTTTTCAAGAGGTTTTTTTGTGGGACTTAAGATACTGGCATCATACTGGAGGGTCCCTGTTGAAGATAAAAGGTATGTGCCTGCATGGGAATATGCAAACAGGTACAGTCTCCCCATACTTTTGCATACATGGGACGGTGTCTACGACTCTCCCGGGATGCTTAAGAATATCGTATCATTCTACCCTGACGCTAAGTTTCTTCTCGGCCATGCCGGCGGAGGCACGCAGGGAAGAGCCGAGGCTGTTGAACTTGCCAGGGAGAATGCAAACGTCTTTCTTGAGTTCTGCGGGAGTTTCACGACGCCGGCAGACTGGCTGGATACAATTAAAAGCGTCGGCATTGATAAGGTTATTTTCGGAAGCGACACAGGTGCACACGGTCTGGCATGGGAACTTGGTAGGTTCCTCTCTATCCCACTTCCTGATAAAGAACTCATCCCTGCAATGGGACAGAACTTCAAAAAGATTTTAAGCGGTAGGAATTAAAAATACAGTCTGATTGAACACCTTCCCTTAAACCCGGCAACCTCCACTGTCTCTGAATGAGGCTCATAACTGCCTCCTTCAACCTTTTTTGGTTTCTTTCCATCAGGATGGGGGATTCTGATCCTTATCTTTTCAGGCTTCCTTTTCGAGAGAGACTCAAAGGATGCTGTTATGGTCCTTTTATCACTCAGTTCTGAGACAGAAGCAAAAGATACCCTGCCGAAGTAACTTGAGGCATTCTTTACCTCTATCCTTTTGCCGTCTTCAAACCACCTGCGTGGAACTGCCGGAAAGATGTTTATTGAACTGTCTTTTTCCATATAAAGCATCCACCTTGTTTGCATTAAAAACCATGCCTCTTCATGTGTCTTGTGCTGACTGTGTCCAGAATAGTGTTCCCAGAAGGTATAGGTCTCTCTGTCCATAAGGCCTGTTAACTGATTATAGTAACACCTCAGGAAACTCTCTACCTCTCTTCTCTTGATGTGTGCAAGGTCATGCCGGCTGTAGTATGGCTGGCTGAGACATGCGTTGTCAAGGGTGACAGGGAACTGGTTGGTCTTAAGCATAAATGTGGTTCCTATCTCTTCGGGGGAGAGTACCTCACTAATTACCAGCCAGATGGGACCGGTAAGGCTGCTTCTGGAGGCAAATGCTTCGTGGCTGAACCATCTTCCTCCATCGGCGTAGAGTGTAATTCCTCCATTGTATTCAACCCATGGAGGCATCAGGGGTCCCCATGAACCGTCGCCGCATGGGACCACAGGAGCACGTGCCTGCGAATAGTAAAAACCGTATCTTATATCCCTGCGGTATTCCTCAACCTCTCTTTTCAGTCTTTTGGAGTATTCAGGCTCAATATCCTCTGTTACCTCTGATATCCTTTTCAGCCCTATGTAACTGCCGGCATTAAGAAAGAAAGAGTGGTAGTAGTCATCAGGGTCAGCAACCTTTCCGTCAACCATCCCGTAGTACCCTTTTTCCCTGTATTCCTCTTTTTTGTTCCGTTCCCGCCACTGCAGTATATAGTCCACCGCTCTCTTGATGTTGGGCATAACCTTTTTAAGCCATTTCTTATCGCGTGTATACCTGTAGTGTTCTCCAGCGGTCCATAACAGTGGGCCTGTTTCACTTTCATATCTTGCAAAGTTCTGGATGAACCCATTTTTGTACTGCCTTTCAAAGAAAAACTGTATTGAGCGTTCAGCCAGTCTGTGCCAGCCTGCAGAGTCAAAGTACTGGATAATCGGGGAACTCTCTGTACCGATGGGACTGTACCATCCTATTGTTGCGGCGACAGGGCCGTCAGGTTCTTTGCCATATGCCACAAGGTCGCAGTGCAGAAGTCCTGCCTTAACAGATTCATCTATTGGTTTTTCAGGCAGTCTGAAACCAGCCGCAGTTTTAATCTTCCCTTCCCAGTATCTCCTTGTGTACTGCAGGTGGTGGTCAAAATTAAGTTTCTGTAGTTCCATAGCTCTTTTTTCACTAATGGGTGAGTGAGGGACGAGCATTTCCAGAACAACTCTTTCCCCGGGCTGCACAAGTACAGATATCTCTTCATCATGGGACGGCTCTCCGTTCAGGCGGGTAACGGCAATCACCTCTTTGTCTATCAGGGTAAATCCTTTCCCGTTAAATCTGGTTTTATGGGTGTAAGGTGTCTTAAACCATGCATAACAGGGTACCTTTCCTGTATTTACTGCTTCCACCCGTGTTAAAAGAACCACCTCTTCTTCTCTGTGGTGCATCTCTCTGTCAAGGAGTTTCTTTATTGCCTTTCTGTCCTCTTCTTTAAGCATGTTTCCACCTGAGTTTGCGTAGGCGGCAAGATAGTGTGAGCCTTTTACTGCTTCTTCCGTCAGGGGTTGCGTCTCAAGTGATGCAAATGCCGTTATTCTATAGTTCATAGACTGCTCTTTCTGCACAGCGCGTAAGATGGGCATATATCCGTCTTCCAGGTGTCTTTTTATATCCGTACGGCAGGAGGCCCCCTGTCCGATTACAAAAAGGATGTCGGAGTTCTGCAGTTTCTCATTACGGAAGGAATGATAGCATGGGACAATCCTGCCAAAGTATCCAACACTTTCTTGATAACCAAAACGGAATATCCTGATATCTCTTGAGATGCCCAGCCAGGTGGGACAGTACTGGTCTCTGTTCTTCTTTGAGGCTGACTCAAAACTCTCTTCAGGTTCTGACGCAAACCTTGCAAAGTCCGAGAGTGCATTTTTGTTTTTGATGTCCTGGCCTATCTTATCATATGGTCTTTTATCCTGACAGGTTGTGACGGCAACGCCATACTCAGGTATCCATATCGGATTGTCAGGATGAAGTGCATCGCGCAGGAAGAATGAAAATGGGTTTTTATCTGACAGAACCCGAACGATTGTGGCAAAGGCTCCAGTAGATACCTTTGCATCAGAGATAGAAAGGGTCAGTGTTCCTTCTACCCCTGTAAATTCAAAGATGTCACTCTTTGCAGTCCCGTTGCCTTTAGATATTTTGATTGAAGACAGGTTTCCATAAACGACCTCAATACTTCCTTTTTTTGGTGTCTCTTTCCACAAAACCTTTATTTTTTTGTCCATTTTTTTATTATATTCTGAAAGAAAAACGCTGTTTTCTGATTACTATATCAGAGAATAGAGGGTTGTCTTTATCCATTCCTGCAACTTCCCGTAGTCTTCTTTATCCAGAAACGAACCCCTCTCTTAATCTCTGGATACTTCCCCGCTGTCAAAAAGGTTTCTGACGGATAGAGGATATATATCTTTTTTTTCTCCTTAAAACTTCCATACTGCAGTACCCTTAAGATTATTTTTTCCAGTGGAGCGGTTTTCTTATGTTCCCACAGATACTTCTCCATTCCGCAGGGTATGGATGACTTTTCCTTGTAGGTCGGCTTGATGAGGTTTTGCATTACAGACATAGCATTATTTTAGCACCTTTCAACGAGAAAAACAAGTGCAGCCGTGCTCTCCAATAATTTCTGATTAAGGTAGCCGCAGGCTTTTTTATCCCGGGTATTTCCGGGAAGATTGCATAAACATGTCCTGTATCTAAAATTTTAACATATCAATCTTTTTCTTTAATCTCTTTCTTTCTGAGATTTGGGTTGACAAATGCTGCCTGCCTGCTAAAATAAACGGTCAAAGAGGAGGCTGAAGGTATGAAAATCCTGACTTTTGGTGAAATTATGATGCGGATATCTCCTGAATCACATCTCCGCTTCAGACAATCTATGCCGGGAAAAGTAGACATAACTTTTGCCGGAGCAGAGGCAAACGTATGTGCTTCCCTTGCAATGCTCGGGGCGGAAGCACGCTATCTGACTGCTCTACCGGACAATCAGATATCAGAGTGTGTGATAGCAACCCTTAAGGGATTGGGTATTGACACGGGCAGTATCCTGCTATTTAAAAAGGGGCGTCTGGGTATATACTTTGTGGAAACGGGGGCAAATCAGAGAAGTTCCAATGTTGTTTACGACAGGGAAGGCAGCAGTATCTCGTTAGCAGAACCGGGAGACTATGATTTTGACGGTGCAATGGCAGGGATGGACTGGCTGCACATTACAGGGATAACACCGGCGCTCAGCGAAAGTGCCTATCTCTCTGTGCTTCAGGCAGTACGCAAGGCGAAAGAGAGAAATATGAAGGTCTCCTGCGACTTAAATTTCCGCAAAAAACTCTGGCGCTGGAAGAAAGGCTATAAGCCTGAAGAACTTGCACGTGAGTGTATAGCCTCCATACTTCCATCTGTCAATCTGGTTATTGCCAATGAAGAGGATGCAAAGGACTGCCTGGGGATAGAGGCAAAAGGAACTTCTGTGGAGAAAGGGCAAATCAATGCATCTGCCTATGAATACGTTGCCAGAAAAATTATCATGCAGTTTCCGGATGTGGAGAAGGTTGCTTTTACACTGAGGGAAAACATCTCAGCCGATTATAACAGATGGGGTGGTATGTTGTTCAACAGGTCTGAGGACAGGGCGTACTTCGCACCGCTGAATGATGCGGGTGAATACGCTCCTTATCACATAAGGGATATCGTTGACCGGGTGGGTGGCGGTGACTCTTTTTCCGCGGGGTTAATATACGCCCTGAACTCTGATGACCTTCAAAAGCCCGAAAAGGCTGTTGGATTTGCAACATCTGCAGGCTGTCTGAAACACTCCATAAAGGGTGACTTTAACTACGTAACCCGGCAGGAGATTGAATCTCTTCTAAAAGGGTCTGTTTCAGGTAGGGTGCGGAGATGAATCTGATACAGGTTGTGGTGAATAAAGATATAACAGGACAATAATGGCTGAACCATTTAATAATTCCCGTGTATTTAACCCTACCTTGCGGCTCTCTCCTGAGGGCTCTTGATGCTTGATTTACAACGCAGGGTCTTGATTTGTTTTTTGAGAAGTTTGATTTTATAGTCAAGGTCTGACTCTGTTATGAAATTGGTATGTGCCTCCGCATGATAACCGAAGTCAGGATTTCTCTTTATGATATCCCTGTCTTTTTCTGTAATGGAAATCTCTTCCTGTAAAAGATTGTAAAGAAGTTTTTTTGTTCCGGGCAGACCTTTTCTATACTTCTTCAGCAGGGGGTAAAATTTAATGATGTTGACCGTACTTCTTATCAACAGGGAAATATGTACTGCCATATCCATCTCTTTCTGGTATCTGTGGTCTTGTTGTTTTTTGGCTCCTTCTTCAAGTATCTCTATCCCCTTCTCCCATCCTGAGAGAAGTTTCCCGAAGGCCTTTACAGCAAACCCTGCTGTAAAAGGCGTGAGCCATGTTTTCAGATTATCTCCCACGAGAAGGTGTCCTTTCCTATCTTTGGGCAGGGGCAGCCATGAGGGTATCGCGGGGATTTCTTTTGCTGAAAGTTCAAAAGGATATGCAGTGGCATAGTTTATGGGTGCAGAGTAAAGGAACGGTATGCTGAAGGGATAGGTATTCCATGCAGAAGAAAACTGCCTCCATGCTTTTGTAATATATACAGATGCCTGTTCCCCGAACTCCTCAACAGCAACCTCTTTTACTGCCTGTGCAGGTGTTAAGGAAGGGTTAACAGACATCTTCCCGATGACCTTGCTCATTACAGAGACATTGCCTCCGAATATCCAGCATCCAAGATAACCGTCCACGCCAAGTTTTTGCATCCTGTGTATCTTCTCTGCCATTATGTATGGGACGGGAATGTAAGGTACGGTCACAAGTTCATGCGTTGCTCCCATCTGCAGTTTTGCGGTTACCTGCATCCCGCGTTTTTTTGCAAGGTGAAAAAGTTTTTTGAATCTCGGCGAGGGTCCTGTATATGAATAACTGTACTCATCTATATCCAGCCGTTTGTTCAGTACGTTTTTAAAACCGCCCCTTTCAAAATCTCCCTGCAGAATAACATCCTTCGGCAGAAGGCCGATAAGTTTTTTCTGCGGGTCAGGCTCAATGATGTACCAACTCCAGTTCCATGCAATAACCTTTGCTTTCGGACTGGCATCTTTTATCCCTCTGTTTATGAGCGTGATTATCTCTGCAACCACCTCTGAAGGCTCCCTCTTTGCGCACCTCTCACAATGGAAGGAATGTTTCGCCCAGTCTTTCATATTCTGGTCGGTAAATTTTTTCTGCCATCTGGGGAAGTGGGAATAGCAGTGGGTATGAAACTCACTTGCCGTTATCATAAAGACGCCTCCCAGTCCCGGTACGCTCTTAAACAGGTTGTAACTGCTCTCATAAAGGTAGTCTTTTACCCTTTGCGTACTTGAACAGAGAGCGAAGTATCTACCGCTGAACCCTCCTGCTGCCCGGAAAAGAGCAGGCTGTCCTTTCACATCTTCATTGTTCTTCCAGAAGAGGTCTTCTTCCCTGAATCCGCGGGGTTCACAAAAATAAAGAAAGACCTTCAGCCCGTATTTGGCAGCTTTCTCCACCATCTTTTTCAGGGCAGGAATCTGCTCTTTTCCCTTCTGTCCGAACTCAGGGAAGGCGTTACAGGGAACGATGTCGCGGAGTATGCAGTGCAGCCATACTGCATTGAACCCCTCTCTGGCCACCTCTTTCAGGTAACTGTCAGGATGGGTTTTTAGAGAATCTTCTATCTCCCTTCCGTAAAATTCGCTCCACGGCGAGCGTATAATTCTGATATCAAAAGGCACTTGTTTTTTCCCCATTTTATGCTCCTGTAAAAAAACAGATTTTTTATTGTCCCAGTCTTCAACGGGTAATTATAACATACAATCAGAGCAAATCAATTTGGTATTAATAACTCTATCTGGGCTTCTTTGCCTTCAGGGACAACGGGGATTAAAGTTCCTCTTACAGGCTTGCCATCTACCTTTAACCTTTCTTCTTTAACCGTACCCCTTTTTACGGATATGTCATAGAGGGCCTTTCTGTATATCCTTTTTGCCCTGAAGCCCTCCCATTCCGAAGGTATGCAGGGTTTTAGAGTAAGCCCGTTAAGGGTGGGTCTTATCCCGAGGATATGCTGTGTGGCAACGATATACATCCAGTTGACGGAGCCCGTTAACCAGCTGAGGTTTGCCATCCCTTTACGGATGTCAGGTTCTGCCACAATGTGTGAGGAATACATATAGGGTTCATTCAGGTAGATATCAGGCCCTATTTCTTCGGATATTATTGGAGGGGCAATCTTTCTGTAGTATTCGTATGCAATATCTCCCCGACCCAGAAACGTTTCAGCCATTATCGCCCAGCAGTTTGCCTGCACAAAAACGCCGCCGTTTTCTCCCAGCCCCGGCCCGTTTGATACCAGAGGGTCTTCAGGTTCAGGTATGCCTGTATAAGGAGGTGTGAGGAACCTTATCCCGTAAGAGGTGTTCAGATACTCCCTCATTTTATTCATACACAGAACTGCCCGTTCTTCCGGAGCCGTGCCTGATATAACTGCCCATGCCTGAGTATTTATGTAAATCTTGTTTTCCCTTCTTTTTCTGCTGCCGAGAGGAACCTTATCCCCCGTGAAAAGGACCTGTCTGTACCACTCTCCATCCCATGCGGCCGTATTGAGAGTGAGGGTATAATTTTTCAGTTGTCGGTCTATCCATGATGCATCTTCGCTTTTACCGCATTTATTGCATATTTCTTTCATCTGTCTTGCGGCATAACACCAGTTCTGAGTAGTCATAACACTCTCTGCACCTTCCTCTTTGAAGAGTTCAAGATGGTCGTCCCAATCCCTCCCTTTCAGCAGAGGTAGTCCGTTCGGACCGCTGTCCCTTACAATCTGTTTTAGCCCTGCCATAAGATGGTTGTATACAGTATCTTCTCCCTTGTCCATATAAGGAATCTTTTTGTTGAGAAAATTCAGGTCTCCCGTTTCCCCGAGGTAAAGATATACCGTTATAGGGGGCCATACAGAGTTGTCGCATCTTTGTGCCCCTGAGGAAGCAGGTTTTTCTTTGTCTCCGGGAAGAAATCTGTCAATAGCGCTTCCGTCTGCTCTCTGGTGGGCAAGGAGCAGTTCTGTCCTTTCCCTCGCTGTATCAGAATGCAGCGTGCACATAGACATATTGTTCTGCATTGCATCCCTGAACCTTATCCCTGTTGCGAAGCCGGGGAGTTCCGTAGATATGTCGCGGTCCCTGAAAAACGTAGCGTATGAACCATAAGGGTTCCATATATTGACCATATTTCTTATCTCTCCGTCAGGTATGTCAGTTTTGAGTATGGAAAGGATACTATCCCAGAAATCGCAGGTTTTTTTATACCCCTCGTTTGCGGACTGAGGGTCCTGGTATTTTTCCGCGAGCATCTCTGCATCCTCCCATTTTTTACCGGCTCCCAGTGTCCATATAATCCTTTTCTCCTCGCCGGGGGCAAGTTCAATGTGGTATCCAAGACTTGCTATCCCCACCCCTCCTCCAGGCAGTTGCGAATCTGAAAGTGTCCCTTTTTCTATTGATTCCGGGTTGGATGTATCTCTTCCTCTTCCAATGAACCTCTGCCTGTCGCATTCAAAACAGTCCGGTTTTGGAGTAGAGGTGAGAAAAACAGGGTTTGTATTCTCTGCTTCGTGTACGAAGTAGTAGTATTTAATAATGTTTTTTTCCCTGTTGTAAAGGAATCTTATCTGGTTACGCAGTACAATCCATCCGACAACCTCCTTGTAATATTCAAACAGGCTGAATTCCAGATAGTTGGATATAAAAAGTTTTGTTTTATACCTGTCTGTATTTTTTACCCTCAGGTCAAATACCATGACATCCTCGTCCTGCGGGACAAAAAATGTCAGTTCACTCTTAATCCCCTTATGCCGGGCAAGAAATTTTGTATATCCCATTCCATGTCTGCATTCCCAGAAGTTGAGAGGGGTCTGGCATGGCTGGAATGATGGATTCCAGTATGTCCCGTCTTCCTCTCTTATGTATATATAAAAACCCGGCCTGTCTTCAGGAAGGACCATAAAGTTATATCTGGATATTCTTCCACTGACAGGCTGGTGATACCATGCAAGACCTCCTGCCCCCTGGCTGATAAATGCACCCATCCTTGAATTTGTGAGGTAATTTATCCAAGGCCTTGGAGGTAGGGGGTCTGTTATGACATATTCTTTTTTCTCCTCATCAAAATACCCGTATTTTCCCATTGTGCTCCCTCTGCATTTTCAGGTGACCGCGATTTACATCCTGTTAATCTTTAACAAATAGTATCTCTTTTCGTTCCGGTTGTAAATACTGCGGCACTGATTTAGCCTCAGGCTGAGTGCTGCGTAAACATGAAAAAGTAGCCTGTCCCCTTTTTGCCATATTGACAATATTCGTATACATTTTATACTATTCTAAGTCTAAAACGGGACGGAGTAAAAAAAACATTAACAAGGTTTTGAGGAGAGATTGTTATGAAGACAGTGCTGGGAGTGGGGGCTCATCCTGATGACCTGGAGATTTTTTGCGGTGGAACTCTGGCAAGGTACAGTCAGCAGGGCTGGAGGGTTATAATGGTCTCAGTTTGTTCTGGAGATAAGGGAGGGAAACCTGAGAGAAATGTTGGTACGGCAGAGATAAGAAGAGAAGAAGCAAAAAGGTCCGCAAAGGTTATAGGTGCACAGTCTGTTATTCTCGGTTTTCCGGATAGCGAAATCACCGTAGGTATGAAACTCAGGAATGCAGTGGTTGATTTAATAAGAAGAGTAAGACCTGATGTCGTCATTACCCATCTCCCCGGTGATTATCATTCCGACCATAAAGTGGTTGCAGAAGAGGTGACTGATAGTACCTACATTTCAAGTTCAATGGGATTTAAAACAGCGCATAAACCTGTTAATTTGATACCTGTTGTCTACTATATGGATACACTTGCGGGGATTGGTTTTGTCCCTACGGAATATGTTGACATCACGGGAACTATGGATAAGAAACTGCAGATGTTGAAAGAACATAAAAGCCAGTTCATCAACCTTGAGAAGAGAGGGGGTCTGGATATGATAGAGATTGTGAAGGATACAGCGAAGTTTCGTGGTTGGCAGTCAGGTGTGAGGTATGCGGAAGGTTTTCAGGTCTGTCCCCGCTGGCCAAATCTGAAGACAGGGAGGGTTTTACCATGAGCAGAAGAGAGGAGATAAGAATGTTGCTGCAAATCTCTCCGGAAGATGTGGTCAAAAAATCTGGAGACAGGCTTGTTGTGCTTAAAAACCTTGATGAACTTCACAGGGAATTTGCAGAAAGGATTGCGTCCGAGATAGAGAATAATAACGGCAGGTCAATGCCGACCAGACTTATCTTGCCTGTAGGTCCGACAGGCCAGTATCCTCTTCTGGCTGAGATAATCGGGAAAAGAAAGATTTCCCTCGGAAACAGTCACCTGTTCTTTATGGATGAGTACTGCGATGATAGCGGGAATGTATTAACGCCGGAACATCCTTTAAGTTTCAAGGGTGTGATGGAATCTCTCTTCTTCAGCAGGATTTCAGGCGCCGGGTTAAAAAAGGAGAACGTTTTTTTCCCCGACCAGTTCAACATACAGAATCTGAAAGGGATAATAGAAGAAAGAGGCGGGATAGATACCTGTTATGCAGGTCTGGGGATTACAGGGCACCTTGCCTTCAATGAACCGGAGCCAGACATTAAAGATAGCGAGCCGAGGATGGTTTATTTACATCCTGCAACCCTGACCATTAATGCAATAAGGTCTCATGTGGGCGGCAACCTTGCATGTTACCCGAGGAAGGCATATACACTGGGGATGCGTCAGATTTTAAGCGCGGGAAGGATTGTTATTTACTGCCGCAACGACATACCCGGGATTGACTGGGCGAACACTGTTTTGAGAATGGCTCTTTTCGGTGCCCCGGGGGATGACTGTCCTGTAACATATATTAGGGACAAAGACTACACTATCATTACGACTGAGGAGACACTTCAGTCTCCGAAATATGTTCTTTAAAATAACAGAGACATTCATAGGTCATTTCTCAAAGAATGGAAAAGGGAGAGTAAATGGACAAGATAAAGGTGGGATTTATAGGAACAGGGATGATGGGCAGGAACCATATAAAAACCGTTGCGGAACAGTACAAAGATGTTGCGGAGATAACCGGTATTTGTGACACATCTTCTGAAGAACTATCCCTTGCAAGGAAAGAATCTCCATCAGGGGTCAGTTGTTTTTCTGACTATAGAGAGATAATAAAAGACAAGAGGATTCAGGCGGTGTTTATCTCACTGCCGAATTTTCTTCATTCGCAGGTGACAATAGATGCTTTGAAGGCAGGTAAAGACGTATTCTGTGAAAAACCTGTCGCAACGAAGGCGGAAGATATATACAGAATGCTTGAGGCAAAGGAGAAGGCCGGACGCATCTTAATGATAGGCCTTGAATTAAGATATTCCGATTATTATGCGAGGATAAAGGGTCTGATAGAAGAAGGTGTCATAGGAAGGCCTGTAATGGCATGGTGCAAGGAGTTCAGGGGACCGTTCCTTCCCAAGATAGACAACTGGATACAGCATAGGGATAAGTCAGGCGGCGCTATGGTGGACAAGAACTCCCATCACTTTGACCTGATGACATGGTATCTTAATGCCATGCCGCTGAAGGTTGTTGCCTTCGGCGGTAAAAATGTGGTAAACGTGCTGGGAAAGGATGACGTTGAGGACAATGCCTTTGTTACAGTTGAATATGAGGGTGGTCTCAGGGCTTCTCTGTCTCTCTGCATGTTTGCTCCCTCTACTGCAGATAACTGTCTGGAGATAGGACTGATAGGAGATAAAGGACGGTTGGAAACTGAAGAAAAAGATAATCTCCTGCATCTGTGGTCAAGGGAAAAACCTGAAGATATCAGATGGAATGGCAGAATGCCGAGGTTTGTAAAAAAGAGTGAACATACAGTATATAAGGTTTCCGGACTGGAAGAGGAGGGCGGACATTCAGGTTTTCTGCAGGAGCATAAGGTTTTTTTTGATGCGGTCTCTGGAAAAGGAGAACCTCTTACAAGCATACAGAATGTGCTCTACAGCACCCTTATACCCATTGCGGCGGAAGAGTCAATAAGAACAGGGGAGGTAGTAGAGATAAGATGATGAAAAAATCTTTTTCTTTGCTGTTCACCATGATTCCCTGTGCCGGGATGTTCATACAGTCTTTCGTCATCTTTGCTGGTTCTCTTTTTATTCGGTAAACTGAAAATGGCATATGTGATTTTTTTTCTCGCACTCTTTATTCAGGCTCTCGGGGGGTTTGGCGGTGGACTTTTCGCTGTTCCACTTCTGACGATGTTTTATGAGCCGAGGTTTATAGTACCCTCCTTTGCAATTATCGTTTGTCTGTCAAATCTGATAATACTTTATGAGGTGCGTGCAAAGGTACGGTGGGAAAAGATATCCATAATAATAATCGGCTCGTTTATCAGTTTACCTGTAGGTGTATTCACTTTGAAGTATATTAACCAGGATATCATACGCCTTTTGATATCCATTGTAACGTTTGTGCTCGGTATCCTTTTCCTTTTCGGGTTCAAACCAAAAATCAGGGAGACCAGAACGACATTTTTCACCGCCGGCATTATAAGTGGTTTCCTTTCAGGTACAGCAGCAATGGGAGGTCCCCCTCTTATCTTCCTTATGATGGCCCTCGGGTTTAAAAAGGATACCTTCAGGGCTGTGCTGATAGGTTTTTTTGTCTTAAATGGAGTTATAGGTAACTCACTCTATTTTATCAACGGCCTTTTCAACCCGCTCAACCTTAAGATAGTGCTGTTGGGTATCTTACCATCTTTGGCAGGAGCAGTACTCGGCATCAGGGTGAAAAACACCCTGCCGGAGGAGAAATTTGCCAGAGTTACAGTTATCCTTGTGGTACTGATAGGAATAATAGGTACAGCCCGTGCCGTCTCTCTTCTGTCAGGTTAGTTGTATTATGCCTTCAGGATTTCCTTCATTTTTTTCAGTATGAGTTCTTTAGCGGCATTCCCATATTCAAGGGAGGCATCTTTTGCACTTGCACTGTACCACTTTTCCCCCGAAAACCTTTTCATATCAACGCCTTCAGGACAGAATGCGAGCATCAGCGAGGTCTCCTGCTTACCTGCATGGTCTATGGGAAACTTTTTCTGCGTCTCGGTATCCATAAAGGGGTGCACCTTAATCCAGTTAAACGGGTCTGAGCCCTCCGCATGCATTGAGTAATAGTCTTTCATGCTGTCATTGCCCCACCATCCCTCGCCCCATTTATCCTCAATGTATTCAAAGATGGACTCCCGTGCCGCTAACCTGAAAGCAAGGTCTGTGGGCATCCCGGAGACAAAGTTTTCGCTCTGGTGGTGTATGAAGATATGGATATTTTTCATCCCTATCCTGAGTAAACCCTTGAAAAGGTCTTTTGCAAAGAGGTGAAGTGTCTGTCCCGGCACCTGTACCGTTCCATAGTTTTCAGGCGGCTCTACTGCGTAACTGCCTGCTCCATAATAAAAAGGAGGCAGTATTATAACGTCCATCTCCTTTTCTATAATTTCCAGAGCCCTGACAATCAAAAGCGTGTCAACCCCGAATACTGCATGTTCAGAATGATACTCCAGTACCCCAACAGGGAGTACCGCAGGTGTATTTTTCTTGATAGATTCTCTCAACTCTTCCGCAAAGAGCATCTCATATCTCATCTTATCCCCCTCCCCGCCGTCTTTTGTCATTGCGAGCGTTTTTTGCGAAGCAATCTCAATTAAATTGCCACGCGAATAATCGGGGTTCGCAATAACAACAAACGAGAAATTACAGCTCTATTATCCTGTTAAGTTTGTCTGAAAAAGGCTTCACCCCGTCTTTTGTTATGGCAACGCCGTTTTCCCACCTGAGTCCATAGTCTTCACAGTACAGGAAGGTATCTACCTGAAAGGTCATATTCTCTTTAAGCAGATAGTCCGAGTGAGACTCCATCCATGGCCTTTCCACTTCCATCATACCCAGCCCGTGGCAGGGTCCGTAAAGGATGTTTTTCTCCACGCCGATTTTCTTCCCGTACTCATAAAATTTTTTTACGACCTCGTTTGCCTTTATCCCCGGTCTCATCCACTCCATCGTCTTAAGGTGCATATCCAGCCCTGCCTGCACCAGTTTTTTCATATCAGGCGTCATTTTGCCTATACAGACGGGTCTGCCCACACTGGATGAATAACCTGAGACACGAGCACCTATGTTTAACTGTATCAGGTTGCTTTTGCCCAGTTTTGCATATCCTGGCCTGCCTATGGCGTGATTGGAATTTCTCCCTGCCAGCACATACTGGGGGTGTCCTTCATACTCCGCACCTTCAGAATACAATTCTTTTTCTATGATGCCGACCACCTGCAGTTCTGTCATATCCGGGTTCATTAAGGGCAGAGTCTTCTCAAGGGCTACCTCGGATATGCGAAAAGCCTCCTGTAACATTTCCATTTCGGCCGGACTTTTTATTATACGCAGGTTGACTATCAGTTCGTCGCTTTTTATCAGTTCAGCCTTCGGGGCTGCTTTTTTAATGCCGTCATAAACAGGCAGAGGGAATATCTGATAACTGGCAAGTCCTATCTTCTTTACACTATCGCCGAACATCTCCTTGAAGATGGAGGAAAAGGTGTCCACCTTGATGTCCGGGTATTCAGGCTCTGCACTTTCCCTGTATTCCACCAGTTTGTATATCTTCTGGATGCGGCTGGTATCTTTTGCAAAGGTCTCGCTCTCAGGGCCTATAAGCAGGGCAGGATTACCTTCCCTCGGGACAATCACTCCTGCACACTCAAATATAGGCCAGTAGTTAGAAAGGTACCTTACGTTGGCAAAGTCCGCCTCAGCCGAATGTGCAATAAGCATATCCAGACCTTTCTCCTTTACGCCTCTCTGAACCTCTTTCCACCTTCTCTCAAACTCTGCATTCTCTATCCTATATACCTTATTCATTGCGTATCCTCCCAGTTAAAAACTATGCCCATATTGAAGGGCTTGCCTTTCAGTAATAACTCATATCCTTTCAAACAATCCTTACTTTCAAACCTGTGGGTGATAAGTGGTTCTATCTTCAACCGCCTCTTCTTTATCTCTGTGAAGGTTGCATCCCAGTCATTTTCATCAACTCCAATAGTTGTTTTAATTGTTATTTCTTTTATTTTTATCTGGTCAAGGTCAATGGTCCTGTGTTCCTTATCAAAGTACTGTGCCTGCAGGAGTATCCTGGACCACTGCTTCGCATGTTCAACTGCTTTGTCTATCGCCGCAGGCACCCCCGTAGTGTCATATATCAGGTCAACACCTTCGGGTGCCACAGACTTAATATCTTTATCAAAGCCTACATCGTCCGGATTAAAGGCGGCAAATCCGAGTTTTTTTGCAAATGCTATTCTTTCGGGGTTGTTGTCCATAAAGATGGGCATCCCCTGATTCAGGGTCGTAAATTGTCCCGCACACAGACCTATG